>NZ_JBKVPW010000004.1:0-201211 GCF_046968865.1 Gallintestinimicrobium sp. | reverse complement strand
CGCCTACCCTTAAATTTAACGCCGCTTTTATGAGCGGCGTGGTTTCCGGCATTCCTCGGGAAGCTCCTCTGCCCAAGGCATCAGCTGATCTAGTTTTGCCGGATCTATATTTCCTTTTTTATCACAATACTTAGGCAGCTCCGTGAGGATATGCCTGAAGTAGTAGTATGGGCGCAGATTGTTCAGCTTTGCTGTTTCTGAAATACTGTAAACAAGAGCGCTGGCTCCGGCACCTTTTGCTGTGTTATGGAACATCCAGTTCTTCTTGCCGATACAGAAAGTCCGGATAGCCCGCTCGGAAGCCGAGTTATCGATAGGAATATCTCCATCGGTCAGAAATACTTTTAAATATTTTTCCTGACGGATGACGAAATTTAGTCCCTGTCCGGTCCTGGATTTCGGAGGCACCGCACATGCTGCAGCCTGTTGTTTTGCCCACGCAAAAAAATCCTCAACCAGCGGCTTTATCCTTGTCTTCCGCTGTGTAAGGCGATCCGTTGCAGGAAGTTCTTTCAGTTCAGTATCAATCCGGTAGAATTCCGCGATCTTTTGTAATGCCTGGTATGCCACGGAACTTTTTACTGCCCCGGGATCTTTTTTATCCGCTGCCTTTACGGCATCTGCAAAGGCTCTTCTTGCATGTGCCCAGCAGTTTGCGTTTGTCACTCCCGGCAGTTTTTTGTCCAGCAGATGATACTGCTCCAGACTGTCCGTGACCAGAACTCCCTTGTAGCTTCGGTAAAACTCCAGCGGCTTTTCGTGATCCCTGCCTTTCTGGTATTCGTAAATCACCACAGGACGTTCCTTATAGAACTCCCCGGAACGGTGTACCCACATGTAGCATTTACTGTTCGGACGGTCACTGTCACCGATCACCTGTGTAGGTGTTTCGTCCGACTGTGTCACCGGCAGGGACAGCAGCTCCTGCTTCATGCGTTCCACAAACGGTGCGAAGTATTTCTCAGCACACCGGATAATCCAGTTCGACATGGTCTGTCTGGAGATATTTACACCATTGCGTTGAAACTCCTGCTCGACTCTGTGCAGCGCAGAGGAATTCACATATTTAACATTCAGAATGGAGGCAAGCAGGGAAGGAGTAATGATGCTTCCCCGGAGAAGATCCCCGGGACGCTTTCCCCGTAAGAATTCATCCTGATGATCTCCGCCAGTGCCTACATAGACTTCCACGGTATGGACTTCCACCGTCCAGGATTCCGGTTCATGACGCAGTCTTTTGTAGGTTTCATCCTTCATTCTGCGCCAGTTGCCTGCACCATAAAACGTATCCAGTTCTTCTGTGGATACCTGATAAGGAGGAAGTATTTCTTCCGGAAAATCTTTCAGATTCATTTCCCGTTGCCCTTTTTTCTTATGGTTACGTCGGGATGGAAGTACTTCCTCTGCAGCAGGCTCCGGGACAGACAGATCACAGCAGCTTTCTGCCTCATCAAAAAAGGACAGCTGACCATCTATGGAATCCAGTGTTTCTGCGTGTTTTCCGAAACGATGGCTGTTCGCTATGCGTACCTGTTCGATCAGCCGCTCGATGTTCTCATTCAGGGTATCCAGCTGCCCCTGCATCATAAGAACGATGGTGATCAGTTCCTCCCGGCTGCAGTTATTCAGTTCTTCCAGTGTATGTCTGTCTGCCATTGTCCAGCTCCTTAAACTGTTTTTATTATACCAGAAAACACAAAGGATTGCGAACCGGCAGCCCCCGCAGGTTTCGTCATTCTGCCTATGCCTGTATGGCGGTGTGATGGTCATAGAGCCAGGGAAATATAAAGTTTTCAAGGTGCTGAAATTTTATCCGGATTCTCCTGTGGATACGTCACAGACCATGAAACAGCGTCCGGAGAGGCTGTAATACCGGGAATGGATCTGACTGGATAACAGGCATAAAAAATCTATGTTTTGCACAAAGATCAGGTGGGCTTTTGCGGTGTTACTTCCCTGACTTTGGGGTTCAGGGGATTCAGCCCAATCATAAGATAACGGAACTGTTCCTCTGTAAGGTCTGCGGCCTCTTCGCTGGTTCTCGGCCAGGACAGGGAACCTGCCTCCAGCCGTTTGTAGAGCTGAAGAAAACCGTCTCCCATCCATAGAAGTCCCTTGATGCGGTCGGACCGTCTGCCACAGAATAGGAATAAAGTTCCCTTTTCAAAAGGATTCTGATGGTATCTGTCTCCGATGATCATGGACAGCCCATCGATCCCTTTGCGCAGATCCACATATCCGCAGGCAATCACGACTCTGCGGATACCGGCAGCATCTTCAAGCATGAATCACCTCCTGCAACAGCCTGCAAAGCAGGGACTCTGAAATATCGTTTGATAATTCCAGCGTCAGGCGGCCTGATCTGATCACTGCAGCCGGAGTCATTGCTGCCGGGACGGTTGGCACCGGTGTTGTGTCCAGAGCAGTTTTTACCGGGATTTCTACAAAAGAGAGGGCAGACGGGGTGGTGACTTCCTGGAGTCCTTCCTGTTCACAGACTTCCCGGCGGATCTTTCGAAGCCAGTAATAGTAAGATTTTTCAGAAATATCGTTTTCAGCAAGCCACTGCTTTGCTGTAGTGCCTGCCGGTCTGTCCTGGCACTGTCGAATAATGTTTATCCAGTTCGACCTGCGGACAGTGTGAGTTAATTGGTCCATGCTCTTTAGCCTCCTCTAAAAAACTAATAGTTTTTTCGTGTCATTTAGAGTGTGGCACAAAAAGATTAATTAGCCAAGGCGCAGGATTTGACGTTTACGAATAATCCATATAAACCTCCGATTTATTTTTTATAAATCAGTTGCTATTCCACACATCCAAACACCTCCACAAACAACGATTTGTTAAACTATCTATACAATACCATATCTCTTTGGCTAATACAATAATTGCATCGCTCCCGCTTATTCTCATCAATTCTGCAACTAATGTATCGTGATCATATGCATATTGTCAGGCTGTCTGTTCACTTTTCTTTGAATGATACGCTTCACGTCTCATAGCCAGTGTTTTTTCATATCTTACTTTTGCAATAGGATCTCCGCTTAATGCATCGTCACGCATTTCCCGGTAACTCTTTACTGTAGCTCTTACCTGATACTGTTTACGCTCTGCAAGTTGGCTCTGTGCTTCCTGATCTCCGGCTCCGGCTTCTGCTTTTGCCTTGATCTCTGCACGCTTCTGATTTCTTTTCTGCGTAGACTTCTTAGAAGATTTTCTCTTTCTTTCAGCAATCTCTTCCGCTCTGCGTGCTTCCTCTGACTGCAAGGCTTCCACTTCATCCTCACTGAGTGGAAGAACAAAATTTCCAATGAAATTGAAATAAATATCCACTTGCTGAATACGGTCTTTTGTTCTGCCACCCTCTGCTTCATGAATTACAACCTTTTCAATGAAATCATTAAGCATAAGCTCTGTAATATTTGTTTGTCCCTCTGTTTTTGTGTAATCATCTACACTCGGTGCACCGTTGCAATACAGGTTAAATGCCATTCGCACCACCTTCATACTGCCACTGGTCTGCCAGCCTTCATGCAGACACTCAGTTTTTACACATCCCGTCTTAAAATCATAGATGCTATTGATATTTCTTCTCGTATCATCACTGATACCAAGGCAATAGCAAAGTGCCTTGTGGTACACATCCTGATAGCGTACCTCTTTTAATTTTTCATAGTGAACCTTTCTAAGAATAAGTATTTTACCCAAAGTCATATATTAAGCTGAAAATTTACCATATCAGAGAGCGACGTAATATTCTCATCCAATATCAGTTTTTCTTCTTTTATTTTTACTCTTCCATTCGCCGAAGAAAGACTTTCATGTGTTTTACATAAACAATCGAATAAAGCTTTTATTTTATCTTTATCTATTCTTGAAAGATAATAAATTGAGAAAATTGTAAAATCTCCCCACAACGAGGCAATTATGCCATAATCACTTTCTGCGAATCGAGTTACTATATTTTCAAATAAAAGATTCCATGTATTATCATTGAACATTTCATAATAACGTTCAAATACATCGCTAATTCCGCTGCCTATATAACCATACTTGCTTTCAGATAGAATAAATTTAACAACACATCTATTTACATATTCTTCCATATGTTTTTGAGCGATAATATCTCCTGCTTCCATAATCAGCTTATGTAATCCGATTTCTCTTTTATCTATTTGTGTAAGAATTACTCCTTCCGCCTTTTCATTATATCCATCTTCTTTTAAAAGATTGATAATTTCGAGATTATAGTCCCTTCCTGTTTCTACAGAGAAATCTTTATGTTTCGCTTTATCATACAATCCTTTTGCCATAAACTTTTCCCGAATTTCAGAACTTGAAATGCGAGAAATAATTTCATAATTGTAACTTCTTAAGGTTTCCAATCGATTGTATTCTCTATCATTCTCTATATACTCTTTAATCCATGAATTTGTAAGTCTGTATAACGCAATTAATTCAGAATCATCAGAAATCAAATCTATATTGCAATATAGAGAATCAAGAACTTTCATTCTCCAATAAACTAAATCTTTAGGAGTATTTTTTAGTTCAAATAATGCATTACAGTACTTGTACCCCAATTTAACGGCATCCTCTAGCAACTCTCGGTCAACTTCACTTGAAAACCTATTATCACCAATAGAATCCGCTAAATTTGAAACGGAAAACAGTCTCATGCCATAACAGCATAATTTTTCTTCATCCAGAGGAAGTTTTTTATAACAATCAAGTAAACCATTTAACGAATAGTCTTTTCTTCCCACATAGCCAAACATTCTATATTTCTGTTTTTCACGTACTTCCTCTATAAACTTGTTTTCTCCAAAGTATTCTAATGCAGGTATCATGTTTTTACATAAATCTTCCATCTCATCATATTCTGATCTCCAAGCCACTCCATCTTCGCCACACCAATATTCTGCAACTTTTAGAAAATCAGCATGCGCATTTGATATACAGAACAACTTGTTAAACTCCGGAATAAATCGAGTCTTATCCCATTCCAAACATTGAACAACCGCTTTACAAATAGTATCGATAATTCCTGCCTTGGGGTTATGCTCGGAAAAGCTCACCAATACTTTACGTAAAAATCTCATAACAGTATATCCATTACAATCATGAGCAGATCCAGCACCGTACTTATCCGCAAAATAAATCAATGAAAAGATATCATCTTTAGATAATACATCATTTCTGTCCACCGAATAAAATTGTTCACTAACATGCTTTGCAATATCATACTGTGCCAATGCTGGTTTATAACCTCTTTGTGATTCACCATTATGAGTTAGATTCAATATTTCTTTATAACATTTTTCAACTAACGATTCCTCAATCCTACCAAACAGGCACAAGTTAGCCTTAATCAAAGAAATTATTCTTAAATCTTCGTATTTATAATCTCTATCTATTTTTATAATATCACTTAAATGGTTGCCAATATATTCTATCCCAGCTTCGCATTTATATGAGTTTAACAGTCCATATGTGCAAATCTCTATAATTATTTCTATAGATGCAGACATTCCTAAAAGAATATTCAACAATTCGTCAAATGATTCTTTTTCAAGATTCTTTTCTTCTGTAATCTGATGAATATATGCATACAATGAATCTGGATTATACCATTTAAAAGTGAATGTTTGCCTGATATCTTCTTTTGATGTAAGACTTACACTGGCATCTAACCATCCATCTACAAAATAAACATAATCGTTAGAATTTCCAGTAAGAGCATCCATATAATCTGCACCATAGCATCGAAATATATATCCAGCCTTAACAAGCGTTTCTTTGTTTAGCTCCCCGCTTAACAATGCCTCTATATTATATCCACTGAGGTATTCATCGAAAAGTTTATGTCCTCGTTCAAATCCAGCCTTAGCAGCAAAATCAATATCTAAAATGATTTGCTCTATATCATTTTTAACATTCAAACAATATTTTTCCGCTTTAGTCTTTTTGTTGATACTTTGTGCTTCAAAATAATCCGATTCTTTTGCATAATACTGTATGCAATTTGCATACTGTGCCAAACAAAGAGACACTGCACTTGAATGTATGCATACTTCTTCAAGATTATCCATTGGCAATTGGTGCGCTAGTATAAACTGCTGAAGTATCCTATCAAACGATATCCCATATAATGCTGAATTCATTACATATTCAACATCAATCAGTTTCAACACCTCATCAGTGGCCTTACAAGATACTAGTAAATTAAAAGAGATATCATATCGATATTTCCATAATTCTCTATCCTGTTTAATTCGATTAATTATTGATTCGGTAATTCCTTTTATATTTGAATTGTGAATAATTGCATTCTGTAAAAAAAGCCTTACATCATTATGAAAAGCGAAGTATCTATCGCTTTCACATACAATAATTGGATATAAGCCATTTAAAACAAACGCCGCCTCGTCGTGTTCAACTCCACACATTTGAGCCACATCATAAGCGTTAATACGTTTACTTGAAAACGCCATAATTGCCTCAATTTTGTATAGCAAAAGGCTTTTTTCCTGCGAACTAATAATCCATTCGTAATATTTATCAATTTGTTTATTTAAAAACCTACTATTTAGTTTCTTCTCTATTGCCTCGAAGGAAAGTGGCAATACCATTTTCTTCAATTCCAGAATTGCAAATATTATATTAAGAACATTGTTCCCAATAACTGAAATAACGGTTTTCGCCAAGTTTTCCATATCGACTGTATTCTCTGTTACACCGCTTTGCTCTAATAATATAACAACATCATCTGTATCCAAAGCCGGCATGCTGTAATATGTAATACTTTTATTATCTTTCATCCAAGACGGATAACCATCATTTATAGGCTGTCCGACCAAGACAAAATAAAAATCATCCCCGATTTCCTCTGGTCTTGGCAATTGAGATAAAAATGAATTTCGTGCATCTTTTGATCTTGCAGCATGATCTAATCCATCTATAAAAAAGTAGCAAGGCCTTCCTATACATTTTGCATATTCCGGTAGGAAATGTATTACCGTTTCCCGCATTTCAGAAACAGACATAAATTGGTATATAAGTGGAAACTTTACAACAGATAATAAATTATTCTCTTCAAATTTTTTCTTAAGCTGTACGAGAATACTTCTCCACAAAATATTACCCAAATAAAAGCCTTCATCATCACTATATGAACCATCTACTCTATTTACTGGGAGATATGTGTAAAATCTAAAATCAACTATAGACTCATTCATCTGTGATAAATAACTTATAAAATTTGTTTTTCCACAGCCCGGTAATCCTTCTAAGAATATGATATGATTACTATTCTTTTTAATGTCATCTATAAAGGTCTCCCCAAACCGTTGTCGAGAAGGAAGTATCGGTTTTTCTGGACATAGTTCATATGAAGGAACATCCGGCTCGGTATAGCATAATGCTCCATATACATTTTCTCTTGTTATTTCCTGCTTCTCTCTTCTTGATGTTGCCCATATATTCAATTTAGAAAGAATACTATTTAAGCAAAAATCTATCGCATCACTATTATCTGTTCCTAGTATTTCGCCAATCTTCACACGTATTTTTTCTTCCACATCAGCAAGACAGGACTCTTTTCTAAAAGAGAAAAGTTTAGTGAAACACGCCGCCTCATTAGAATCTAAATTTATCTCCAAATTTTCTCTGTACCATTCGATAGCCTTCTGCTCATTAGGCTTTGCCGAAGTATAATTATAATTATCTTGTAAGCATGGAAACACCTTGGAAATAAAGTCATCCATTGAACACTTTCCATCTGTTTCCTGCGAACCCCATTTTTTATTTGTTACAATTTGAATACCTTTAAAATTATAATTATCTTTATTATTCTTCCATTCTAAAGCCAACGCATTCAGTAACGGCTTTTTCCCAGAAGCTAAAAAAGAATATGTGAAATTAGCATCTTCATCTGTATGTTTTACTTGAATATTTAAAATGCTTTTATCACTATAATTTACTACGACATCATCTAATGCCTGAAAATCAGTTGATTGAAGTATTACTGATTCAATTGATGTATCTTGTAGCATATTCAAGCATTCTAGTATTCCAATTTCCCATTCAAACCAATAAGGTGTACCTATTCCCGAATTATACATGTTCTCCCTCTATTCTTTTCAAAACGTAATTACATAATTGATAACAATACGTCTCAACTTCTTCTGTAGACATATTTATATGGTATCCATTCACAAGCGAATCAAATAAATAGTTTATCTCTTCGTAATAATCCTTATTATAAAATTCAACTCCAAATAATTTATTCAAGCCTCGTACCATTTGAGATAATTCTTTATAATTTACTGGAAGGACATAATCGATTTTGTCATCAATAATCTTCTTCATCAGCCTCTCATTTCCTATTATTTTTGAGGCTATATTTATAAAATCTCCACAAGTTTCAAAAACATTCCAATCACACATGAACTGCCAACGAAAAAAGAAAGGACTCCATACCTCTGCTGGTTCGATCTTTATATTATATAGCACCAATTCCTTCTTTAATTCATCCTCTATGCAATTATAAGTTCCTTCCAATATGGCTATATCATTTTTTCTCACATCAATCGGATAATAAACGCCCTTATCATCGCATATTATGTAACCAATTATTCTGTAATATTTTTCAATGACATTTATAGCATCTCTTGTAAAAAAAACAGATCCTACAACTAAATCATCATTATAATTTGAGGTGTCTAATTTCCTAAAACAATGCTTAAAATCATCAAAAACTAATATTGAATCCATATAAATTACCTTCTTTGTTGTACTTATTTATAATTGATTATTCCGGGGATCGCCACACCGGACTGGCGGCTCTGCCGTACCGTAATATTCACGCTGCGTGATGAATTTGGAAGAAGAGATAGCATCAACGAGGACCTTAAGTTCCGGAAGCTCGTAAATATGTCCGTCATAATAGTACTTATTCTGAGTAGACTCATAGTGCTCAATATGTAGACCACAGTCGTGAAGCATGGCAAGATCATCGCTGATGGTATTTCGAGACACCTTCACCGAATAATCTTCTTTGAGGATCTTCATCAGCTCGGCGGTTGATAGTGTGTGCTCCGCGTCGGTATGCTGAACTAGGTGCTGATATAAATATAGGATTCTGAGTTTTGTTCCGTTCTCCATATGAAACCTCGTTAGGATAGTGTCTATGTAATCATTTGGGAAAAAGTAAAAATCTACTACAATTCTTGAATCCCGCAAGAAACAAGATACTTATAGATACCATCATAATACTCCGTATCTCTTGTCGGATCTTCCTCGGGATCAACTCCCTTCGGCACAAACAGCACCATTCCTTGGCGTGCTCTTGTAAGAAGTACACGATATGAATTTACCAGATAACGCTTTTGTTCCGGCTTATTTCTTTTGTTCCATTTCGTTCCCCTAAATGAATAGTGATCCCAATCTGCTCCATTCTTACTGCGTCGAAGATCCGCATCCCAGCAAACAATTGCCCAGTCAATCTCAAGCCCCTGTACCTTAAATTCACTTGCGACTACCTCCAGCATGTTGGACGAACGCAAGTCATCACTTGGTGCTAGGAACCAATTTTTAACATCTATTTCAGTAGGAACATAGATACCTTCTGGCTTCAGTCTTTGCGCACTGCTGCATGCCAAAACGCCAGAACGCTGAGAACCACGTACATGCGCACGTACCCATTTCTTAGCCAAAGAATAATCTCTTGTTATGTATATAGGATACTTCGAGGCAATTTGTTGATATACTTCCGATGCTTGTTTCGGATCATTATCAAGAAGTGCATCAATAAACTGGCACTGTTTATCAGCTCTAAACGAACGAATAGAGGTCTTCAAATGAAGTTCATCGATCTGATGACATCTTTCACATGAGAGAATCTTTTCTTGGTCAATATTCTTATCTTCAACTTGACTGAAAATCAAAGGAGAATAAAACAATTCCCATTCTTTGAACTCTTCAATACCGCAGCGAAACCATTCATTGATTCCCACTTCACCATCATAGATATCTTGTCCAAGACCAACCAAGCAAATCATAACTGCCCAGTCCTGATGACGATCCATAATACTGAACAACAGCTTAGGCTCACTTACTGCCATTATGGGATCATCATGTTTACGAGCCATCTTTTCCTGATTCCATACACGTTGAGCCTCATCAAATATCAGAATGTTCTCCGGAGTTGGGTTACTATGCGATGCATTGTCTTTTTTGAACGCATAACTACTCTGGATCAGTGTGTTGATTGCAGCTTGGGTATGTTTGTTAAACAGCTTCTCAGGCTTAGGAACATCAAATGTTTTTCCTGCAGACTTCTTTGCTCTCTTCCAAAGATCTTCACGTTCTCTGTCATTGGATTCGACACTTTTCTTTAATGCTTCGCGCAGTACTTCAACCAGAGGACCGTTTCCCGAAAGATAAACACTTAAGCCGTTTGCATCATCCAAGCTTTTAGCCACAACATCCAAGCCAACCAAGGTTTTCCCGGCACCTGGCACACCCGTAATAAAACAAATGCATTTCTTCTTTTGTATTTTTGCGTATTCAATTATCTCATAGATCTTTGCTTCACAAAGATTGATATTCTCTTGACCAGCTTCTGATTGAGCAATCTGACTTAAACTATGAGAACTATATGCCTCCACAGCCGCTGCAATAATAGTAGGGGTTGGATAGTAAGGAGAATTAAACCATTTATCAAAATCAATCTCTCCATCATCACCGTACAAGGAGGAGATTTTTGTGATCTTTGGAATAAGCGTTTCAATATTCTCTCTCTGCAGATGAACCTGCTTGTCCGGATAACAATCGCAAGATTGGGGGTTCGGATATCGTGCGGCATCGGTAGCAATCAAAATAGGACAAACATACAGATCTTCAGATTCTTTGTGGAAGTTCTTTATATCAATAGCATAATCCTCAGCCTGCTGCGCATCCTGTGTGGTAAAAATATCTTTTCCGTTTTTGAATTCGAGAGAAAATACCATGTGTCGAATAAGCAGAATAACATCAATACGCTTGCCAAGGCGAACAATATCATACTCAAATATGATATCTCCCTCCATACCGCATTCTTCCAGGCGGCGTTGCAACTCAGTAATTTGATTTTCCCAAGCATTAGCCTGCTCTTTGTTAATATCAAATGCATGCCTGACCAGTCGGCCCACAATATCGGTTGACTGATCAGCAATAAATCCAGGAATGGAGTTACAGTAGTATGCCTTTCCTGATTGTGTTGAAAAAGTATATCTATTCATGTTTCTCCGCTCCTTTCCTAATATCAGACTCTAACTGGCTCATAGTATGTTCAAAGGCTTTTTTCTTCAGCTGACACTCCCATACCACAAGTACATTCCACCCCAGAGACATAAGATGGCGAGTATTCATTTCATCCCTTTCCACATTTCTCTGAATCTTTGGAATCCAGTAATCCTCATTGGAAGAGGGCCAAACAAATCTTGGACAGTCATGTTTGTGCCAAAAACACCCATTTACAAAAATAACTGTTTTATACTTTGGAAGCACAATGTCTGGGCATCCCGGAAGAGTGCGAACATTTATCCTATATCGAAATCCTTTGGAAAAGAGATACTTTCTCACTTTCTCCTCGGGCTTCGTGTTTTTGCTTCGGATGTGAGACATATTTCGACTTCGTACCTCTTTGGTATGGTTATCAGCCATTATCTATGCTCCGGTTTTTCCTCAATTTTCTTTAACTGCTTTGCAAGTTTTTTAGCAATTGCCTTTGCCATAATTGGTGGCACAGCATTACCAACCTGCTGGTACTGCTTGTCCTTTGTTCCGCAAAATACGAAACTATCAGGGAATGTCTGCAGGCGGGCTGCTTCACGTACACTCACGGCGCGATCTAATACGGGATGGACCCACATAGATTTTCGGACATTTACAACCGTACCGCTCGGCTGATCATAATCAAGGCGAAGGTATATCGTGTTTTGAGTTCGACTTACATCTGTATAAGTATTAGTCTTCAGATCATCATCAAGAGAATGGAAATTTTGACCCTGTTTAAGTGCCTTAAAACGTTCCATTGCAGTTTCTCTTGTATTTGTAATGATATGATTAAACAGCGTGTCTGTATCACGAAGGGCACGTCCGAGTTCACTGATATTGCTCATAGCTTTTATCGATGTACCAATATCATCTGCCACCTCAGTTACAGTCTTCACCTCTTGCAAGTCACTAATCGCATCCCGGACGGTCCGGTATGTTTCCTCTGAAAAAGTACCGACCGGCAATTTGACTTCGTCAGCCAAAGATTTCTTTATACCCATTACAATAAAACGGTTTCTCTTTTGAGGTGCCCCATAGTTTGCTGCACAAAGAATATCTGCATTTATCGCATAGCTATTTGGTTCCGTACCGAGAATTGCTTTCAAATAGTCAAATACTGCATAGGACCTAATTACTGCAACCAAGTCATTTTCATCACTGTATGAATCAACAACAATCTGATTGTCAAAGATTTCCTTTGCCTTACTAAGCATCCGCTGAATCATAATAGCTGGTTCAATTGCTTGCTTCAGCTTGCAGACTTCGAGTGTCCCATCAAAGAACTGCTGAATGGCATTGAAAGCCGTTCTGGACTGAATGGCAATATACGACTCCGAAATATTACTTGTTACTTTGTCAGCATATTTCAACAGTTTCTTTTTGTGCTTTGATAGTGCACTAACGACCTTTTTGGGATTTTTAGTGGCTTTGTAAATTACATTGAGGGCCACATAGCAGTCCTCTGGCCAAATATTTTCGGAGATAGCATCTAAAGATTGCACAATCTCCATGGCACCATTAAAAAGATACTCCTTTTCAAGCAACACCAGCTTTGTTTCCTGCATTGGGATATCATAGCTATTTTGGATAATTAAGTCGTGATCCGTTTTGTCCAAATAAAACCTATGAACATCTGAGCGCAGCATACTCACGTTTTCCATAACAAAAGCCAGCGGCTGCAGTTCGCGAATTGCACGGATATACTGTTTTACCAACATATTATTCTGGCTTATCGCATGGTTTTTCTGGCGATTAGCGTTTGAAAACCCCTGACAAGGCGGGCCTCCAATCACAACATCGATTTTCCCATATTGCTTTTGGATTTCTTCATAATCAGCCGCACATACATCACCTCTTACATCAACACCAGGATGATTTCGTCGATATGTTTCTTGCATGTTAGTGTTATTTTCAAATGCAACTTTAATATCAAATTTTCCTGTTTGCAAAAAGCCAAGGCTTAATCCTCCAGCTCCAGCAAATAAGTCTATTGTTCTATACATTTTTTACCTCTCACTGAAGCTCATCATTTTCAAATCGTTTTTTCAACAATTCCCAGCATTCAGCTTTTTTGCACCACTGACCAATGTTTACACCTGGAGTAGTGGGGTCCTGAAAGTGCCGCCAAACCTTATAAACCAATTCTTCTATAAGTAATGTAACATTAGGCTCTATCGCTTGAATTTCCCATATTATATCCAGATTGATTTGATCTTTATAGTATGTTCCTAATAATGCAACTGTGTAATAATCAATCTGAGCTTTGAATCCGCCAAATTTTTGATTTGCCACAATATGATCACACTCATTAAAAAGAATCACTTCGGCTATCATGTGTTTGTAGTTTGTTTCTGTTGCCTCTGGAATCTTTCCGTCATTTATAAGTCCTGTAAAGAAAACAAAATTTGTTTCAAGGCCCTTACTGACGACATCCGGGTACCCCATCCAACACATCATACACTTGGCAGCAACAGCTTTAGACACGCACCGTTTCTTCGGGTTATGAGCCTTGAATTCTTTTTTTAATGCAGGGGTAAGCTGACGATTCACTTCAACTAAATATTGACCTCTTGCTCTTTCATAAAACCATCTATCCACAGATTTTCCTTTGGTAACTGGTATATATACAATTCGCGATAGCCGCTCCATCCGTATATGATAATCATCATTTGCGCTAAAATCCGACATTTTAATGGGATTTTGGCTGTTGGCATATTTTGAAATATTACCAACGATTTCACTCACTCTATCTTCAGCTTTTATTACAGCTAGTTTCATCTGAACGCTAACTGAAGATAAGTCTACTTTGCCCTTATAGGCATTATAGATCGAAGCGGTTGTTTGACCACCATTTACTATTTGCCATCCTGTAATAGACTTGATTACAACAAAACGGTCTGAAGAAGCATCTTCATCGATCTCAATCGACTCTGCAATTGTTGAAATGCCGTTATTGTAAGCCATAAACATATCCGGCTCATTCTTAAGAGAGTCGCGTATTCCCTTATTAATTTTCCCGGTAGCCTGAAGAAATGAACGGACATTCTTTTCAATCAACTTTTGACCTTCATCACTATAGATTTTTGCCAAAAGTTCACCAGAGATTGCTCCTACATAACAGTCATAAGGTTGCTGACTGCTTCCGGACACTTTAATAAATGGCAGTGTTACCCCATATTTTTTTCCAAGCTTTATCTCTATTACATCCGTTTGAGCATTCAGGAACACATGCTGATACAGCCGTTCTATATCCCAAACATCATATCGAACAGTAATTTTCCCAATCTTAGAATCCTCTGGCACGTATAAAACAGCTTTTTTATTTGTAAGCAATATAATATTTGCGGTTTCGATATCATCTTTACACGCTTGAATATATTCATACGCTTGATATCCATCACTTGATTCCTCGACTTCTTCAAAGTATCCGGTAAAACAGTTCTTTAGAAATCGATGAGCCTGTTTAATTGTCTTCTCTATTTCAACCTTTCCGGCCTTTACAATCTGCGGTGAAGGACTAAAATCACTAACGATAAGCGTGAGCGTATTAAAATACTCGTTAAAGACGTATCCATCAAGACGCATCTTATTGCTGCTTTTTTTAAAATCAATAATCTGACAGTCCGAAATACTAGATTCTCCTATATCTGCAAGATAGGATAAGAAAATTGTCTTAAACGCAACCGAAGTGGAAACAATGTTATTCGTGCGATAGGATACAACTTCTTCCAAAATATCCTGATTAAATTCCGCCAGTTTATCAGACAATTTCCTCACTTCCTTTCATTTTTTGCTCCTTTTCCGAATCAGCAATCTCAAAAGATGCACAACTATTTACCAACACATCGTATGTACACCCTGAAATGCCATTTGAAATGTCTCTCTTAACAATTCTAGGGAATCTATCTGTGACACGATAAGAGTGCTCCTCTCGGATATGATAGCCAGTCGTGTATTTATCCTCGAGACCATCAAAATACCCATATGTCTTCAAGTTTGTGTCAAACTTTTTACGCATCAATGGATTATCGTCCAATTTGAATCTAATATCATCAATAAGCTGTGGAAGCGTTTCACCATCTGCAGAACTTTTTCTTAGTGCAAAAAAATCGACAAGCAGCTCCCCTGATATCTCTGAATCGTCAAGCTGATATTCACTGCTAATGTGCATCTTGTATGGAGCTTTCGAAGATGTTGTTTTTATTTCCACAGCATTTCCTCTTATGTAAAAATCATGTGTTTCATAATCACAACCAGTCCAAAATGATACAGCGCTAGTCCCAAACATACCAATCAGTTGCTTCAAAAATAAGAGTTCACCATATAAGCCTTGCTGGCGTTCTGGCGATAGCATCAAGGTCTTTTCCTGTGTAAAAAAACTCTTCCATTTAATAAGCAACTTCGACACTCGTGCAACCAGTTGTTGCTTATCATTTAATTCATCAGCATTTTTACGTATATCCTCGATGATGATTTCAAACATATAACTTTCATCGCCAGAGTTTTGCGCAATTTCGCAAAAGAAATCTACAGGACTGTATTCATACAAGTGTACCTTTCCGATATCAAGCCCTTTACATCGCGGCATACTATCCACTGATTTTTCTTCCGCAACGAAATACAAGGCTCTTTTTTCTGTATCACGATTCATTGCGTAGATAAGTGATATTCCGTTAGGTGTTGTATATACTTTTGATAATGTTTGATGCTTCCCGGCACTTAAGGATACACTCAAATCATTGTAGATGTTATGCGTCAAAGTCATAGCTCTTGTTCTCCACAGCAATATCATTTACATGATAGGACTTAATATTTCCTTTTTCCTTTCTATCCGGAAATACAACGGCTACCGCAAATGGTGTTTTACTGTTATTGCGATCCATTTCTTCCGTAATGGGACCAACATTACCGATTGGATATAGCATTAAAAATCCATGTTCTCTTGAACGAGTATTCTTTCGAATTTTTTCTGCTGAATCACCGTCTTCTTGCATTTGCTTTACTTTTTCAAATTGTCTTTGATCATAATCCAAGTATTCCTGATCTTTTGATAAAAGGGTATGGATATCACACGTTGCTTCTCCGTCAGTAATCTGAAGATTTGCTCTTGTCAAGCCTGCACCAACTGCATCTATAGAAGCAATTGGGAATGGCTTTCTTCCTGTTGCTTCATAATTAATTAAGCAAACAGTCCAATTAGTCAACCCTCCAACGGTCGTCTGATTTCTTATGTAATCAGCCATGTACTTACTATTTGCTCTTGTAGCGGATGAAGATGTTTTGTACTGTTCAAGAAATTGTGACACGTCATAACCTGATACATCAAACCAGTAATAATGTGAGCCAACTTTTCGATTCAGTCTAGCAATTATTTCATTATCAGAAGCAGATTTTCCCATTGTATAAATCAAGTTTTCAACGGCGGCAAAATTCTCGTTGAACTGATCGCTGTCAACATCAAGAATACGAGTCTGACTTAGGTGAGCACTAAAGTCTCGCTTCATATCCTTTCCAGTTCTCATCTTATTTCTGCTTGTTATAAGAAGATCTGGATTAGATTCTACGCCCAGACCGAACTCCATAGGAGTTTGCTTCACAACATTTCCCATATAATCAATTTGCCGAACCAGATCTTCTGTAGCTCTTGAGATATCAACGAAGTAACCATGTAGCACTTTTGTTGTGTAAAGTCGGCAAAGATCCAGATAACCTGGTCGATATCCAAACCAACGTCCCATCTGCATCAGGGTATCATATGTATTAGAACTTCTTGTAAAGTAACTAACAATCAATCCCTCCAAGGTCAATCCACGCGCCAACTTATCTCCGCCGATTACAATTACATTAAACGGTTCACCTTTATGATTCTCATAAATTAACGTGTCTGAACTATCACCATTAATGCTGTAAATAGTGAATTCCTTAGCTTTTATGAAACGAATAATTTCTTGATAAACAACATTCCAACTGTGCTCGGCAACTCCATCCATGTATTGAGGAAAGTCACTTCTCATGAGAGCTGTGGTAGTAACATAATCCTTTTCCCAAATCTCCTTGAGCTCCTTTTCGATTTCTGAATCATCGTTCTTAATGAAATTATATATTTCCTCTAAAAAATACTTTTCAACCTTTCTCTTGATGATATTTTGCTGCCCTTTGAAACGGACAATATGAATCAACATTGAATTAGGCTTTGCAAATTGTCCTCTCAGGTTTCTAACAGCAACTGATATCACGAAAGATTTTAACGCCAGTTTGAGCTCATCAGGTATAGCTCCTACAGGATCATCTTTTTTTGTCCCTTTTCCCAGATAATCTTTTCCCTTTTCAATTTCCCTAAACAACGGCATCGCTTTGACAGTTTCATCACCATCAGTTAAACCAAAGTATTCCAACGCTCCTATGTAGTTCTTTGGCCTTGGAATGTTCACGATAAAGTCCTTTGGAAAGAGATCTTTCCCATACTTTGGATTTTCACTCTTAGGTGGAATGAAAATGTTGGCAAATGGTGTGGCAGTATAGCCAACATATGAATAACAATCAAAAAGTCCCAATAATCTTCTGATATGTTTGTTGATAGTCGTAGGATTAAAATCGTCTTTTAGTGAGCCATCAGCATTGTAACAATCTTTCGTGTTAAGCGATGCTTGATCCGCTTCATCATCGATAACCAACAGAGGATATTCCGCTGAAAAATGTTTCTTTCCGGATACATCCGTTGTAGCAACTGGAAGATTTCCCAGATACTTAATTAGTTGAGCTAATACCGATGCATTCTTCTTGGTGACCACCACAAACGGAGGATTCATCGATGTGCCTGCCTTGATTTTGTTGAAATCACCTTTTTCTTCACGAGAAGTAAGTGCCTGGAGATGGTAACTTACACTTTGTCCCACTCCGACACCTATTGCATTTTGACTATCGTCAGCAGCTCCACGCACATCGTATCCGAGAAATTCCTCTTCTAATCGGATTTGAGTCTGGCTACGCAAATTGTTATGAATACCCGCTAGAACAATAATGATTTTATAGCCAGCATCTGCAGCTTTGTTGAGAACACCTAAATAGTGCGCTGTTTTTCCCGACTGTACATAACCAAAAGCTAAGCCGTAGACATTTTGCTTTATGCCGAGTGAAGGGTCTGCCATGAAATTAAGTACAGCATCTGTTGACTCGTCAATATCTGCAACCGCATCGAGTGACCATGACGGCTTGTGGTTCAAATAATCAGCATATCGTCTCCAATACTCTAATAAGTAACCTTTTCTTTTTTTTATTTTTGAAAACCATTTCTTGTCCTTAACAGTTACATCAGCGATAACTGTTACTGGATCAATAGGAACCTTAACCTCAGCAAGTAAAAAAGCCCGTAATTGTTCTGCATCATTCACAACAGGCCCCCACTGAGCAACAATGGCATCAACCGTTTCAGCTACAGTGGTATGATTCTCCTTTTCTTCTATCAGCTCACGACATCTTTTAAATGCTGCAATATATAGCTGAAGTTCACTTTCCTTCAAACCTTCCGGATAATTAATCATAATTCTCGTCCTCAAATATTTTTTTAATTTCTTCTTCTATGTACTTGTAATTTGGCATTCCTAAAATGATACCTTCAACTTCTTCCTTAGCAAAACCATTCTGTATAAATTTTTTTATATAGCCCTTGGCTTCAGCAATATCTGCCATTTTGCCCGGGTCATCATTTGACACAGCCTCTTTCACCTGTTCCGACATATACGATGTCAGGCCAGATTGCGCAGAAGGAGCATATCCCTCAATTAGCGCTAGATATGCTTTCAAATCAGCTCTGCCATCTTCATCTAGCTGTTGAAGAATCTTATTTAGCATCGGATGCTTTTTGTTAAGGTAGAACATATATGAACCAAGTCTATTCTTTCTTTGTTCCCATACGTAACTCAACTGTTGAGATCCTGGTTTTTTTGAATAAGCACCTCTTGAGTTATAAACCTTTGCAGATTGCGCCGTACAAACAGTAATTGCTCGATCAATGATATCCCTCATATATAATGGGGGCGTAGCTACAGACTTCTTGATATCAATTTTCCAATCATAGTCCTGATCAGCATTCATATCTAAGCGGATACGTGCTAGATTAAAAGCGGGTTCTTTCTTAATAAAATCAAACCACGTACCAAATACCAATAATCGTCTATTGCGATATACATATATCCCTTGCTGAGCAGTCCAACCTTTGGGTCCAGCTGCAGCTTCAAAATCTTCTGAAGTTGCAAATTTCGTTTTATGCGGAAGCACATATGGTTGAACCAAAACGTATTTTTCTCCATCAAAATATTCTTCTTCACTCAGTTCTTGAGTTGCATTATTTGAAAGAATGAAGGGATTCCATGCTGGTACCAAATCATCTTTAAAGAAAATTTTTAAATCATCTTCTTCTATAAAGCGATGGAATGTCATCCCTACATGAGCCTTAACACGTTCAACTGTTTTATAGAAATTCATCTTTGATTTCTTTAATGATGCGCTATCAACAAATCGATCCAACAAGTCTATGACTATTAACGTTCCGTTATCAAAATGCTGAAATACGGGGTATCCTTCGAGCACTGTATCGATGGGGATATCATCAACTAACAAGCTCCATTTTCCATCCTGCTGGTTTTCAATATAATCTAAATCCCAACAAGCTGTTGAAATCTTGTTTTCTTTTTTTGTTATAACTCTTAAACGTTTGCCCATTGAAAAAGCTGCCGTTTTCATCCCCATCCCAAAACGACCCAAATCGTCAGACATTCTTTTTTCTGATGGGTCTGCAGATCCAATTTTCATAGAAGCAATTAATGAACACTTCTCCATGCCATCGCCATTATCATATATAGCAATGGTTGACTCCTCTTTATTCCAAGAAAAGTCAACATGAACCTCTGTAGCGTGAGCAGCTATACAATTATCTAAGATATCAGAAATAGCCGTCTCTGTTTTATATCCAACTGAGCGCAGTGATGCCATTAACAGATGAGCGTCTGGTGCTAACTCTACTCTATTACTATTCATTATCTTCCTCCCAGTCTACACACATTTAACTAATGGAAGCGCCCTTAATATATCGTCCGCTGCGAATACGTGCATCTTTTGGCCTTTGGGCTTCCTCTGGAATAGCCCATGTGTTTCCGACTCTAAACACACCCGGAATACGTCCTTCCGCACATAATACCTGAATTCTTCTTGGAGATATTCCCCATTTTTTAGATGCTTGTGTTGTTGATAAAAACCCCATATTTGCTCCTCGTCCATCAAACAAAAAATCACATCAATCCATTGTTTATTATAATCCGTTAAACGAATAGAATCAATCTATCTTGTACCACCTTGTGCTCAAAATTTTATGCACCTCACTAATTTGCAAGCAATGTTTCCTTGGCCAAGTCCTGCGAAAACAGCGTTATCCCGAAACGGGACAACTTGCTTGTTGGGATATTCCAAAACCCTTATCGATCATCACTTTGTGATGGCTGCGCGTTTCTTCGAAACACTAAAAAAAGCGAGGCCTGAGCAACAGCACTATGACTGTCACTCAGACCTTTTGATTTGCCAGACTTAATGACTTTGCTCATCTTTCCGGCGTTTCTGCTCTTCCTCCTTGCACTCTGCATCATAGAGAGAAGCAATATTCTGCTGGGCAATCAGAAGCTCCTGGGCATCATTTTTCGCCAGTCTGTATTCGGCATAGATCTGCTTTTTTGCTGCCAGCACCTCAGCATATTCCATACTGAGATCCTTTACCCTTGGAAGCTTCTTTACACCCAATTCATCGAAGGCAGCCTTTGCCGCTTTATGAATCGTAATCTCTTCCCGATGTGCTTCCAGAAACTTTTGCTGTAACCAGCCTTGCGGTATTCCTCATAAGTGAACCGCGTTTTGGAATAGTTGATGATATGCTTTTTCAGAGTGCCGATCTCCGCCAATCGTTTTTCCGATTGCTGAATAGTAGAGAGAAGGGCGTCCCTTTTGGTAGTCTGCTGCTGCACAAGCTGGTTCAGCTGCTCCATGCTTTCAATCTTATGATCCCGCAGAAAAAGCAGCGTCTTCGACATCTGCTTCAGGTTATAAACCGATGCCCAGCGCTGATATCCGGCACCTTTATTCTGCAGTTTGCTCTGGATATCAATGACAAGATTGAAGGGACGGGCATCTGTGTGGTAGTTGCGTTTTTCTCTCGACTTGTGTTCCTGCTGCCCGAGGAAATGAACTCGCAGATCTGCCTCGGTATAGCCGTACTCCAGAGAGGACAGGCGGATAAAACGGGCCTGATTTTTCCCTTTGACGGAAATATGCTTTCCGCATTTTATCTCATAATCCAGTGTCCGCAGCTCCTGCAGAAATGCTTCAAAGGATTCCGGCTTCTTCTGCAGAACAGCATCGATATCCTCACAAAGTACATCTCTGTTTTTCACTCTGCGAGGGTAGTCCGTTCGTTTTGCAAGCTCCCTGTATGGCTTCGGAGTAATAACGGATAGGCCGTTTTCCAGGCAGACCAGATCACTGACTCGCTGCAGGGCAATGCTGGATAGCCAGAAGTTTTTAAACTTTCTGGTTCCGTCAATGGAAGCGGAATTGAAAACGATGTGATTATGGACATGGGCCCGATCCGTATGAGTTGCTACGATAAAGGCATACTTGCCTTTTGTAAAACGGAGAGCCAGTTCCTGTCCCAATCGGTTTGCTTCCTCCGGTGTGATCTCGCCGGGCTTGAAAGACTGACGGATCTGATAAGCAATCACTTCATGCCTCTGGAGGCGGCCGGTGATCTGCTCATATTGGCGTTTGGACAGCATGAATTCTTCATCCACGGTCATGGGATCACACTGATACCCGGTGACCAGTTCACCCTTGTCTGTCTTCTCCGGATTCTTCGCATAATCCGTTCTGTCGCCCAGACTCTGGGCGAGGGTTTTTCCCTTATTCACATGCATGGGAATCAGTCTGGTTGCTGCCATGGGCATCCGCTCCTTTCTCAATTTTTTGCAAAAGAAAAGACCTGAGGCATTTCAATTCCTCAGGTCCGTTAAGTTATGATTCGTCATGAAAAGATAAATTTCGACAATTTCCCGGTCAATGCTTCCAGCCCGAGAGAAACTACTTCAGCAAACATGATTGCCAGAAACACCAGAACGGCAAAACCAAATAGGAGCGCTGCGTAAATCCAGGCATGCTGAAAAAGAAGCATCACAATGCAGACGCCTAATACCAGATACACCAGTCCGGCGACCATCGCCGAAAGGTTCAAGGCGAGGGAGTAGAAGATAGAGAGTACGGCAACAATTGCCATGATCGGCAGCGCGAGTATTCGAAAAGGGAGTTTGATCAGCCACATAAACGAGTCCTCTTTTGGTTTTTTGAGTATAGTCTATAAAGCGATTTTTCCGAAGTCAAAGATGTCAACGAAGCAATGAGTCAGATGGATCAGATTGCCGTGCTTGCACGAGCATATCTGCATCCATTTGACGAATGCACGAAGATAAGCAAGTAGAGCGATAGCTCGGATTGCGCATCTTCGCCGGAGGGCGGGAGTAACGCAGTTACGCAGCACTCCGGTGCTTCCTATGTATCCGGTGTGACAGCAATCTGCCACACCGTTTCTTTACTGGATCGTCGCCAGCCTTGCCAGAATCTCTTTCGCAATTTCCCAGATTTCATTCTGCCTGTTCTGCAGATCCTGAATGTCCTCCGCATAGATAGAGCCGGTCTCATTGGCTTGCTTGGCATACTGATTCAGATTGTTGCTGCAGTATCGAAGAAGGGAGACCATTTCCTTTACATCATCCAGTTCCAGGTTGATGCAGTAGCCGTCCAGCGCCATCTTTCGAAGATAAGAGCTCTTGTTGCGGATACCCAGTTCATCCATCTTTTGCTGCATGCGCTCCAGTTCTTCCTAAGACATTACGAAGTGGACCCATTTATCTCTTGCCTGCATGGGGTACCTCCTGATGTTTATTTTTACTCACGAACTCTTTCCTCCGGACCGCAGAAAATAAAAGGACACTCCGGTCTGTGAGGAGGTTCATGCAGCTGCTGCTCCTTCAGCTTTGCAAGCACAGACTGCTTTGCCTCCTCATCGGCACATTTGCATGCCTGAAGCGTCGGATCCGGTTCCGGAAGGTTATTGATGATACCGTCAAAGCTATTGTCATTCTGCTCCACCGCGTCTTCCACAGCACGAAGGGCAGCTCTTCCGGGATCTTTTTCCGGAAACCGTTCCGGATGAAAAATGATCTCCACACGGTTCATCACCTGGGGATCGTCGAAGACAACACCATTCAACCATTCCTCGCATTCATGCCAGCCGCCCATGGTAATGACCTGACCGCCTTCGCCAAAGAAACGGAGATTATCGTTGGTGCTTTCAAGTCCGTCATAGGTATAACCGGCTGCCTCCATCGCTGCAATCAGCGGATCCTTATCTGCCGGAGTATCATGCATGGGCTCAGCAAATCCATCATGCCAATCACTCATTTTTCTCATCCCCTCATACACGGTAAAGTCAATAGCAACGAAATCTGCGTCAGTCATAGCCGACATTTTCTTCAGCGCCTTCTTGCAGAGCTCCTTCAATTCATGGTCCCCGATATTCGTGATACTGGTTTTTATGTCGAAAATCGCCATTCTTCGACAAGTGTGATTCATCGCCTGAATCAGATTCATCTCTTCTACGGTAAACATTATCGCGATTCCTTCCATAATAATCTTTGTTTTTCTCTTGTTAACTCGCTTTTTCTCACATTTTCATTTCTTCATAGAGATATTTTCTAAGTCTATGTCATTCCCCTTGGCCATAAATCATGGATATTCGGATGTTTAGGGTACACAAAACAAGACGTCGTCTTATTCTGCTATGATCGGCCTTTCTTTCCCCAACTCCTTACGGCAGCCTAACCTCCCATGTCATACAGGATCTCCTTTACTTCTGGGTCCTTAATTCCTTCGTTCTGCTTATCCATAAAGGGGCGTCATGATGCTCCTTCGCTGAGTCTCTGCTCTGATGGAAATAAATCTGACTTGGCTCTCTATGTTTATGAAATTCTTCTGTTCCTTTCAGCGCCTTTCGGCGGACGTCTCCTGAATCTCACAGTTGGTCTTCTTACGCTGCCTGCGGCTGCCTGTGAATGTCAGAAATCAACTTCTGTGCATCATAGGTCACTCTTTTGCCAGGATGGCATAAAAGACCCGTATCAGCTTACAGCTGATGGCAATCACGGATTGTTTCTTCTTGCGCGGATTGTTCACCCTTGTCGTGTAATACTCATGCAATGACTTAAACTCCGGGTTCTTCGCTATCAATGGAATTGCCGCATTGAACAGTACTGCTCGCAGCTTACTCCGACCTCTTTTGCTTATGGTCGTCTGTCCTTTGTGCTTTCCCGAGCTATTTTCCCGTAATGAGAGTCCTGCCAGCTTTTGTATCTGTCTGGGTGATTCGAAACGCCTCACATCACCCACTTCTGCCAGAAATCCGGCTACCGTGATCACTCCTATACCTTTGATGGCAAGCATCTGCCTGCTTTCGAGTATCTTCCTGCACAGCTTTTCTATCTCCTCCATAACGGCGTCCAGCTGTGCCTTTTTGTATTCGTAATCCTCGAGCAACAGTTTCATTTCATACCGGGCAGCCGAAGAGCCTTTCTTTAAGCCGATGCTGCGTTTTGCTGTCTCACACAGGGTCGTTGCCCTTTTCATTCCTACAGCCCTTAGCTTTGCATCACGCCAGATTTGATTGATTTTCTCGGCTCCCAGTTCCACGATTGCTTCCGGAGTACAAACTTTCTTTAGAAGCAGCATACTGCTCTGTGCTTCATAGTCCCCAAACACATCTGTGTACTCGGGGAAATATATGGCGAACCATCTGGCAAATCTGTTTTTGATCTGGGTCATCTCCCTGATGAGTCTCTTACGATTGGCCACCATAATTCTTAAATCAGCATACACACCATCCGGTGTATACGGTGCAGAATACCGGCCCTCGGTAACCAGCTTTGCGATCACCTTCGGATCCTTCCTGTCATTCTTGCTTTGGCTGTTGTCATCCAGTTCCTTGGTCTGCTTTACCGCATAGGGGTTAACCATAACCAGGAGGATGCCCTCATCCTCAAGATAAGCGCCAAGATCAAACAAGTAATGACCTGTCGGCTCAATACCTACGATTACATCTGACTTTCTGTACTTGTCCTGCAAATGCTGCATCCATACTTTAAAGTCTTCAAAACCTTCTCTGCTGTTGCTGAACGGAAAGACTTTTCCAAGCTCAATGCCTCTCCAGTCAAATGCCCTGGCGTACTGTGTTGTACTTCCGATATCGATTCCGACTACCAAAGTTGATTCTTTTACTTGATTGATTTTTTCATTCTGCTTATAATTCATTTGTGGGTGTCTCCTTTGAACGATGATTTGTCAACCGGCCAGTTAACAATCATTATTCTATGGGTTGCACTCATTTTTGGCAAACCGGTTACTTGTTACTTAACAGGAATGCTCCTTATAGATATTAGAATAAAAAAAGGGAGCAAACCCAAATAAAAGGGCTTATTCCCAAACATCAAACAAGGGAAAGCAATAAATGCTTTCCCTTGCAGAACTTTATATATAGACTTTTACTTCAATATCTTTAAATCTGTTCGCTTTTGTATACTCTGGATGTTCAGCCATAAATGCCTGCACATCTGCTCTCGTTACCGTTAAGCTGCAGAAATAAATATATTGTTGCCTAATTCCTCTTGTCCGCAATTGCAGCCTGTGCAGCAGCCAATCTCGCGATCGGTACACGGAACGGAGAACAGGATACATAATCCATTCCAACCTTATGGCAGAATGCAACAGAAGAGGGATCGCCGCCATGCTCACCACAGATACCGATCTTTAAGTTCGGACGCTGGGAACGACCTTTTGTGACTGCCATTTCGATCAGCTGTCCTACGCCGTTTTGGTCAAGCTTTGCAAAGGGATCAGATTCATAGATCTTACTCTTATAATAATCCACCAGGAATTTTCCTGCGTCGTCACGGGAGAAGCCAAAGGTCATCTGAGTCAGATCATTGGTACCAAAGGAGAAAAATTCGGCTTCTTCTGCAATTTCGTTTGCCAGAAGTGCTGCTCTTGGAATTTCGATCATCGTTCCAATATGATAAACCAAATTCGAATTTTTTTCTGCCTTAACCTTTTCAGCAGTTTCCACAATTACGTCCTTGACAAATTTCAACTCTTTTTTATCGCCAACCAACGGAACCATGATCTCCGGAACGATCTCAAAGCCCTTTTCTTTACTTACTTCAATCGCCGCTTCGATCACCGCTCTTGTCTGCATTCTTGCAATTTCCGGATATGTAACGGACAACCGGCAGCCTCTGTGACCCATCATCGGGTTGAACTCATGCAACTCACTGCAGGTGCTCTTTACTTCCTCAACAGAAAGATTCATATCCTTTGCCAGTGCTTCGATATCCTTTTCGTCTGTCGGAACAAACTCATGCAGCGGCGGATCCAGGAAACGAATCGTAACAGGTTTCCCCTCCATTACTTCATAAAGCGCCTTGAAATCGCCCTTCTGGAACGGAATCAGCTCTTCCAGCGCCTTTTCGCGCTCTTCCACGGTTTTGGAAAGGATCATTTTACGGATCTTCGGAATTCGCTCCGGTTCAAAGAACATGTGCTCTGTTCTGCAAAGTCCAATCCCTTCTGCACCAAGACGTACCGCATTTGCCGCATCTGCAGGCGTATCTGCATTCGTGCGAACCTTCAATTTACGGAAGGAATCCGCCCAGCTCATGATCCTGCCGAAGTTGCCGCTGATCGAAGCCTCCTGTGTCTGAATATCGCCGTCGTAAATTTTACCGGTTGAGCCGTCCAGGGAAATATAATTCCCCTCAAAGTAGGTCTTGCCGCCTAATGTAAACTGCTTTTTCTTTTCATCGATCACAATATCTCCGCAGCCGGAAATACATGCGGTTCCCATGCCTCTTGCCACAACTGCAGCATGGGATGTCATACCGCCGCGCACAGTCAGGATGCCCTCTGCAGCATGCATCCCCTCGATATCCTCCGGAGAAGTTTCCAGACGTACTAAAATGACACGTTCGCCAGCCTCATGGGCTTCCTTTGCTTCCTCTGCAGTAAAATAGATCTTACCGGCAGCTGCACCAGGAGATGCAGGAAGAGCCTGTCCCATTACGGTTCCCTTTTTCAATGCATCCGGATCAAAGGCAGGATGCAGCAGCTGATCCAGAGATTTTGCCTCAATTCTGCTGACGGCTTCCTGGGGCGTGATCATCCCTTCATCCACAAGGTCGCATGCGATCTGCAGAGCCGCCTGCGCCGTGCGCTTGCCATTTCTGGTCTGTAAGAAATACAGCTTTCCGTCTTCGATGGTAAATTCCATATCCTGCATATCACGGTAATGCTCTTCCAGACGGTTTGCAATTTTCAAAAATTCCCCATAGCATTCCGGCAGGTCTTCTTCCAGTCGGGTAATGGGCTGCGGCGTACGGATTCCTGCAACAACGTCCTCACCCTGTGCGTTGATCAGATATTCGCCATAAATGCCCTTTGCTCCGGTGGAGGGGTTTCTCGTAAAGGCAACGCCTGTACCGGAGGTGTTGCCCATATTTCCGAATACCATCGACTGTACATTGACTGCAGTTCCCCAGTCCCCCGGAATGTCATTCATTCTTCTGTATACGATAGCTCTTTCATTATCCCACGAACGGAATACCGCCTTTACCGCTTCCATCAGCTGAACCCGCGGCTCCTGCGGAAATTCTTCGCCCATTTTTTCCTTATAGATCTCTTTAAAACGCCGGATCACCTCTTTTAGATCCTCCGCCGTCAGCTCCGTATCAAAGTGAACTTTCCGATCTTCTTTTATTTCATCAATGACCCGTTCAAATAACGATTTGGGAACTTCCATGACAACATCTGAGAACATCTGAATAAAGCGTCTGTAAGAATCGTAGGCAAATCTCGGATTGCCTGTCCGTTTGGCAAAGCCTTCGACCGAAATATCGGTCAAGCCCAGATTCAGGATCGTATCCATCATACCGGGCATCGAAGCTCTCGCTCCGCTTCGTACCGACACAAGCAACGGATTCTCGGTATCTCCGAACTTCTTGCCGAGCTTTTCCTCCAAAAGTGCCAGTGCATCAAAAATCTGTGTCTGAATTTCTTCAGAAATTGACCTGCCATGGTTATAGTAGTCTGTGCAGGCCTCTGTCGTCACGGTAAAGCCGGGTGGAATCGGCAGCCCGAGATTCGTCATCTCTGCAAGGTTCGCACCTTTTCCGCCCAGGAGGTTGCGCATATCCGCATTTCCCTCCCTGAATAAATACACCCATTTCGCCATTGTAATGGTCCCCCTTTGGTCTGTATTTACAGTCATTTAGCATTATGCCGGACTGTTTTTCTCATAAAATCATTCTAACACATTAAAATATGTAAAGTCAAACAATATATTCGTTTTTTATTTGTGCAGTTTTTAGTTTTCCTGCCAAATTTTGTCGCAGAACAAACAAAATCTTTCACAAACAGCAAAATGTTGCCAAAAGGAGCCGTTCACGCGCAATACAATTCACCCGCGCCATTTGCAAAAAAATCCGCCTTCTCCATGTGGAATCCACACGGAAAAGACGGATCTTTCTAATTCACAGAATTAAGTACCCACAAAGCGTGTACTCGATTATACACAGCCAGCTTAAAAATTCTTAGAAATCCAGCTTTTCTGCAAAGTATGCGTCCAGATCAGCGATCGCAACCCGCTCCTGCTCCATAGAATCACGGAAACGAACGGTTACGCAGCCGTCTGTCTCGGATTCGAAATCGTAGGTAACGCAGAACGGCGTACCGATTTCATCCTGACGGCGATATCTCTTACCGATATTTCCTCTGTCGTCAAATTCGCAGTTGTACTTCTTGCACAGCTGGGTATAGATCTTTTCTGCACCCTCGTTGAGCTTCTTGGACAGCGGCAGAATGCCGATTTTAACCGGTGCCAGAGCAGGATGGAAATGAAGGACAGTACGGACATCTCCGCCCTCCAGCTCTTCCTCGTCATAAGCAGCGCATAAAAATGCCAGAACGACACGGTCTGCACCCAGAGACGGCTCAACAACATAAGGGATATATTTTTCATTCTTGGAATCGTCAAAGTAAGACAGATCCTGACCGGAAACCTCTGCATGACGGGAAAGGTCGTAATCGGTACGGTCAGCGATGCCCCACAGCTCGCCCCAGCCAAAGGGGAATAAAAATTCGATATCCGTTGTAGCCTTGGAGTAGAAGGAAAGCTCTTCTTTTTCATGGTCTCTGACACGCATTTCTTCCGGCTTGATGCCCAGAGTCTGCAGCCAGTCGATACAGAACTGTTTCCAGTATGCGAACCATTCGAGGTCGGTGTCAGGCTCACAGAAGAATTCCAGCTCCATCTGCTCAAACTCTCTGGTACGGAACGTGAAGTTGCCAGGTGTGATTTCATTGCGGAAGGACTTACCGATCTGACCAATACCGAACGGGATTTTCTTTCTGGAAGTACGCTGTACGTTCTTGAAGTTTACGAAAATACCCTGCGCGGTTTCGGGACGCAGATATACCGTATTCTTTGCATCCTCCGTAACACCCTGGAAAGTCTTGAACATCAGGTTGAACTGACGGATTTCGGTAAAGTTGTGTTTGCCGCAGGTCGGGCAGGGAACCTGATTATCTTCGATGAATTGCATCATCTGTTCCTGGCTCCAGCCGTCTACAGAGCCTCCCAGATCAATATTGTGCTCCTGTGCATAATCTTCGATGATCTTATCTGCACGGAAACGCTCGTGGCATTCCTTACAGTCCATCAGCGGATCAGAAAAGCCGCCCAGATGTCCGGATGCAACCCAGGTCTGGGGATTCATCAGAATCGCGCAGTCCACACCGACGTTGTAAGGGTTCTCCTGGATAAATTTTTTCCACCATGCGCGCTTTACGTTGTTTTTCAGCTCTACGCCGAGGTTACCGTAATCCCATGTATTTGCAAGTCCGCCGTAAATTTCGGAACCGGGATATACAAACCCTCTCGCTTTTGCCAGCGATACAATTTTGTCCATTGTCTTTTCCATCGTTTTTCTCCTTTGACTGCACAGATTTTAATCAAACAGAATATAGGTCAGCACATCTGCGTCGGTTACGGATACTGTTTTGGCATTCGCTGTCGCCTCGACATCCTCCGAACCGTACCGGACCTTATCCCATACTCTGACATTAACCGCTTCCCGCACAACTGCAATGTGCTTTTCTCCCATTTTGAGGAGGTCTTCCTTGCCGATCTGCTCTCCGTCTCCCTTCAGGGAAGAAAGCGTGACATTCAGATCATAGCCTGCATTAAACGCATCTTTTACGGTTCCAACAAACAATGCCAGTTTGTTGAAAGCAGAATAAGCAGAAGCGTCCGCATACTGCATCACGACCGTTACCGTATGATCGTCATTTTCTTTTGCCGCTTTCAGCACAACCGCTTCTTTTCCAGCCGAAGCATTATAAGTATCGCATGCCTGCTGAATCGTACTTTCCAGCTCATCCAGATTATAATAGCTTTCGGAAAAATCTTCTATAATCGTGTGAACCACCTGACCATTTTTTTTGACTTCAATCGTGGTCTCGGTTACTTCCGGCTCCCTGCCGCATCCCGTCAGCATCGCTGCCAGACACAGGATACACAGTGCGCGCATGATCCATTTTCGCGTCATTTATCTGCTCCCTCTCATCTGCATCCGCTCTTTATCTGCCGATGCTATGATCTTAACTATTATAGCCGACCGCCCTTTCTTTTTCAACCCATAACTTTACAAAGTCATTTTATAACGTTTCCAGGATCTCCAGGGTATGAAATTCACCCGGAAGAAAATCCCTCCGGTATTTTTCTGCAATCTGCACAAGCTCTGCAAGCACTTCTTCTTTTAAGGTAAATGTGTAAAGCTTTTCCACGGGCGTCCCTGCGATAAATTCGACTGCATACAACGCCGTTTCGGAAAAATTGCCCTGCGGCAGCCCCGGGAATTCCCCGTTTGCCACAATCAGCCGGATTTCGTAGATGCATCGCACAAGCCTGCGCGGGATGCTTTTTACCGTCAGCGCCCGCAGGGACTGATATAAAAGCTTTAACACCTCGCGCTCGTCGTTATTTTCCCGCGTGCAGTAATCCGCCAGCTCCAGAAAATACATTCCGTAATAGGCGCCCTCAAAATCCTGCCGCAGCTCTTCAAAATAGCAGTCCGCTGAAATATCACAGACACTGTAGGAATTTCGCCCTGCATACAGCTCGAACGTCCCGAAGGTAAACGGACTGGTAGGAGCCAGAAAAGCGCTTGTCGGCTTTCTGGCTCCCCTTGCAAAAGCGGATATTTTTCCTTTTTCCCGAGTCAGGATCACGACTCTCCTGTCATACTCCCCGATCGGTTCTGCCTTCAGAACGATCCCGAGCACTTTGATCCGATCCTGCATGTTGTTCCCCATCCTGTCCCTGCGCCTTTGCACGGAAGGACGAAGTAAACGAGCTGCTCTCGTGTAACTTCGCCCGGTTCCGGAGCGCATTTCTTTCCTGTATCTGATTCCGGTACTGCAGATAATCCTCCACACGCCCGGTTTTTAAAAACTGATCCCAGTAGCTTCTTTCATTCATCCTTACCGCCTCCCATGTATCCAATCTGCCGTCTCCGACAGCTTTTACGTCCCTCATAGGATAAGCGGTTTGAACTTTTTTATTCCCTCAGAAAAAAGAGCGTTCTATCTGTCCGGTCTGGTATCCGCAGGGTTGTAACCGAAGTTTTTCAAGAGGAAATCGCTGTCTCTCCAGTCCTTCTTGACCTTGACCCAGAGCTGCAGATTGACCTGGCATTCCAGCATATCCTCGATATCCCGGCGCGCCTGAGAACCGATCTTTTTGAGCATGCTGCCCTGCTTGCCGATAATAATTCCCTTGTGGGAATCCCGCTCGCAGATGATCGTCGCATCGATATTGACGATATGCTCCTTAAATTCCATCCGTTCGACCGCCACTGCGATGCCGTGGGGAATTTCCTCTTCCAGACAGCGCAGCGCCTTTTCGCGGATCATCTCCGCAACGATCTGACGCTGCGGCTGGTCTGTGATCGTATCTTCATCGTAGAATGGCTCTCCATAGGGAAGATATTTGAAAATGCAGTCCAACAGCGTATCGGTATTGTTGCTGCGAAGTGCCGATACCGGGACGATTTCTGCAAAATCCATCTCTTTGCGGTAGGTTTCCATTGCATCCAAAACAGCTGTTTTAGGAACGGTGTCGATCTTGTTGATCACGAGAACGACCGGCAGCCTGCTGCGTTTTAACTGCTCCAGGATATGCCGTTCCCCGGCACCGATATAGGTCGTCGGCTCTACCAGCCAGAGAATGACGTCCACATCGGAAAATGTGCTTTCCGCCACCTTTACCATGTAGTTGCCGAGCTTATTTTTCGCCTTATGAATGCCCGGCGTATCCAGAAACACAATTTGTCCCTTCGGTCCCGTATAGACGGTCTGAATCCGGTTTCTTGTCGTCTGGGGTTTATTGGATGTGATCGCGATTTTCTGTCCGATCAGATGATTCATCAGTGTGGACTTGCCCACGTTCGGGCGTCCTACCAGCGTTGCAAAGCCCGCTTTTTTCTGTTTGTTCTGCGCCATGTATCTGTTCCTTTCCCGGTTTTTGTCTGTATCTGTCCCCGGTTTTAATTTCTGTTTTTGCCGATGTCTTTTTTCCCGCCTGATGCTTTTCACTTATCTTGATAATTATCCGTACAATCAGAATCGCAATTCCGAGTACGATTGCAATCGCAATCAGGATCGGCAAGAGAATAATAAATTCAATTGCGAAATTTTTGAAAAAGCTTCCAACCCTGTAAATATTTGCAGAAAAGCCCTCTGCAATCCGCGCACCCGCGCTCTTTGCCGCTCCTGGCGTGTAGCGCTCCACCTCGTCGATATAGAGGTTGACCGTGCTGTAATCCACCTGATTGTCATAGGTACGAAGCTGGGATTCCATGCTTTCGATCTGATAGCGCACATCGGTCAGCTGCTCATTGATCGCAATGATATCCTCGATGGATTCCGCCTGCTCCATCATGGAAAGGAGGCTTTCCTGTTCTGCCAGAAGTGCCTTTTTATGGCTCTGCAGATCCACATACTGCAGCGTCACATCCTCTGTGGATTCAGATTTTCTCGTCACATTGGACTGCTTGGAAATTCCCGCCAGATAGCCGTCGAGCTTCTCCGAAGGAATTCTTGCCGTCAGACGTGCGCTTCTGGCAGCAGACGTTGAACTGGCATAACTGCTATTGGAAATGCTGCTGCTTTCTATGTAGCCTCCAAGCTCCTCCGCCTGAGACTGTGCAGACGCAAGGAGCGCGTCAAAGCTTTCCGTCTCTACGTCCATATCCACATTTCGGATCAGCTTGCGCCCGGTCGTCTCTCCCTTTTCTACGGTTTCCGCCTGGGACGAGCCGTTTTCTTCCGATACTTCCTCGGCATACTCATAGTCGCCGCTGTCATAATATACACCGCCCGCAGCACTGTAGTTTGACGCAGTCGTATCATAGGCGGATTCCATCGCCATTTTGCTCGCCGAGCCGCAGGCCGACAGCATGGATATGGCTAAAACACCCGTCAGTACCTTCGTCATTTTCTTTTTCAACATGAAAATCCCTCCCTTCTAAGCTTCCCATTGTGTATATGCTCCATCGGCTGCACCGAACTTTTGTCCGGGCAGCCGCATGCTTCAAAGCAGCTGTTCCAGTGTCCCGAAGCGTTCTTTTTCCTCTTCGATCTTCTTCGTATTTCCGACAACACACAGGCAGTCGTCTTCCAGAAATGCCTTCATGTGACCGGCAAGCGCCCGGATATCCTCCGCCGTCGCATCCAGAACCTGATCCCGCTCCTTCTGCAGCTGCTCTGCGGTCTGTCCGGTCAGATAAATGCTCAGCGCGCGCAGCGCCTTTGCAGCCGGGTTCATCGGTGCATCCATTTCACTGACCGTACCGATGACCGCTTGAGTCATCGAGCGCTCATCCCCTGCGAAATGCGCTACATACTCCACGATTCCCTCATAGGCTTCGATCGTCTTGCCAAGATTCGGATCGCGGTAAGAAGCGATATAGGCATCTCCGCTCTTTCCGAAGCTGCACATGCAGCCGTAAGCGCCGCCCTTGACGCGGACTGTGTTCCAGAGATAATCCGTATTTAAAATACCGCGCAGCATCCGCAGCACTCCGGTATATTCTAACCCGTTCTTTTTATAATTTCCGGCGCGGCACACATACTGTACCTGAGAAGCTGATAAAAAGCCCTCATTTTTCTTCGAAACCGCAGCATGCACCGGCTCTCTGTCCACCGGGCAGGTAAACAAATCTTTTTTCAGTGCTTTGGCTTCTGCTTCAAACAGCTTTTCCTGTTCTTCCTCTTCTGCGGTAAAATCAAACATCAGATTTTCCGGACGGAACATGCACTCGCTCAGCCGTTTCAAAATCTCCGGAAGCTTCTCTTTTTCTTCGTCCCAGTTCGTACAGAGCCCATCCACCAGCCGATAAAAGTCCATGCCGCTTAAAATTTCCTGAATTGCTACCGTCTCGGACGTATAGGACATTGCCCTGCCCGCCGCAATCGTATGTCCTGCGGAAATCATGGAGGACTGCAGTCTCGATTTCAACTCTGTCAGAATCTCGTACAGGCGCTTCGTATCCGTATAATTGGAACGTACCAGCATCTCTGCTGTCAGCTCCATCGCGTCCTTTAAATGCGCATGGAATGCTTTTCCTTTGATTTCAAACGTAATTTTGCGTTCGGACGGATTTTTGATATTCGGATAAATATTCGTAACCGGCACGATTCCTCCGGTCAAAAGGTCTGTCTGCGTAAACAGCTCCTGATAGGAATAATTCTGCGTATCCACCAGGCCGATCGCCGCCTTCAAAATGCCGACATAGGCAAACAGCTCTGCCGGAACCTCGCTGATATCGAACAGCAGGCGAAAATAACTGACGCCGTTGGTTTCGATTTTATGGTAAATCAGTTTTGTGTCTTCGATTTCACGTTCTTCCAGAATGATCGGCTCGATCTCCCGACGAATATCGCTTCTTTCCAGCAGTGGAATCTTCGCCAGATCCTCCGGACGGTCGGGCTCTTCCTGAAACGCTTTCAGCGCAGCTGTCTTTTCCACAATTTTTTCGATTTCTTCTGCAGTCAGCGTCTCCTTGTAAGCCTGCAGGCGACCTGCCAGCTCCTGATCCTTTTTATCGGTCAGCCCTCTTTCGGGTACGAGCAGCAGTACGCTTCTGTGCGGATTGTGCAGCAGATGCTTTTCAATCAGCTGTTCAAAATATCCTGTCTCCACCTTTTCTCTCAGGCTTCTGTAGGTATCGCCCGCTTCGATATGAATAAACGGTCTGGTTTCATCGTAAAGCCAGCTGTCCATTACCTGCAGTCCATACATCAATCCTGCAGGGAAAATACCATAATCCGCTTCCCGATACTTAAATTCGTAATAATTCAGTCCGGCCTGCAAACGCTTTTGATCCAGTCCCTCTGCAACAAGCTTTTCCAGTGTCTCGTCGATGATCTTTAAAAATTCTTCTTTCCGGGAAGCATCCGCATTCTTAGCGACGATGGAGAAATACGGCTGTCTCGTCCCGTTGTCATAATCACTGTAGATGTCTTCGCCGATGCCTGCATCCAAAAGTGCCTGCTTTAAGGGCGCGCCCTGGGAGGAACAAAGCGCGTAGTCCAGAATCTGAAAGGCAATGTATTCTTCCCGGTTTAAAACGTCCCCGGCAGTCATACTGCAGGTCAGGTAGGTATTGTGCTCCAGCGGCTCGCTCTCGGTGATCGAGTAGGGCTTTACAGCTTCCCTGGGTGCAGCAAAAGGCTCCTGCAGACTGATGTTTGCCTCCACGTCAATTTTCTCAAAATGGGACAGATAATGCTCATCCATCCAGTTGAGGCGCTCGACCATATCCATGTTGCCATACAGATAGATATAGCTGTTGGCCGGATGATAATATTTACGATGGAAATCCAGGAACTGTTCATAGGTCAGGTTCGGAATCACATCCGGGTCGCCGCCGGATTCGTTCGCATAAACCGTATCAGGGAACAGATTCCGCACGATCTCCCGATCCAGAACGTCGTCCGGGGAAGAGAACGCACCCTTCATCTCATTATATACGACGCCGTTTAATTTCAGCTCATCGGAGGCGTTTTCCATTTCATAATGCCAGCCCTCCTGATAAAAGATGTTGGGCTGCTTATAAATATCCGGATAAAATACTGCATCCATATAAACATGCATCAGGTTTGCAAAATCCTTGTCGTTGCAGCTTGCAACCGGATACATCGTCTTGTCCGGATAGGTCATGGCATTTAAAAACGTATTCATAGATCCCTTTACAAGCTCAATAAAAGGGTCTTTGACCGGAAATTCCTTCGAGCCTTCCAGAACGGAATGCTCCAGAATATGCGCAACACCTGTGCTGTCCGCCGGAGGCGTCTTAAATCCGATATAAAATACTTTGTTTTCATCCTCATTGGATAGCAGTGCGATCCGCGCACCGCTCTTTTTGTGGCGCAGCAGATATCCTTCCGATCTTAAATCATGGATCTTCTGTCGGCTGATGATCTCATAAGCTGCCAGATCTTCTATTCTCATTTTCTCTCCCTCTCCTGTATCAGATATTTGTCTCACACGGAAAACATCATCAGCGCAAGCTTGGTCAGATGAAGCTCTTCCACGATAATCGTGTCCATCTTTCTGTGAAGCTCTTCACTCTGTACGATTTCGGAAATTTTGTATTCCCGGCTTTCGTAATGCCCATGCTTATGCCTTTTCCCGTCCGCCTCTATCCATACGCTCATCTTAAACGATGCCTTCAGCTCCTGAAACGTCTCATAAGAAAAATCATCCTCTTTCATAAAAAAGATATGATTTTCCATCGTCGTCTCCGGCGAAGTCTCCTTCAACAGATAATGTCGGATGATCGCTTTCCATTTATAAGGAATCTCCTCACTTTTTAACATTTCCTCATAGGAATAACGGGCACCGATATAAATATTTCCAAAATCCTGCAGGACATACTTAAAATCCTGATTTTGCGGCATATCCATGCGTCAGCCCTCCGGTTCCAGAAATTCAATATGATCTGCGGTGATTCTGGCTGCGTCCCGAATTTTTTCTTCCGAAATTCCGGTTTCTTCGGACAGCTCTTCCACCGTCACCTTGCGGCCGAGCTCCTTTGACAGTTCCTCCGCTTTTTCCAGAATATCATTGGCATTTTCAGCAAGCATTTCGCCCGTCTTTTTTTCGGAAGCATTTTCAGAAATATAATTTTCCATCGCCTCCATGATCATGCTGGCGATCGTGCCCTCAGCTTCTTTGGCATTCTGTGCACAGTCCAGCATCTCTGCCGCCATCGTCAGCGCCACATTGCCTTCTCCGATCAGGTCTTCCAGAAAAACGCCCTGTCCGGCGTAGAGCTTTGCGATCTCCGCCACCTGCGGCAGAAAGATTTCGATCATCCGGTGCTTTGCGTCCGCATCGCCCGCCATAGCGGATAAAAGGACCGCTTCTTTCACACCATCCGTCACGTCCGCACCAGCCTGCACTGCCTTTAAATATTCTTCCAGATAGTCGATTTCTTCCTGTGTCATATAGTCAAAGGGATCTGCAGGCTGGCCGATGCCGATCTTTTTATTTTTGAGATAGGCAAAAATCATCTCCAGCTGCGGCTCTCCCAGATTCAGTTTTGCCTTGTCAAAGGCCTCTGTAACCTGTTCCTCCGAAAGCATATTTCCCTGCTCCTTTGCAAGCGCTGAAAGCTCTTCCAGCGTTTTTGCAAAAATTTGTTCTTCCCTCATAATTTTCCTCACAAATTTTATAATTTCTCATGCCTGCCCGGACAGCGCCAGCGGATACCGCCGTTTCGCTGCAAAGCCTGCACGCCTTACTTTACATGCTCGTGCGTAAACAGATGATACTGACAATATTCGTAGTTGCCGTTACACTTGGAGCAGAAACGGAATTCCAGATCGTCTCCGTCCAGCTCCGTTCTGCCGCAGATCGCGCATTTGTGCCGCGTAATCCCTTTCGTCTGCCCTGCCGACCGCATCTTCTGATGAAATTCCTGCTGCCGCTTGATCTGCCCCACCGACAGATGCATCTTTCCTTTCGAGCGCAGGAAAAATACCAGGAAGTTCAGCAGGGAGAAAATCACCACAATCCAGGTTGCGATACCGCCCTGAATGCAGTTTACCAGCAAAATGATGCCGTAAACGATACCGAGCCATTTGACCTTGATCGGAAAAATAAACATCAGCAGCACCTGCACGTCCGGGATGCTGGCCGCACATGCCAGGAAAATGGACATGTTGATATAATAGGTGGAAAACTGTCCAAAATATACTGCACTGCCGTTGTTTAACAGGTACAATCCTGTATACATCGTCGGCTGCGCACCCATCAGCACGCTGTAACCGCACAGGACGAAGGCGCCGAGGATCGTAAACAACAGACCGGAGAACAGATATACATTATATTTGTATGTTCCCCAGATACGCTCCAACAGACCGCCCAGCGAATAATACAGATACAGCGTGATCAGCACAAAGAAAATATTTGAGCTATCCGGCGGAATCAGGATCCAGGTGACCAGTCTCCAGACCTGCCCTTTTAACACGAGGAACGGGTCAAGCATCAGATACTGATACCCTGCGGGCACCAGATACTGCATCAGATAACCGATTCCGTAACAGATAATCAGATAAAGCGTAAGATTCGGAATGGCATATTTTTCCAGCTTCCGTCTCAGTCCATTATGTTGATTCATAGGATAATGTTCCTTTCCTTCTATAATAGCAGACGCATTTTTGCGCGCCGCCGTTTCGGGTTTTCCATAAAAATTTATGAAAGACTGTGTTTATGATATCATTCCAACAAAAAAAAGGCAACGATGTGCCTTTTTATTTTATCGTTTTTATAATTCTTTAAGAAATCAAAAATTTCCCACTTTATACAAATTTTAGCAAATTTTTAGCAAATCACCGATTGAAACCTGAAAAATCCTGTCGTATAATGATTCAGACTCAAAATAGAAGAACTATCACACATTTAATAGGAAGAAAGTGACAAGCGCTTATGAATCAAATGCAATATACCCTCGGAATCGACATCGGTTCCACCACAGTTAAAATCGCCATTCTGGACGAAAATCACCAGATTCTGTTCTCCGATTATAAACGGCATTTTGCCAACATTCAGGAGACTCTTTCTGACCTTCTGAAAGATGCCTATACAAAACTCGGCAATATCACCCTGCATCCGATGATCACCGGCTCCGGCGGTCTGACCCTTGCAAACTATCTGCAGGTTCCTTTTGTGCAGGAGGTTATCGCTGTATCGACGTCCCTGCAGGAGCTGGCACCCAAAACAGATGTTGCCATCGAACTTGGCGGAGAGGACGCCAAGATTATTTATTTCGAAAACGGGAATGTTGAGCAGCGTATGAACGGCATCTGCGCCGGCGGTACCGGTTCCTTCATTGACCAGATGGCTTCCCTGCTGCAGACAGATGCTGCCGGCCTGAATGAATATGCAAAAAGCTACCGCTCCCTTTATACCATTGCGGCGCGCTGCGGCGTATTTGCAAAATCTGATATCCAGCCGTTAATCAATGACGGCGCAACCAAAGAAGACCTTTCTGCTTCCATTTTCCAGGCAGTTGTCAATCAAACCATCAGCGGTCTTGCCTGCGGTAAGCCCATCCGCGGACATGTCGCATTTCTCGGCGGTCCGCTGCACTTTTTATCCGAACTGAAAAAAGCCTTCATCCGCACGCTGAACCTGGATGACGAACACATCATCGACACGGCCAATTCCCACCTTTTCGCCGCCATCGGTTCCGCCTTAAATGCAAAGGAGGACGTCTTTTACACGATGGAGGAAATGGTCAACAAGCTTTCCTCCGGCATCAAGATGGAATTTGAAGTAGAACGTATGGAGCCGTTGTTTGCCTCCCAGGAAGAATATGATGCCTTCTGTAAACGTCATGACAGCCACTGCGTCAAAACCGCGCCGCTCGAAACCTATACCGGTAACTGCTATCTGGGTATCGATGCAGGTTCCACAACGACAAAAGCGGCCCTCGTCGGAGAGGACGGCTCTTTGCTGTACTCTTTTTATTCCAACAACAACGGCAGTCCGTTAAAGACCGCCATCGGTGCGATCCAGGATATCTATAAAAAGCTGCCCGCCGGTGCCAAAATCGTCCGTTCCTGTTCTACCGGCTACGGTGAAGCCCTGATGAAAGCCGCATTCTTGCTGGATGACGGTGAGGTTGAGACGGTTGCGCATTATTACGCTGCTGCTTTCTTTGATCCGAAGGTAGACTGTATCCTCGATATCGGCGGTCAGGATATGAAATGTATCAAGATCAAAAATCAGACCGTAGACAGCGTACAGTTAAACGAGGCATGTTCCTCCGGCTGCGGCTCCTTTATCGAGACGTTTGCAAAATCCTTAAACTACAGCGTTCAGGACTTCGCCAAGGCTGCGCTGTTTGCAGAACACCCCATCGATCTTGGTACGCGCTGTACCGTATTTATGAACTCCAAGGTAAAACAGGCGCAGAAGGAAGGCGCTTCCGTTTCCGATATTTCCGCCGGACTGGCTTATTCCGTTATCAAAAACGCGTTATTTAAAGTCATCAAGGTGTCCGATGCTTCCGAGCTGGGCAGTCAGATCGTCGTTCAGGGCGGTACCTTCTATAACGATGCCGTACTGCGCAGCTTCGAAAAGATCGCAGGCTGTGAGGCGATCCGTCCCGACATCGCCGGCATCATGGGCGCATTCGGCGCAGCTTTAATAGCTCGCGAGCATTACACGGACGGCTATCAGACCTCCATGCTTTCGATTGACGCGATCAATTCCCTGGAATTCGATACCAGCATGGCAAAATGTAAAGGCTGCACCAACAACTGTCGTCTGACAATCAACCGTTTCTCCGGCGGCCGTCAGTATATCTCCGGCAACCGCTGCGAGCGCGGCCTTGGCAAGCAGAAAAACCCGAACCAGGTACCGAACTTATTCGACTACAAATTAAAACGGCTGTTTTCCTACGAACCTCTGACCGCTGACCAGGCGCCCAGAGGACCCGTCGGCATCCCGCGCGTTTTAAATATGTATGAAAACTATCCGTTCTGGTTTACATTTTTTACAAAACTGGGCTATCAGGTCATCCTGTCCCCCGCTTCCAACCACAACATTTATTCACTGGGCATCGAATCCATTCCCAGTGAATCCGAATGTTACCCGGCAAAGCTTGCCCACGGTCATGTGACCTGGCTGATCAAACAGGGAGTTCCTTTTATCTTCTACCCTGCGCTGTTCTATGAAAGAAATGAGACCCCGGATGCCAATAACCACTACAACTGCCCGATCGTTACATCCTATTCGGAAAATATCAAGAACAATGTGGAGGAAATTGGCCGCGGGGAAGTGAAATTTAGAAATCCCTTCATGGCGTTTTCTTCCCTTGAAGTCGCTACCGAGGCGCTGATCAAGGAGTTTTCTGACATTCCTGCAGAAGAAGTCACTGCCGCAGCCCGTGCAGGCTGGAATGAAATGACAGCTGCCCGGGACGATATGCGCAAAAAAGGCGAAGAAGTTCTGGCGTGGATGGAGGCAAATCACAAACGCGGCATCGTGCTGGCAGGCCGTCCCTACCATGTCGATCCTGAAATCAATCACGGTATCCCGGAACTGATTACTTCCTACGGGCTGGCTGTCCTGACGGAGGATTCCGTTTCTCACCTCGGTCACCCGGACCGTCCGCTGATCGTTTCCGACCAGTGGATGTATCACTCCCGCCTGTATGCGGCGGCAGCCTATGTCCGCACCCGAGACGATCTGGATCTGATCCAGCTCAACTCCTTTGGCTGCGGTCTGGACGCTGTCACCACCGATCAGGTCAACGACATTCTCTCCGGCTCCGGCAAGATTTATACCTGTTTAAAGATCGACGAAGTCAACAACCTCGGTGCAGCAAGAATCCGTGTCCGCTCCCTGCTTTCTGCAATCCGTGTCCGCGAAAAGAAGCATCAGGAACGCAAGATCATGCCGACCAACTTAAACCGCGTCATCTTTACAGAAGAAATGCGCAAAGACTACACGATCCTCTGTCCGCAGATGTCCCCGATCCATTTCGATCTGCTGGAACCCGCTTTCCGGTCCTGCGGCTATAATTTCGAAGTATTAGATAATGATAATCGTCATTCCGTTGACATTGGCTTAAAATACGTCAACAACGACGCCTGCTATCCGTCCCTGTGTGTTGTCGGCCAGATCATGGATGCCCTGCTTTCCGGTAAATATGACCTGCACAAGGTTGCGGTTGTTATCACCCAGACCGGCGGCGGCTGCCGTGCAACCAACTACATCGGTTTCATCCGCCGTGCATTGGAAAAAGCCGGTATGGAATACATTCCGGTCGTTTCCATCAACATGGGCGGCATTGAGACAAACCCCGGATTTAAACTGGATGCAAACCTTCTGACCCGTGCGGCCTTCGGTGCAATCTTCGGCGATATTTTCATGCGCTGTGTTTATCATATGCGCCCCTACGAAAAAGAGCCCGGCTCCGTCAACGCGGTTCATCAGAAGTGGATAAAAAAGTGCCAGAATTTCCTGTCCACGAAAAAGCTTCCGAACTACTTCACCTTCCGCAAAATGTGCCGTGAAATAGTTGAAGACTTTGACCGTATCCCTATCACAGACGAGAAAAAGCCCCGTGTCGGCATTGTCGGCGAGATCCTGGTTAAATTTGCCCCGGCAGCAAACAACCATCTGGTAGAACTGCTGGAATCGGAAGGCGCTGAAGCCGTTGTACCTGATCTGCTGGACTTCATGCTGTACTGCTTCTACAACCAGATTTACAAGGCAGAGCATCTCGGCGCGAAAAAATCGACCGCCAAAATCGCTAAGATGGGGATCTGGGCAGTCGAAAAAATCCGCGGTGCGGCAACCGATGCGCTCAAAAAGAGTAAAAACTTCACGCCGCCATCTTCTATTTATGATCTGGTGTCCTACGCAGAGCCCATCGTATCCATCGGCAACCAGACCGGTGAAGGATGGTTTTTAACCGGTGAAATGGTCGAGCTGATCCACGAGGGTGTCAATAATATCGTTTGCACCCAGCCCTTTGGCTGTCTGCCCAACCATGTTGTCGGCAAGGGTGTCATCAAAGAGCTTCGCCGCCGCTACCCGCAGTCCAACGTCGTAGCCATCGACTATGACCCCGGTGCCAGTGAAGTAAACCAGTTGAACCGTATCAAACTGATGCTCTCTACCGCGCAGAAAAACCTTAAAAAAGAACAGAACCTACGATAATAAAATACCGGGCTTCTAATGTTTTGAACGCATTGGAAGCCCGGTATTTTTATCCTTTCCGCATCTGCCTCCGATAAGCGCTCGGTGTCAGATTCATATGACGTTTGAAGAATTTACAGAAATAAAACTGATCGGAAAAATGCAGGATCTCCGCGATCTCTGCGATGCTGTAATCCTCGGACAGGAGCATTCTGCAGGCCTGCCCTGCGACAAGCCGTTCCAGATATTCACCCGGAGAAATCCCGGTTTCTGCACGGAACCGGCGTGTGAGTGTGCTTTCCGAAACATGGAGCTGTTGTGCCAGCGTCCGCACATGTGTCGCTGCACTGACCGGATTCTGCGCGAGCTCAAACATCTGTCCGATTAACGGGGAGTGTTCTTTTAACTCCTCCCCATCCAACTTTGCCTGCTCCAAAAATCCCGCAAGGGTTTCCCAAAGCATTCCCTGCAGCCGGATCGCATCCGTCATGGTTTCACTCTGATACAGTCCCTTGACCCTCGCAATTTCCCCTGTCTGTTCTTTTCGCTCATACAGCTGCCGGACCCCATACAATAAATCTGTTCCATCGCTGCAAAGTACATTCAGATGAAAAAAAAGCTGTTCCATTGAGGACTCACAGAAATATCCAAAGGTCATGCCTGCCGGAACCAGCCAGACGCTCCCTTTTTTCAGGACAATTCTCTGACCGTTTACGGTCAGGATGCCCTCCCCGTCAACGATGTAATAAATGCGGGAAAACGGAGAACATACCTTCGGTTCCTTCCAGTCCTGCCCGACAATGGCATGTCCTGCATATATAATATTCAGCTCCAGATTTTTCCATATCCGGATCGCATTCTGATTCTGTGTGATCTGCAAGTTTTTCAGTCCTTTTCTATCTTTTTATCTTCTATCCGGGCTGCGTGAATATTCCATATTTTTACATCCTTTTGCCATGTTCCTATTGCCCGGTATTTCTTACAATAATGCCATAAGGATTCGTACTTTACAACACTTTTTGAAACGGAGGATTCTGCCATGAGCAGCTACAAAACACTTCCTACCCCCGGCGATACCGCATGGTTTACCCATGATCGCTTCGGCATGTTCATTCATTTCGGCTTATACGCCATGCCCGCGCGCCACGAATGGGTCAAAAATTACGAAGAAATCCCGGAAGATCACTACGATCTCTATTTTAAACACTTTAATCCGGATCTGTACGACCCGAAGGAATGGGCAAGACAGGCAAAAGCGGCAGGCATGAAATATGTCGTTATGACAACAAAACATCACGAGGGCTTCTGCCTTTTTGACACCAAATACACCGATTACAAGTCCACCAACACCCTCTGCGGCAAAGACCTGATCCGCGAATATGTGGATGCGTTCCGTGCAGAAGGGCTCCATATCGGTTTTTATTACTCCCTGATCGACTGGCATCATCCGGAATTCCCGATTGATCCCTTACATCCCCGCAGAGATGATCCGGACGCTTACGAGCAGAGCAAAGGCCGCGACATAAAAAAATATGCGCAGTACATGCGGGATCAGGTGACCGAGCTTTTAACCAACTACGGTAAGATTGACATCCTTTGGTTTGACTTCTCTTATTCCCAGAACAACGGAACCGGCGATAAAGCATGGCAGAAAGGCAAAGGTAAGGACGACTGGGAGGCAGAAAAGCTGATCGCAACTGCACGCGCCCTGCAGCCCCATATCATCATCGACAACCGCACAGAAATTGATCAGGATCTCTGGACACCCGAACAGTACGAGCCCGACCAGTGGGTACGCGACAAAAAAACCGGCGAGCTCGTTACCTGGGAAGCCTGCCACACCTTTTCCGGCTCCTGGGGATATTTCAGAGACGAACAGACCTGGAAATCTCCCGAAATGCTCATTCGCCTGCTCGTCAACACCGTTTCCCGCGGCGGCAACCTGCTGATGAACGTCGGCCCCACCTCCAGAGGCTATCTGGATTACCGCGCGGAAGAAGCCCTGAAGGTATTCGCTGACTGGATGAAATACAACAGCCGCTCGATTTATGGCTGCACGATGGCAGAACCAGAATTTAAAGAACCCAGAGATTGCCGCCTGACCCAGAGTGAAGATGGCAAACGTCTCTATCTGCATCTGTTCGCTTATCCCTTCGGCTATCTGCGCGTTCCCGGTCTTGGCGGCAAGGTGGAATACGCACAGTTTTTGCATGACGGCAGCGAAGTCCGCTTCACCGACGGCACGGACTGCTTCTTCTTAACAGACGACCCGGAGGCTGCAAAGGATCTGGTCTTCTATGTTCCCAACGTAAAGCCCCATACCCTCGTCCCGGTCATTGAGATTTTCTTAAAAGACTGAGTTGGTTTTTTTTCAAATCTGTAGTACAATAAACAGGCTGATAGATCTTTTTCTGTCAGTCTATTTTCAATTCCTGACAACAGTTTTTTTATCCGCTGACGCTTTTTCAAGCCGTCTGCAGAACGGAGTGTATCATGAAAAACTTCAAAGCCCGTCTGGCGGGAATCCTGGCATGTCTGCTTCTTTTTATCGTTCCACTGCAGGCAGATGCCGGATGGAACGCTTCCCCGCTTCCTGCTGCCTCTATCAACACAGTGTTCGGGGATTCCACCTACTTGAATCCGGAATGGATGACGAAAAAGGTGACCATCACCTGGAACGGAAACACCTGGATGACCGGAATGGATGCATTCAAGGATATGCCTGTCCGCCTGACCAACAATAACGGTGCGATCGACTGCACCTTTTTAAACACAGCGGTTTTCCAGTCCTTCTTTTCCGCAATCAACGCGTCTATCGCCTCCATGACGACGACAGCGGCAGTTCCGGTATTCGATAACGGCGCCGGAAGCTATATTCGCATAAGCGGCACTCAGCACACGGAAGCAGTCTCCTCGATGCCCGACTGGCTCGCCCAGATGCTCCATAGCCTGATTCTGACCGGACAGTGCACCGATATCACGCTGGAATTAAACGATTCCCTGATGACACAGGTACTGGACAGTGGAACGGTTTCCACCAGCTCAGACTTTGTTCTGGCGGGCACCTGCACGACCAGCTTCCAAACGAGCGGAGCAAACCGCAGCAATAACATCGCTGTTGGTGCGTCCCGGTTAAATAATCTGATTGTCCTGCCCGGTCAGACAGTTTCTGTCAGCGACACGATTCTGCCCAGAACCCGTGCAAACGGCTATAAAGAAGCCGGTGTCTATGTAAATGGTGCCCATACAACCGGTCTTGGCGGCGGTGTCTGCCAGATCTCCTCTACCGTTTACAATGCGGTAAAAAATGCCGGTCTTACCGTCGTACAGCGCAATCCGCACAGCATGCCGGTAAGCTATCTTCCCAAGGGCCTTGACGCCGCAATCGCTGCAGGCTCCAAGGATCTCAAATTCCGCAACGACTACACGACACCGGTTGTCCTGTATACCGATACCTCCAACAAGCACCTGACCGTCAACGTCCTTGTCTGGAACCAGGAGCTTGCCGGACGCAGCTTTAAGCTGTGGGCAAAGCAGACCGGAGCACTGAGCGCCGACACTTACTTTACGACCTATCTGAATGGCAAAGAAATCAGCACGCAGTTTGTCGGCACCTCCCGCTATAATCCTTACCGCGAAGCGGTAAACGACGACTGAGCGGCTGATAGAAACAGCCGGGCGTTTCCCAAAAAGCGTCCGGCTGTTTCTATTCATAACAATAGAAATAGAATGCTTGCAAAGCGTGCATTCTATTGTTTATATCGCAGCGACCCTACAGACGCCAGCGCATCTAGATGATAATACACACCATTCCGCCCGTCGAATCGTTGACGATCTTTTGCATCGTATCCTGCAGCTTTTCCTGGCTTTCTTCCCCGATCATAGAAATCTTTGTACGAATACCATCGTTGACCAGCTGCTCCACAGTTTTTCCGAAAATATTCGTTTCCCAGATGCCGTCCTGTTTTCCCGTCTCATCGATATAACCGATCAGGTCTTTCGCCTGCTGCTCTGTCCCGACGATCGGGGCGATTTCCGTCACAACCGTTGCGCGGATAAAGTGTAAAGACGGACTTTCTGCACGGATTTTCACTCCGAACTTGTTTCCATGCCGGATGACCTCCGGCTGCTCCAGATGGATTTCCTCCCGGCGCGGCAGCACCACTCCATATCCCTTTGTATGCACCGCCTCCATCGCAGACGCAACGCGGTCGTATTCCTGTTTTCTGCCGGAAAGCACGCGCAGTGTGTGCAGAAGCTCCTGCGCATTCTCAATTTTTTCCCCCGCATATTCACTGAGCATTTCATAATAATAGCGTTCTTCGATGTCTAAAAGCACCCGCACGCAGCCGTCCGCGAGATCAATCCGTTCCGTCATACATCTGCGGACATACTCCGAGGAAAGGACGATCGGATGCTCCGCCACGTCGCGAATCGTGCGAATTTTCCCGGTCAGCTCCCGAATTTTTTCGATCAGCCCGGTCTTTAACGGATGGGAAAACGGAAGCATTTCGACCCATTTCGGCATGTAAAATTCCACACGGCTGACCGGAAATTCATAGAGAATCTGCTCCATGATCTGCCGGATATCCTCTTCCGAAAGCTGTGCGCAGTTGACCGGCATCGCAGTGACGCTATGCTGTTTTTCAATCCGCTCTGCCGCCTCCCGTGCGGTACGGCTTGACGGATGCGAGGAATTGACGAGCACCAGAAACGGCTTATGCAGCTTTTTTAATTCCGAAATCGCCTGATTTTCCGCATCCAGATAGGTTTCCTGCGGCAGATCAGAAAAGCTCCCGTCCGTCGTCACAACGACGCCGATCGTCGAATGGTCGGTGATAACTTTTCTTGTGCCCAGCTCTGCAGCCTGCGTAAAGGGAATCTCGTGATCGTACCACGGCGTTTTAACCAGCCGCTCTGCACCGTCCTCCAGATGTCCTGCAGCGCCCTCGACCATAAAGCCTACGCAGTCCACCAGACGAACGCGGATCGTAACCTCTCCCGCAAGCTTTAACTCTACCGCCTCTTGCGGGATAAATTTCGGCTCCGTCGTCGTGATCGTCCGTCCGCCCGCGCTCTGGGGCAGCTCATCCTGTGCCCGCGTTTTCTGCGCTGCATCTTCCATATAAGGAAGCACTGCAACATCCATAAACCGTTTAATAAAAGTCGATTTCCCGGTACGCACCGGCCCTACCACTCCTATGTAAATCTCCCCGCCTGTCCGCTTTTGCATATCGCGGTATAGATTTTGTGTATCCAAATGATCCGACTGCAGATTTTCCATATAAAAAATCCCCTTCCGTCTGTGCTGTTACATGATATGCACCGGAAGGGGATTTCATTCATTTCCTTTTTGTAACTGTTCAGAGCCAAGTAAAACTTCAAAAAACAGGTGTAAAATGCTTGCATTTTTATAACTGTTTTTGAAATTTTATTTGGCGGATACGCCACACCGACGAAATGCGTAGCATTTTGGAGGTTGGCTCTGAACCGTTACTCCTTTTTTCATTATCGGAACGCCAAAACAGTCAGTTTTACGCCATTACGATCTTCTTAAAGCTCTTTTTGCCGCGCTTTAAGGTGATGCCTTCGCCCTGCAGATCTTCTCCCGCGTACTGGGTCTTTACATCTGTTACCTTTTCGCCGTTTACAGATACGCCGCCCTGTTCTACGCTGCGGCGTGCTTCGGAACGGGATGCGGACAGACCGGATTTTACCAGCAGTCCTAAAATATCGATGCTGCCGTCCTGTAAATCTGCCTCCGTCAGTGTTGTGGTCGGGATATCTGCGTCTGCGCCGCCTGCAAACAGTGCCTTTGCACCGGCTTCTGCCTTGTCAGCCTCTTCCTTACCGTGTACCAGCTCGGTCAGCTCGTGGGCCAGGATTTCCTTTGCAGTGTTTAACTGGCTGCCTTCCCAATGCTCCATCTCCAGGATCTGCTCGATCGGCAGGAAGGTCAGCATCTTTAAGCACTTCATAACATCTGCATCGGAAACGTTTCTCCAGTACTGGTAGAACTCGAACGGGGAGGTTTTATTGGGATCCAGCCATACTGCACCCTTCTGGGTCTTGCCCATCTTCTTGCCCTCGGAGTTTAACAGCAGGGTAATGGTCATCGCATATGCGTCTTTTCCGAGCTTTCTGCGGATCAGCTCCGTGCCGCCCAGCATATTCGACCACTGGTCGTCGCCGCCGAACTGCATGTTACAGCCATATTTCTGGTACAGCATGTAGAAGTCGTAGCTCTGCATGATCATGTAGTTGAATTCCAGGAAGCTCAGTCCCTTTGCCATACGCTGTTTATAGCACTCTGCACGCAGCATGTTGTTAACGGAAAAGCATGCGCCGACCTCTCTGAGCAGCTCTACATAATTCAGCTTCAGAAGCCAATCCGCATTATTGACCATCAGTGCTTTTCCATCGGAAAAATCGATAAAACGGCTCATCTGCTGCTTGAAACAATCACAGTTATGCTGGATCGTTTCCGGGGTCAGCATCTGGCGCAGATCACTTCTGCCGGAAGGATCACCGACCATGCCGGTACCGCCGCCGATTAAGGCGATCGGCTTGTTGCCTGCCATCTGCATCCGCTTCATCAGGCACAGCGCCATGAAATGACCGACATGCAGGCTGTCTGCAGTAGGGTCAAAGCCGATATAAAAGGTCGCCTTACCGTTGTTGATTAACTCCTTGATTTCTTCTTCGTCTGTCAGCTGCGCCAGAAGTCCTCTGGCTTTGAGTTCGTCAAATACTGTCATTTTCGTGTTCCTCCTGCTTTATAATACGATTGAAACAAGAATCCTGCTCCGCAGGATTCTTAAGCCTGCGGCGGGTCGCGTAAGCGACATATTTCCATTCCGCCGCAGTGCAATCCTCGCAGAGCGTTTTTATCGTATAGAAGCGAAGCTTCTTATACGATAAAAAAGGCCCTCATCCTGTAAAAGGACGAGGGCCAACGCTTCGTGTTACCACCTTTTTTCACAGACAGCTCACACTGCCTGCCTCGTGAAGTACGGCTCTGAATATGCTTCTGATACAGATTCAAAGCGATACCCCTGCCTGATAACGGCTGCATGCGCCGCTGCAGCCTACTCCGTAATAACCGTTTTGGTGCAGAACTCCGGGATGTATTCGGACTGTCATTCCCTGCGCCTCTCATCAGCCGGCTGCTTTCTGTAGGTTCCGTCTCAGTCTTACTCTTTCCCATCTCAGTCTTTTTTGTTATAACAACAGAGGATTTTTCTGTCGTTTGCTTCATTGGTTCGGATTGTAGCACAGTTTCTTTCCGGCTGTCAAGCCCCTGTTCCGAAATTTCTGAAATCACCCCTCCGACGTTCCATCCACCAGCGTATCGAAGACGAAGCTGTGTCCGTAATCCTCTGAGCGGTACCGCGCCAGATGTAGGCTGTCGCCGCCGTCATAATCTCCGTCCGCGCCCTGTCCGCACAGCACATAGATCACGCCGTCTTTTTCATAAGGCATCTTAGGATAATCATAGGGCGCGACGATATTTCCAATGCTGTCTGTATAGGTTTTGTGGGCAAATTCTACCTGTTCGTAATGCTTTCCGCCGTCTTCCGTCACATATAACACCGCGGCATCCCCACCGTTGTGGGAAAGCGTCGCAAAGCCAAACATTTCATCGAGAAATGTAAATTCTACGCTGCCGCCCATCTGTCCGCCGAAGGGATCGCTGCTGACTACCTGCCAATGCGCCCCGCCGTCCGTGCTTTTAATCAGACCATAAAACCGACTGCCCAGCGCCGCATCCTCGACGATCATCTGATATCGGATCTTCGTGCCCTCTACGGAAGCCTCTGCCTCGCTCTCGCTGTGCAGCCAACCGGCATCCGCACCTTCGTCCCAGCTCTCTTCGTCGTTACTCTGGCTGCCTGTGCCGGCATCCGTATCCTCTGCATCCACACCAAATGCCGCATCAAAGGAGCTGTCCGGATTTTCTGCCCAGGTCGCCTGTCCAATATCCTCTACTCCTCCGGCGTCAGACCAGTCTCTGTCGCTGTCTACATCTTCCTGTCTGGAAAGAATAATCGGTTCTTCCTCCAAATCAGCCTTGCAAATCGTCATACTTCCGCTGCCGATCAATCCGCTGTCTCCCCAGACGCAGTCTTTATTCAGCACGACAAAGTAATCCGCCTGCGTTCCGTCTTTCAGAATCATTCCGATCGTACCATAGCGTTCGCATTCCGGCTCTCCGTACCAGGAGGTCACCGTTTTCCCGGAAAGTCTGACCCAGGCGTCCTTTACCGCATCCTGACCGCCGACGCTGAGGGTCCATGTCTGTCCATCTGCGTCCGTTCCTTCCCAAATACCGTACATCGTGCTGAGGGGATCCACATAGGCGGTATCGTCCATGCTGCGGCTGCCATAGGTCGCAAGATACGCCGCCGGGTTGCCGTCCGCATCGGTTCCGTACAGCGCGCAGGCATCCTCTTCCAGCCAGCGGTTGTTTACCTTGCTGTCTGCGGTAAAAGGCAGAAGCTCTTTTTGATACCGGAAAAGCCCTTTATATGGGCGGTTTAACATCAACTGTCCGGTTTCTTCGTCTTTTTCCAGGATCACCTGATAATTTCCGGCAGGGGAGCGCAGCACCTGAAGCTGTCCGGCCTCAGACAGTCCGCTGCAGACAACGACTCCGATGCCTGCAACGATAACGCACCCTATCGCCGTTATTTTCTTTTTGCCCGACGCCGGAAGCTGACAGAGCACCGCAAGCACCGTAAAAACCACTGCCCCGGTCAATACTGCCGTCTGCATCCAAGGATACATCCACTGATAGCCTCTCGGCAGGATGATTTTTTCATATCCATATTCTACGATGAGGCAGGCAATGGCTGCCAGAGCAGCACACACGGTTCCTGCCAGCCAAAGCCCGCGGTTTTTATTCTGTTTCATAAATAAAATCCTTTCGTTTGCCATAGGCGGAAACCCACTACCTTTAGGTGGTGGGAGGAGCCTTGTAAATCTTTAATCGTTAACCCTGATTCTCAATATATTTTTGTATGGTAGTTGACGATACTTCTCCAATGCTGCAAGCAAAATATCCGTCTGACCAAAATATTTTTTTCTTCCAATACTGTTTAGACAGAAACGAACCATATTTGTGCCATAAATAATACGTTGTTTCTTGTTTTACAATTTTGACAATATCGCAAACCCTATCTGTTGTATCGTAAATTAATAAGAAATGTATATGGTCTTTGTCGGTTTCTATAGCAATAATTTCGTAGCCATAAGTATTAGCAATATCGAAAATCTTTTGTTTAACATCATCAGCGATAGAATCTTTGAGTAATTGTTTACGATATTTGGTTACTAGAACTATATGTACTTTAAGGCTGTATTTCCGTCTGTTATGACGATTGTATCTATTATCCATAATTCACCTCAAAACATTGATTTTCACTAATTGTTATTATATAATATATTTAGTGAAATATCTACGAAAGGAGTACATCTATGGAACAGATAACTATTACAGCTAAAATTCAAATAGTCGCAACGGAAACGGATAAAGTTTTGCTTGATGAAACTATGTCTGTTTATCGTAATGCCTGCAATTATGTTTCAGACTATGTATTCCGTACTCATGACTTAAAGCAGTTTTCGCTCAATAAGGTTTTGTATTCTACTTTACGAGAAAATTTTAACCTTAAATCGCAAATGGCTCAGTCTGTTTTGAAGACTGTTATCGCCAGATATAAGACCATTCTTGAGAATCAAAACGAATGGATGAAACCCTCGTTCAAAAAGCCTCAGTATGATTTGGTTTGGAACAGAGATTATTCCTTAACACAAAACTGCTTTTCAATCAATACGCTAAACGGTCGTGTGAAGTTATCTTATTTTGCAGACGGAATGTCTAAGTATTTCGACCATACGATTTATAAGTTTGGTACAGCTAAACTTGTAAATAAGCATGGCAAGTATTATCTTCACATACCAGTAACCTACGATGTCGAAGAAAGTAATGTTTCTGACATCTGTAATGTTGTGGGTATAGATAGAGGTATTAACTTTGTTATTGCCACTTATGACAGCAAAAACAAGTCTGGATTTGTTAGTGGTAAGGCTATGAAGCAAAAACGTGCTAATTATTCCAAACTTCGTAAAGAACTCCAAATGCGACAGACCTCATCTTCAAGACGAAGAATAAAAGCTATTGGTGGGCGAGAAAACCGTTGGATGCAGGATATTAACCATCAGGTATCAAAGGCACTCGTCAAAAATAACCCCAAGCACACTCTCTTTGTATTGGAAGATTTATCAGGTATTCGTAATGCTACAGAACGTGTTAAAACAAAAGACCGTTATGTTTCTGTATCATGGTCTTTCTATGACCTTGAACAAAAACTAATCTACAAAGCAAAACAGAATCAGTCTTCTGTTATTAAGGTAGACCCTCGCTATACAAGTCAGTGTTGCCCTTGTTGTGGGCACGTTGAAAAGTCTAACCGCAATAAGAAGATACACCTGTTTACTTGTAAAAACTGTGGTTACAAATCTAATGATGACCGCATTGGAGCTATGAATCTGTATCGTATGGGAATAGACTATCTTGCAGATAGCCAAGTACCTAATACAGTTGTAACAGAGTAAACTCTGCTACAAAGGGTGCTGTCAACCACCCTATGATGTAACGCCACTTTAGATAGCAATATCTATCGGGGATTAAAGGTCGGAGGTGTAAGCCGTTAGTACGACTGGGCAGTTACAAGCCCATGACCTTTAGGTCGTGGGTAGTTGACACAAAAATCTCTCCGGTAATGTCACTTTAAAATCTTTTGCCAGCACGCGAAAATCCTCTGGCGTAATCGTCTGAAGCTTGTCCGAAACCACCTCGGTCGGATGATAATGTCCATTATCCATCAAGCTGATAATACCGTTTTTCGCCGCATAATTCAAGCAAAATTCGCTCGAACCGAACGTATAGGATTCCAGGCCGATGCCAAACACCTTGGACTCGAGGCACACATAAACCTTGGAGCGGTCATACGGAATCGATAAAATCTGATCCAGCGAATCCTTAAAACGTGCCCGCGGTCCGAGTCGGTCTTACGGAATATCCTTATAGCCGTCCGGAATCCAGATGTTCATCACACAGGACTGCCCCAGTTCTTCTGCAAAATACCGGGAAATGCGGATACATGCCTGCCCGTGTCGAATCCAAAACCGGCGAATTTCTTCGTCCGGGCTGGATAGCGTAAGCTTTGCTGCCTTTTCATGGGAGAAAAAAGTTGGGTTAAAATCGATTCCCATGTTTCTTTCTTTTGCATACTCGACCCATTTGTGATTGTGCTTCTGAAATGTCTGTGCTACAATAAAATGCGTATGGCCTGAAACAATTTTTTATACCGGAGGACGAAAATGAGCGGATTTTTTGGAGTAGCATCAAAAGAAGACTGTATTTTTGACCTGTTTTTCGGAACGGACTATCATTCCCATCTGGGAACAAGGCGTGCCGGAATGACGGTTTATCACCAAAAGGAAGGTTTTCATCGGGCAATTCACAACATTGAAAACACTCCTTTCCGAACCAAATTTGACAAAGACTTGAACAACTTAAGCGGACATCTCGGAATCGGCTGTATCTCCGACTATGAGCCTCAGCCCCTGCTGATCCGCTCTCACCATGGCACATATGCAATCATGACCATCGGCAAAATCAACAACATCGATACGATCGTCGATAAGATTATGAACTCATCCCCGACCCATTTCTTTGAATTGAGCGGCGGTGAAATCAACGCAACCGAAGCCGTTGCTGCTCTGATCAACCAGAAAGAAAACCTGATCGAGGGCATTCAGTACGCGCAGGATATCATCGACGGTTCCATGTCGATCGTCCTTTTAACCCCCAAGGGAATCTACGCAGCCCGCGACAAGCTGGGACGTACCCCGATTTCCCTCGGACGCAAGGAAGGTGCGCACTGTCTCGCTTTTGAAGGATTTTCCTATTTAAACCTCGGCTATCAGCCACTGCGGGAGCTCGGTCCCGGAGAAATCGTCATCATGACTCCCGAAGGGGTCCGCACGCTGGTCGCTCCAGGCAAAAAGATGAAAATCTGCACATTCCTCTGGATTTATTATGGATATCCCTCTTCCACCTACGAAGGTATCAGCGTGGAGCGCATGCGTTATAACTGCGGCGCTGCCCTCGCAAAAAGAGATGCCGGCACGATTCATCCCGATATCGTCGCAGGCGTACCGGATTCCGGCGTTGCACATGCCATCGGTTACGCCAATGAATCCGGTATTCCCTATTCCAGACCGTTCATCAAATATACGCCTACCTGGCCGCGTTCCTTTATGCCGACCATGCAGAGCCGCCGAAACCTCATCGCAAAGATGAAGCTGATCCCGGTTCATGACCTGATTCAGAACAGAAGCCTGCTGTTGATTGACGACTCCATTGTCCGTGGTACACAGCTGCGGGAAACAACTGAATTTTTATACCAAAGCGGTGCAAGAGAGGTACATATCCGTCCCGCATGTCCTCCCCTGCTCTATGGCTGTAAATACTTAAACTTCTCCCGTTCCTCTTCGGAGATGGATCTGATCACCCGCCGTGTCATTCAGGACATGGAGGGCACCGATAAGTATCCGAACCTCGAAGTTTATGCAGACCCCGAATCCGACCAGTATCAGGAAATGATCCGCCGGATCTGCAGTCAGTTAAAGTTCACAACCCTGCGCTACCACAGACTCGACGATATGATCGAATCTGTTGGCCTGGACAAAGACAAGCTCTGCACCTACTGCTGGGATGGTCGAGAATGAAGCAAAAAAGAGAGCCGTAAGGCTCTCTTTTTTGCGCTACTTCTCAATTCCCTATGGGAATTGAGAAGGTTCCACTTTAAGGCGCTACTTCTAAATTTCCGCAGGAAATCTGAAAGGTTCCACTTTGGGGCGCTACTTCTAAATTTCCTGCGGAAATTCAATCACTTCCGGACATCGCTTACAGCTTCTCCAACATCTCCCGATATTCTTTCGGGGAAATCCCATATTCCTTCCGAAATGCCCGGTAAAAAGCGGAATAATCCCGAAATCCAAACACCGGGTAGACGCTCGTGATCTTATCGCCGCTGCGGATGGCGCTTTTGCAGGCATCAAGCCTTTTTTTCAGAATATACTGATGTACGGAAATCCCCGTCTCATCCTTGAACACATGGGAAATATGATATTTGCTCACATGAAAGATGCGCGAAAGCTCGTTCAGATCAAGGTTTTCTTTTAAATGCTCTTCTATATAATCCATCATCATTTCATACAGTCCCTGCATCGACCGCTCCCGGATCGGGTGCTCCTGTGCGTATGCCTCGCGATTTAAATGCAGCACAAGTTCACCAATACAGAGCGGAATCTTCGCATCCTTTCCAAACCTGTCCTGCCGCATCTCTTCTAAAAGCCGGAGTACCTTTGCCTGCGTTTCCCGAAATGCGATCTCCTCCTGATGCAGCACATATTCCTGACGCTTTGTCGCCCGCTCAATCAGATACCCATAGCTGTCTGACTGTTTTTGCAGCTGATCTGCATAACTACAGCTGATCCAGAACACAAACCGTCGGTACGGCTTATGTGGATTCTGGATGATCGCACAGTGCGGAATCTGAGGCGGAATCAGGATGATATCTCCGTACTTGAGCAAATAGGAACGCTCTCCGATCTTCATACAGACGTCCCCTTCCAGGAAAAAATAAAATTCATAATAATCGTGGGAATGCGTCCGCACCTCTGCCATCCCGCTATCGCTGTAATAATAAACTTCAAAATCCTGCGCCAGCATGTATTGGCGCGTGACAAATCTGCTCTCTAATTCTTTTTTCATAAGGCGTCCTTTCTGTAATACATCAAATTCTTTTACCACAAAACTAGCACGAAATCGCAACTTTTACAATATAGCCAACTTCTCTTACAATCGTCTTTTTGCTATAATGGGGATATCATAGGAATGCATGATATTCAGACAGCAACCATTGAAAGGGGGAACTTTCTCATGCTACAGACAGGGGCACAGCTCTACACCGTCCGCAGCTACACACAGACGATCGAAGACTTTACCTGTACCATTCAAAAAATCGCTGACATCGGTTATAAAGCCGTCCAGCTTTCCGCCGTTTCCAAACAGATTAAGCCGGAGCAGATCCGTGAAATTTGCGACCGCGCGGGCATTTCCATTGTCCTGACCCACAGCGATCCCGAACGGATTCTGCACGATACCGACGCGCTCATCAAAGAGCACGATATCCTCGGCTGCGACTATATCGGTCTTGGCTGCATGCCGGACAAATACCGCACCAAAGAGTGGCTTTCCCACTTTATTTCCGATTTTAAAGAGCCTGCGAAAAAAATCGCGGCGGCAGGAAAGCTTTTCATGTACCACAACCATAACCTCGAGTTCGAAACTTTTGCCGCGGAAAATCTTCCAAATGCTGCGCCCAACCGCCGGATTTTGGAATATCTCCTCGAGGGCTTTGCACCGGATGAAATGGGAATCACGCTCGATACTTACTGGGTTGCGGCAGCAGGCGCGGACGTCTGTGACTGGATCTCGCAGATGAGCAACCGGATTCCCTGCGTCCACTTAAAAGATATGAAGGTAAAAAACTGGCAGCCGGTCATGGCTCCGGTTATGGAAGGCAACTTGAACTTCTCCGCTATTTTCCATGCGCTGGAAGTTTCCAACTGCAAATATATGCTCGTTGAGCAGGATGACTGCTATGGGGAAAGCCCCTTCGACTGCTTAAAGACCAGCTATGAAAATCTGGCAAATGCTGGCTACCGCTAAATCAGACTTTCATCCGGCAGCAAATGCCTACTGCCGAATCTGAATCGACACAGGCGAATTTTGCATTACCGAAATTTCTGTATCAAGAGGAGGTACTTATGAATCAGGTAAAACTTGGCATCATCGGACTTGGAAATATGGGCAGTGGCCACTGCAACAACATCCTCGCCGGTCTGACGCCCGAACTCAAACTGACCGCCGCTGCAGACCTGCGGCAGTCCAGACGCGACTGGGCAAAGGAGACGCTGCCCGATGATGTCGTTCTTTTTGAAAACGGCGACCAGCTGATCGAATCCGGTCTGTGCGACGCCGTTATCATCGCAACACCCCACTACGAGCATCCGCGTCTTGCGATCCTCGCATTCGAACACGGGCTTCATGTCATGAGTGAAAAGCCCGCAGGCGTTTATACCAAGCAGGTTCGCGAAATGAACGAAGCTGCCATCCGCTCCGGCAAAGTGTTCGGCATGATGTTCAACCAGCGTACCAACTGCGTTTACAGAAAGATGCATGAAATGGTACAGAGCGGCAAATACGGTCAGATCAAGCGCGTCAACTGGATCATCACCGACTGGTACCGCACACAGGCTTACTATAACTCCGGCGGCTGGCGCGCAACCTGGGACGGCGAAGGCGGCGGCGTGCTGTTAAATCAGTGCCCGCACAACTTAGACCTCCTGCAGTGGATCTGTGGACTTCCCTGCCGCGTCCGCGCCTTCTGCCACAACGGAAAATGGCACCAGATCGAGGTCGAGGACGACGTAACCGCTTATCTCGAATTCCCGAATGGCGCAACCGGCGTTTTCGTCACGACCACGGCAGATGCTCCCGGCACGAACCGTTTTGAAATCACTTTGGAACGCGGAAAACTCGTAGCAGAGCATGACAAACTGACGTTCTTCGAGCTCGAACAGAGCGAACGTGACTTCTGCTTTACGGCAACAGGCGGCTTCGAACAGCCCGCCGGACATGAGGTCACAATCGAACTGGACGGCAAAAATCCGCAGCATGTCGGCGTATTGAACGCTTTTGCAGGCGCGATCCTGCGCGGCGAACCGCTCGTTGCAGACGGGACCGAGGGGATCCGAGGTCTGGAGCTTTCCAATGCGATGCATCTTTCCTCCTGGACAGACCAGACGGTTACCCTGCCGATCGACGAAGCGCTTTTCCTCGAAAAATTAAACGAGCACCGCAAAGCCTCCAAAGTCAAAACCGAAGTGACCGAAGTGACGTTCGATACCTCTGACAGCTATGGAAGCAAGGTTTCAGACAATACCGACAAAGGAGGCGTAAAGGCATGAAAACCTGTCTGGTTGGCTGCGGTGGTATCGCCGCCGTACACGGCAGCGTCCTGACCTCCGGCATTGATACGGAATTTGTCGCTGCCGCCGATATCAAACCCGAAAAAGCGCAGACTTATGCGGAAAATTTCCATACCAAGCCCTATCCGTCCCTCGAAAGCATGCTTGATGCAGAAAAACCGGATGTCCTGCATATCTGCACGCCGCACTATCTGCACGTTCCAATGACGATTTATGCCCTGGAACAAAATATCAACGTCTTTATGGAGAAGCCGCCTGCGATCTCTTTTGACCAGCTCGAAGAGCTGAAAAAAGCTGCTGCAAAATCTGACGCCCAACTTGGCTTCTGTTATCAGAACCGCTATAACGCCAGCATCCGCGCGGCAAAGGATCTGATCGACTCCGGCAAAGCCGGAAAAGTCCTCGGCGCACGCGCGTTCGTAACCTGGTGCAGAGGCGCAGCTTATTATACCGAAAGCGGCTGGAGAGGCAGCTTAAAAACCGAGGGCGGCGGCGTTTTGATCAACCAGTCCGTCCACACACAGGATCTGCTCTGCTTTTTGCTCGGCGACCCGACTGCGGTCGATGCGACGATGACCAACCACCATTTAAAAGACGTAATAGAAGTCGAGGATACGCTCGAAGCCTATATTGACTTTAACGGCGTCCATGCAAGCTTCTATGCGACGACCTCCTACTGCGCAGATGTCGCACCGCTGATCGAAATTGCCTGCGAAAACATGACAATCCGGGTGGAAGACCCGCACGTCACGGTATATCCCAAAGACGCTGCGCCTTATCAGCTTTCCATCGAAACGCTGACCCCGATCGGCAAGAGTTACTGGGGCACCGGACACACCGCATGCATTTCGGATTTCTATCAGTCACTGCACGCCAACCGACGCTTTAACTTAAACCTGGAAACAATGGAGCCGAGCATCCGCCTGATGCTTGGAACGTATGAGTCCGCCCGCAGCGGACACAGTGTAACACTCATCGAACAATAGAATGCACGCTGTCTCTCCGCCCCACACAACAAAAAACAACGAGGTAACCCGTCATGAACACACAACATAAACTGCTCTCTTCCTGCCCGGTCAGCTGCTTTGCTGACGAAATCGCGGAATCCTTAGACCGCCAGATCGAAGTGCTTTCACGGATCGGCATTTCCTACGTCGAGCTGCGCAGCGCAGACGGCATAAATGTATCCGATTTTACGATGGATTTTGCAAAAGAGGTAAAGAAAAAGCTCGATCAGGCAAATATCCGCATTTCCGCCATCGGCTCTCCGATCGGCAAAATCGGAATTGACGATGATTTCGATGCGCACCTGCAGAAGCTTTCCCATACGGAACAGATGGCAGACATCTTCGAAACGCCCTATATCCGTATGTTCAGCTTCTATATCCCGGAAAACTATGCTGCGGCAGACTGCCGCTCCGAGGTGCTTTTCCGGACGGAGGCGATGATTGCAGAGGCTGCGCATAACAATATCACCCTACTGCATGAAAATGAAAAAGGTATTTACGGCGACAACGCGTCCCGCTGCCTCGACCTGATGCAGCAGTTTGCAGGAAAGCACTTCTCCTGCACGTTCGACTTTGCGAACTTTATCCAGTGCGGTCAGGATCCGTTAGAGGCTTATGAAATGCTCTCCCCCTATATTTCCTATGTCCACGTCAAGGACGCGCTCTTTGCTACCGGCGAAGTCGTTCCGGCAGGCACAGGCGACGGACATCTGCCGGAAATTTTCCAAAAGCTCGACGCTTCCGGCTATCACGGCTTTTTAAGCCTCGAGCCGCATTTAGCCAATTTCAGCGGTCTTGCAGCATTAGAACACAACGCTGCGATTCGCACCGAAAACAACACGGAAAAGGCGTTCTGCGTTGCCTGGGAGGCATTCCAGAAGGTGCTGGGATAACATCAAAGAGCTGCCATACGGCAGCTCTTTTTCGTGGCATCTTATCTCACAGAATTAAACCTGTATTCCTCCTTGATCTGGCGAAGTCTATCTGCTGTTTTCTTAATAGATTTTAATGTCTTTTAAGAATACTTCATCCCTCGCCGCAGTGATCTGTACCTGAATCTGACAGATGCGGTCTTCCATGTCGTTGATCAGCGGGTTCTGCTCGCCGAAGGGATTCTGCAGCTGGCAGATTTTGCGGTTTCCGATGACAGTGCCCTGATACAGCGGATACTGATTGCCGCTGCCGGACTGCGCCGTAATCCGAAAGCCCTCTACGCGCTGACCCTTGGTCAGATCTTCCCGCAGCGAAACATAGCGGATCTGGTCGGTGGGTTGCTTTAAGGAAATCGTATAGACCTTCTGCGTTTTGGGACTTTCCTCTTCCCGGATTTTGACATCCAGCTCAGTGCCGAACTCTTCTTGCAGCAGCGCGCCGAACTCTTTGAGACGCTTTACGTCCCGCTCATCAATCCGTCCGTCTGTGTTAGGCGGCAAATTCAGGTGCATACACGCATTCGACCCGACGCTTCCCAGATAGGTAGTAAACAGGCGTTCCAGGGAGTGAGGCTCCTCTTCCAGATGCCAGAACCAGCCCGGACGGATAGACATATTGATCTCCGTAGGCGTAAAGGTCAGACCCTTCGTGTAGAGAATATTCGGCATCGTGCCTAACTCCTGTTCGGTATTGTAAATCCAGGAAAGGCTTCCTTCCTCCGCCATCGGTCCGGGACCCGTCTGCACCCTGCCCAAATGACACAGTTCGGACGGGATGACCGCCCATTCGGAATGTCTCGGTTTACCGGCTTCGTTGCCGCACCACCGGATGTCCGGTCCGAAATCGTTAAAAATAACCGCATTGGGCTGATATTTCCGGATCAGCTCAATATAACGAGGAAAATCGTATACCTGTTTTCTGCCGTTTAGACCTTCTCCGCAGGCGTTGTCAAACCAGACATAAAAGATGTCGCCGTACTCTGTCAGAAGCTCCGTCAGCTGGTTGCAAAAATAGTCGTTATATTCCGGTGTCCCGTAGCAGGAAGCGTTCCGATCCCACGGAGACAAATAAAATCCGAACTTGATGCCGCCCCTTTTACATGCTTCGGCAGCTTCCCGGACAACGTCTTTTTTGCACGGGCTGTTTTTCACGGAATGCTCCGTATATTTGGAAGGCCAAAGACAGAAGCCGTCGTGATGCTTTGCAGTCAGCACCATTCCCTTCATGCCTGCTGCCTTGATCGCTTCCACCCACTGATCGCAGTCCAGCTTTTTCGGATTAAAAATCGATTCCGGTTCGGTTCCCTCTCCCCATTCCCGGTTCGTAAAGGTATTTACCCCAAAATGAATAAACGCATAGCTTTCCAGCGCATACCAGTCCAGCTGGCGCTTCGACGGCACAACATGGGCCGCCTCCCGTAAAAATTTTACCATTCCGTTTCTCCCTCTGTAATTTTGTGTTTCATCCACTTCTGCTCTATTATACAGGCTGTTTGACATTTCTGTACTTTCTTTTTCTAAAAAGATTTTCATCAGTTCGATGCCACAGACTTTCCCTTCTTTTAAAACAGGCACCGTATCGGCTGCGGCGCCTGCTTCCGCAACTATTACAAAATCAGCCCCAGTTCCTATCGTTCCAGATAAGAACCGGGGCTGTTCTCTTCTTACACTCGTACGATGTAATCGCTCTTTCTCGGCTTTGCCTCCGGCAGCGGACCGTCCGCATAGCCCAAGATACAGCAGGCAACGCCAGCATAGGTATCTGCAATTCCCCATTCTTTCATCAGTGCTTTGCCTTCTGCGCTTTCAAACATCTCCTTTGCGCGGTTGATCCAGCAGGAGCCAAGCCCGACTGCATAAGCAGCAAGCATCAGATTGCCCATCACGAGCGAACCGTCCTGCAGCCATGTCCCGGCATTTGTATCTGCAAAAACGATCACTACAGTAGGCGCTCCATAAAACGGATCGGAATCTGCTCCCATAACCGCCCCGTTCATTTTGGAAAGCTTTGCAATCAATTCAGGCTCCTGAACCACAACCATCTTCGCCGGCTGACGTCCCATCCCGGACGCCGCATAAGTTCCAGCCTCCAGAACTGCATTCAGTTCTTCCGAAGAAATCTGTTCTTTACGGTAAGAACGCACGCTTCTGCGTTCTTTGATACTCATCAATGTTTCCAGCTTCATACTATCCTCCATTCCGCAGGCGCTTTGCGCCGAAGGAACCACGAGCAGAAGTTTCAGTTCTGCTCTGCGATCCTAGCTACTTTGTGACGCCTGCGGCACAAATAGCTGTGAGAAAAATACGCGATCACGCTTATTTTTCTCACTATCCTCCATTCATTTTTGCTCATACCAAGCTTGAATTACAGCTAAGTTCATGGTACGATATTTAAGATTCAAAATCAAGCAGTTCCTGAACCCAGGTTTGTTTGATGCATACTACAGAAAAGGATTTCTTACCTATGATTAAAGATTTATTTTCCCAGAAACAAACCCTTTCCTTTGAGGTATTTCCTCCCAAGAAGGATGACGAATTTGCAAACGCACAGAACGTTCTGCAGCAGCTTTCCGAGCTGCAGCCGGATTTTATCAGCGTAACCTACGGCGCAGGCGGCAGCCGCTCCAAACGCACGGTGGAGCTGGCTTCCTTCATCCAGAACAGTCTCCACATCCCGGCAATTGCCCATATGACCTGCGTCGGCTCCTCCAAAGAGGACATTCTCGCCGTTACCGATGACATGAAGCAGGCGGGTCTTTCCCATGTACTGGCACTTCGCGGTGACCGACCGACCTGGATGGATGATACACAGTTTGAAAACCGTGCTTTTGCCCATGCTTCCGACCTGACCCGCTTCTTAAAGGAGCATACCGATCTGGAAGTTGCAGGCGCATGCTATCCTGAAAAGCATTTCGAAGCAGAAAGCCTTGACAGCGATATTGCTTACCTGAAAGAAAAACAGGAAGCTGGTGCAGAGTTTTTGATCACTCAGCTGTTCTTTGAAAATGACAGCTTCTACCGTTTCCTGGAAAAGAAAAACCATGCAGGCATTACGCTTCCCGTCTGCGCAGGCATCATGCCGATCACTTCCGCAAAGCAGCTCGGTACGACGGTAACCCTCTCCGGCTCTTCCGTTCCGAAAGAGCTTGCCGACATCATTGCAACTTACGGAGAAAACCCGGAAGACATGAGAAAAGCCGGTATCGATTATGCGATCCGCCAGATCCTCGACTTAAAGCAGCACGGTGCAGACGGCATCCATATTTATTCCATGAACAAGCCTAAGACAACACGCACGATCGTAGAAGCGATCCGATAAGAAGGAACCTTCTAAATTCCCTAACGGGAATTCAGAAGTAGCGCAAAAAAAGAGAGCCTCCGGCTCTCTTTTAGATAGAACCTTTCAAATTTCCTGCGGAAATTCGAAAGTAGCGCAAAAAAAGAGAGCCTCCCGGCAATGTCATTAAGTTAAGATGACCAATCAAGATCTTAGCATCAGAGATGATGCTAGGGTCTTTTTATTTTGTAATAAATGCTTGACATATGATTCGAAATGTGCGGCCGCTTTCGCTATTGAATGATAATGAGGTAGCGAAAGCGGCCCTTGTAATTAAGAACATCTTGATTGCAAGGAGGTAACGCATATGAGCAATTATATTAATCAAGTTTCAAATTCTCTAAAGAATCATATTTCGGAATTAGCTAACAATCCATGTTTATTTCTTCGAAACCCCAATGTCGATTTCTCTCGAAAACGGAAAATTGATTTCAAAACTTTTATAGGAATCATGATGAATTCGGGTGGAGCTACTATGAGTAAAGAACTACTTGATTTCTTTGATTTTAACAAAAATACTCCGTCTGTGTCAGCATTTACGCAACAACGTTCAAAAGTACTTCCAGAGGCTTTTGAATATTTGTTTAAATCTTTTACGGATGACAACCTTCCAACTAATAATAATTATCATGGTTATCGTTTAATTGCATGTGATGGAAGTAACTTGACCATTGCAACCAATCAAAAGGATCCAGAAACTTTTTGGGAACGTAATCAGCATGGTTCAATTGTTAATAAACTACATCTAAACGTCTTTTATGATGTTTTGAATCGTATATACACCGATGTTTTAGTGCAAACAGCAGCAGATTGTAACGAGTTTAGAGCATGTGCAACAATGATTGACAGATCGAAACTAGAGAATGTTATTCTTGTTGCTGATAGAGGATATGAAAACTATAACATTTTTGCACATGCAATTGAAAAAGGATGGAAATTCGCTATACGTGTCAAAGATAAAAATAGTAATGGAATTGCATCTGGGTTAAATCTTCCTCCAAATGATGAGTTTGATATAGATATCACTCAGATTTTTTCGAGGAAAAATACAAAGACCACAAAAAATGCAGGCTATAAGTGGATGCCTGTAAATCAAGTGTTTGATTATCTTCCACGAAAAAGTGATAAAACATACGAATTATCATTTCGTATTATTAGATTTCCTATAGGGTCTAATTCTTATGAAATAATAATTACAAATCTTGATAGAAATATTTTTGATGTAAAAAAAATAAAGGAAATCTATCATTTGAGATGGGGAATAGAAACTTCATTCAGAGAATTAAAATATGCCATAGGATTAACAAGTTTCCATGCACGAAAACCAGATTTTATTAAACAAGAAATATATGCGCGATTACTTTTGTATAACTATTGTGAATTAATAACAACACATGTAATAAGACAAATGAAAAACAATGATAAAACAAAACAGGTGAACTTTACAATCGCCATTTATATTTGTAGAGAATATCTCCGTAATAAACGCAATCTTAGTCCACCTGATGTGATTAACCTAATAGAAAAGCATGTATTACCAGTAAGACCTGGTCGAAAAGACCATCGCAAAGTCAAACCCCAGGCATCTGTAAGCTTTCTATATAGAGTGGCTTAATCATAGATAATTATAAGTTTTTTTTGACAGATAAACAATCTGTCTTTTTGTTGTGCTGCAAAATAGACAAAAGAAAAAACACATCATATTTATCAAACAATTGCAAATATGATGTGTTTTATAATTATGTCAAAATTCTTAACTTAATGACATTGAGCCTCCCGGCTCTCTTTTTTTGCTTCATTCCCACTCTGTATCGGAGATTTCTACTTTTTTATCCCGCAGCATCAAATCTGCCACTGCTTCCTTTGCGGGCTTTCCGCCGAACAGCACCAGATTGACCTGCTCGATGATCGGCATAGATATCTCATATTTTCTCGCAAGTCCAAGTGCTGCCTTTGCAGAATACACGCCCTCAACGACCATCTTGACTTCGTTCATGGCCTCTTCCATCGTGTATCCTTTTCCGATCAGGATGCCTGCGCGCCGGTTTCGCGAATGCATGCTGGCACAGGTTACAATCAGGTCGCCGATTCCGCTCAGTCCAAAGAACGTCTCACGGCGTCCGCCCATCGCAGTGCCCAGGCGTGCAATTTCCGTGATACCTCGCGTAATCAGTGCAGCCTTGGTGTTATCGCCGTATCCTAAGCCGTCTGCAACGCCCGCTGCCAGCGCAACGACATTTTTAAGCGCTGCACCCAGCTCGATACCAAGCACATCCGGGCTTGTATACACGCGGAATACCGGGTTCATAAAAATGCTCTGGATTTTTTCCGCAATTTCTTTTTTCTTAGAACCGACAACGATCGTCGTAGGGATTCCCTTGCCCACCTCTTCTGCATGGGATGGACCGGAAAGTACTGCCACCTCCGCCTGCGGAACCTCTTCTTCAATGATCTGAGAAAGCGTCATCAGCGTGTTTTCTTCCACGCCCTTTGCAACGTTTACGATGATCTGTCTCTGTGCTGCCACATCCTTTAACTGATGCGCCGTGCTTCTGGTAAACGGGGACGGAACTGCCAAAACGAGCAGATCCATCCCCTCCACAGCAGCCTTTAAATCTGTCGTGAATACCACACTGTCATCCAGAATGACTCCCGGCAGCTTGGAGGTCTGTTCATGCTTTTCCTGCAGCATCGTAATCTCATCTGCAAGTGCGCTCCAGACCGTTACCTGATGTCCGTTATTTGTCAAAAGCCAGGTCAACGCAGTGCCCCAACTGCCTGCACCGATCATACCGATTTTTGCCATAGTTTTTACCATCCTACTCTAATTTATATCTGCTTTGTTTCTTAGTTCAGCGCTTCTTTATTTTTCTTAAAAAGATAGGTCTTGCGTTCTGTACCGGAAAGCAGACGTTTGATATTCTCCCGGTGCTTCCAATACGCCATTGCCGTCAGAAACGCCGCGATCACATACATCTCAGTCCGGTGTCCGACCGGCATGGAAAACAGATCCATCTGTCCCATAATCACCATTTCGATCAGGAATCCTGCATAAACCAACAGGGAACCGAGGGAAACATAATGCGTCAGCAGGAAGGTACCGAAAAACAGGATCACACCCATTGGGATAAATGCCGGATGGATCGCCAGGATCAGGCCTGCTGTCGCAGCAATGCCCTTGCCGCCCTTAAAGCCTAAATAAAACGGATAGTCGTGTCCCAGAATCGCACCGAGTGCCGCATACATCGCAAGCAGATAATACATATCCTCATGCACACCGCCTGCAAACAACAAGCGCACTGCTGCGATTGCCAGGATACATTTTAAAATATCTCCTGCCAGTACGATCAATCCTGCCTTTGTACCGAGCACGCGCAGCGTATTTGTCGTTCCCGCATTGCCGCTTCCGTAATTGCGGATATCAATTCCATGCAGCTTTCCATAAATATAGGCAGTCTGAAACAGACCGAACAGATAGCCGATGGCTACACAGACCAGACGTTCCATCATTCGTTATTCTCCTTCCTCTCTCTGATAATAAATTTCAGAGGTGTTCCGCGGAACCCAAACGCCTCGCGGATTTTATTTTCTATATATCTCGTATACGAGAAGTGCATCAGCTCTTTATCGTTGACGAAAATAACAAATGTCGGAGGCTTTACCGATACCTGCGTAATGTAATACAGCCGCAGACGCTTTCCCTTGTCCGTCGGAGGCTGCTGCAATGCAACCGCTTCCGCCATAATTTCATTCAATACGCCCGTTGCAACCCTCAGCGCATGGTTCTCAATGACTGCGTCGATCGTCTCAAACAGCTTGGGCAGACGCTGCCCGGTCAGTGCAGAAATGAAAATAATCTCTGCATACGGCATAAAAGAAAGGGTGTTTCGGATCTTTTCCTGGAAACGATAAATCGTCTTATCATTTTTCTCGATGGCGTCCCACTTGTTGACCGCAATGATCATGCCCTTGCCCCGCTCATGAGCAATTCCGGCAATCTTGGCATCCTGCTCGGTCACGCCCTCTTCCGCATCGATGACAAGCACGACGACATCGGCGCGCTCTACCGCGCTGACGGTGCGAACGATCATATAACGCTCCAGCTCTTCTTTAATTTTATTTTTGCGTCGAAGACCTGCCGTATCAATGAAGATGTACTCTTTTCCGTTATGCACTACCTCGGTATCCACCGCATCCCGCGTTGTACCTGCAATATTGGAAACGATCACCCGGTTTTCACCGATCAAGCGGTTAATAATGGACGATTTGCCGACATTCGGTTTTCCGACAATCGCAATTTTCGGACGATCATCCTCCTCTTCCATCTCTGCATCTTCAGGGAAATGACGTACAACTTCGTCCAGCATATCGCCGATCCCCATCCGGTTTGCCGCAGAGATCGGCCACGGATCACCGATCCCCAAATTATAAAACTCATAGACATCCGCCATGTATTTCTGGAAGCTGTCTACTTTGTTGACCACCAAAACCACCGGCTTGTGGGAACGGCGCAGCATATCCGCTACCTTGGAATCTGCATCCACCAATCCCTGCTTGACATCTACCATAAACAGAATCACGTCCGCTGTGTCGATGGCGATCTGTGCCTGCTCCCGCATCTGGGACAAAATGATGTCCCCGGAATCCGGCTCGATACCGCCGGTATCAATCAGGGTAAAATTTTTATCCAACCACGAAATGTCCGCATAAATACGGTCTCTTGTAATGCCCGGTGTATCCTTTACGATGGAGATCATCTCTCCCGCCAGTGCGTTGAACAGTGTCGATTTTCCGACATTGGGTCTGCCAACTACTGCAACGATTGGCTTTCTTTTTCTTGCCATATATGCTCCTTTCCTTATAACGGACAACATTTCTCCCGCCTGTCCTTTGGCAATGCGCTGATTTTTCTAAACTGCGCAGCTGCAGTTTCCAGACTGGGGTTAAAATTTGCCCAGCAAACTTTCCGTAAAATCATATCCGCTTGATTTTACAATATTCACGGGTACTTGTAAAGCGCTGGAAATATCCTCAACCGTATAGTCGTCCAACAGCACCCTTTCGCCGCTTCGAAGGACGTTGATCGGCAGCAGCAGCTCTTCGCCCAGATGCTCGCCCTTTAACTGCGCCATGATATCCTGTCCGGTTAAAAGCCCTGTTACCGTAATCCGTTCCCCAAAAAAGTCGTTGCGGATCGGATGCACATGGACGCAGAGCCCCGGAAATTCTTCCTCCATCCGTCTCGCCATCCGTTCGATATAAGGTGCGACAATTCTGCCGGTTACTGTAGAAATTTCCCGCTTTCTGTGATTCCAGCGCTCCATCGCGCCGCTTTTCCGAAGCTGCCGCAGGGAATCTTCAAATTCCTCCAGCAAAAGCCGTATCATGCCGACACCATTTTCCAGCTGCAGATACCCATCGTAGTTATCCTCGTCCGGAATCTCCTCTTCCGCCAGGATATACCATTCGTCGCTGGCATGGATAAAATGCAGACCGTACTCTGGAAAAAGCTTTTCCTGCCATTTGTGGATCGTCGCAAGCACCTGCTGCGCCTCTTCTTTTGTAAAGGGCTCCAGAGGATACAGCCCCTCCCGGTATTTCGACAGTCCAACCGGCACAACCGACACACTGCGCAGATGCGGCAAATATTTCGACATGTCGGAAATGCTGCGTTCCAGCTCTGCACCGTCGTTGACTCCCTTACATAAAACGATCTGACCGTTCATCTCGATGCCCGCCTCGTAAAAGCGATCAACCTTTTTGAGCGCGTCGCCTGCAAAACGGTTGTGCAGCATCATGCAGCGCAGCTCCGGATTTGTGGTCTGAAAGGAAATATTGATCGGAGACATATGATATTTGATCACACGTTCCACATCCTTGTCAGACATGTTTGTCAGCGTCACATAGTTGCCCTGCAAAAAGGAAAGACGCGAATCATCATCTTTAAAATACAGTGTTTCCCGCATTCCCTTCGGCATCTGGTCGATGAAACAGAAAATACATTTGTTGCTGCAGGAACGGTAATCGTCCATCAGTCCGTTTTCAAACTCGACCCCCAGATCCTCCGCGTAATCCTTATCGATCTCCAACAGCCATTCTTCCCCGGACGGCTTGGCGATCAGCACCTCCACATACTCTTCCTCGATCATATATTGATAATCAAAAATATCTTCTACCGTTTCACCGTTGATCTCCAGCAGGCGATCTCCGGGTTCTATCCCCATCTCCTCTGCGATGCTGTCCGGTTTTACAGTTTTAATCAAATGCCCTTTTTGCTTCTTCATGAACTATCCTACTCCTGCATGCTTTCTGATCGGAAATTCTTCTTTTTTTGAATCCAATTCCTGTACCTTCCTATTTTACTAGAAAAATCCCGCTCTGTCACGAGAAATTTCTTGACGCGCCAACAGGCGGATGATATAAATGAAAGGTAAATGTACTGTCTGATGAATTCCATCAGGATATAATGGAGGAAAATCAAATGCCTAATTTACGCGAACTGGAAAATGCACTTCCCGTTGGCCCTCTGAAAATCATTGCGTTAAACTCCGCAGAGAAGCTCGGCAGAAATGTCAATGATTATCTCGTAACATTCCGCAGAAATATGCGCAAGACCGTACATGACGATCCTGCATTCCGCGGCTATATCGAAAACAACTATCTGGTTGACGCCAGCTGCCCACGTTTCGGCAGTGGGGAAGGCAAGGGTGAACTACACGAATCCGTCCGCGGTACCGACCTCTATCTTCTGGTCGATGTCTGCAACCATAGCCTGACCTATTCTTTAAACGGCTATACCAACCATATGTCTCCCGATGACCATTATCAGGACTTAAAAAGAATGATTGCTGCCGTAGAAGGTAAGGCAAAGAGAATCAATGTCATTATGCCCTTCCTGTATGAAGGCCGTCAGCACAAAAGAAGCGGCCGTGAATCTTTGGACTGTGCCTATGCACTGACAGAGCTCGCTGAAATGGGCGTTACCAACTTTATCACCTTCGATGCGCACGACCCCAGAGTACAGAACGCAACCCCTCTGTGCGGCTTCGATAACTTTACCCCTCCGTATCAGTTCATGCGTGCCCTGCTCGACAACGTGCCGGATCTCATCATCGATAAGGATCATATGATGGTTATCAGCCCGGATGAAGGTGCACTCGACCGTACCACTTATTTTGCAAATGTGCTCGGTGTCAACATCGGTATGTTCTATAAGCGCCGCGATTACTCCGTGATCGTAAATGGCAAAAATCCCATCGTTGCACATGAATTCTTAGGAGATAATATTGACGGCAAGGATATTGTGATCGTCGATGATATGATTTCCTCCGGCGGAAGTATGCTTGATACCGCCCGTCAGTTAAAGGAAATGAATGCAAGACGTGTATTCATCTGTACGACCTTCGGCCTGTTCACAGACGGCATGGCTGCATTCGATGAAGCCTATGAAAAGGGATGGTTCGACAAGGTAATCACCACCAACCTCACCTACCAGATTCCCGAGCTGCTCTCCCGCCCTTACTACATCGAAGCGGACATGAGCAAGTTCCTGGCATCAATCATCGACTTCATGAACCACGATGTTTCCATGTCCAACGTCCTGACTCCTACCGAGAAGATCCGTACAATTCTGGAAAAATACAACAAGCGGGAATCTTATTTGTAAAAGTGTACAAGAAAAGAGCGAACCACTGCAAGGTGCAGAATGGTTCGCTCTTTTTTGTTCATGACAATAGAATGCTCGCAGGCGTGCATTCTATTGTTTGCTGTCCACTACGTTCCAAAATCAGTCAGAGTTTACTTCATCACCATCTCTGCATCTGCAGGAAGCTCAAACGGCAGTTTTCCGGGCTTTTGCTGATACCAGAACGCCACAGAGGTATAATCATCGTATCTCGGTCCTGTCCAGCCAAGGTTGTCCATTGTCATCTTAAAACTCTTCGAAAAATAAACCGGATCTTTTACATGGAAGCGGTAAAGCAAAAAGCGCTGCTGCTGGTTGTAAAACTCTTCGTTATCGCCAAGGATCGCATATAATCCGGTATACAATCCGGAGAAGGTCTGATATTTGTTCAAAATAATATCATTTCCGAATCCGTAAGATCCGCAGAAATAATCCTCCGTACCGGTATAATTCATGGAAGGGTATTTCGCACCATCAATATACATCTTGATCTCGCCTTCTACCCAGCAGGTGTTGTTGCCATTCATGCCGGAGGAAAAACAAACACCGGCAAACATTCCGGGACCCTCAACGTTGTCCAGCACAGTATAGGAACGTCCTTTCTGCACCGGATGCTCCTGTCTGTAAACTGCATGGAAATATCCGCTGTCCTCCGGAATTTCCCCGTGCCAGCCGGAAATCATATAAAACAGCGTCTGCTTCTGCTCTCCTCTGTTTTCCATTGTAATTTTACAATGCTTGTAAAAAGGCATCTCCCAGTAGCTGTTATAGCCGCGTCCCGGTGCAGTCAGCATCGTCGCAGCGTTCAATACAACATACTTTCCATCCCTGTCCTTGAAATTCTCATCATAAGCACATCCGAAAAATGCGGAAATCGGTGCTTCTACCGAAGGGAACTCCTCATTATCCCAATAGATTCTCATCACAAAGGAATGTCCCACATAGCCGGTAAACCAGATATGCGTAATCATACCCGGTCCGTCGGTATCGCATAAAACAACCGTTTCTCCCGGCTCAATATCGATACAGGGACGCAATTTTTCGCAGTCCTTTGCATGCGTGCCGCCTTCTCTGGTTCCTGTTGGATTCTCTGCGGAAAACCCAAAACTTTCTCTCTGCCTGATCTGAAAAAGTGATGTCTCCATATCAAAATCTCCCTTTCGCTGCTCTTTTGTATTCCTTTTTCGTTTTACAGCTTATGTTTATTATATCTGATTTGCTCTTCTCTGAAAAGGGATAACTTGCATTTCAAAATCGAAAATTTGCAGGAAAACAGCAAAATCTATCGTTTTAAAAAGGATACAGAAAACTCCTTTGCAAAACACCTCCGGACGAGTTATACTGAAAGAAAAACGGGAGTGTCATACATGGACCAGAATGAATCCAAAATGCAGATCGCAGTACTGATCGATTCAGAAAACGTCAGTTCCAGATATGCATCTATCATTTTTAATGAAATCGAAACCTACGGCTTTGCCACTTATCGCCGCATCTACGGTAACTGGACAAAAAATAACGGCTGGAGTGAAAATATTCTTCTGGAGAATTCCATCACACCGATTCAGCAGTTTAACTATACCTCGGGCAAAAATTCTTCCGACATGACGATGGTCATCGACGCGATGGACATCCTCTATTCCGGCAATGTAGACGGTTTCTGTCTCGTCACCAGCGACAGCGATTTTACCCGGCTCGCCATGCGCCTGCGGGAAGCCAATATGTACGTGATTGGTATGGGAGAATCCAAAACCCCTGCCGCCCTCACAAAAGCGTGCAACAAATTCATCCATCTGAATCTGATTTTTGAAGCAAGTGTTACCCTTTCCGAAAGTCAGACCGCCGAACTGCATGAAGACTTTTCCTCCGACCGCAGCGTCAAAGCGAATGCAGTCACCCCGATCGCCGATATCGAAGAAGCCATCATTTCTGTCATCAACGATAATGAAAACAAGGGGAAACTCACCTATATGGGAGAAATCGGCAGCCGTTTAAACAGCAAATTCACCGATTTCGATGTCCGCAACTACGGATATACCAAGCTCTTGACATTTATTCAGGACAAATGCGCCAAGCTCGAGCTGGTGAAAGAAAATTCCTCTTATTATGTGAAAGTCCGCGAAATAAACAATGTTTCCGAAATGCAGAAGGAAGTAACGGATCTCATCGAGAAAAGCGGCGGCAGTGTGGATAATCTCTCTGTCATTTACGACTGCCTGAAAAAGAAGCATCCGGACTTTGACCTAAAGGATTACGGCTACAGCCGCCTGTCCAGCTTCTTACGCAGCATGGGCAATATTTCCGTCCGTGGAAATGCTGTTACCCTAAAGGATGCAGTAAAGCAAAAGGCTCGAAAAAAAACAAAACAATAGAATACACGTTTCGCGGATCTTCTATTGTCATGAACTATGAGAAACACGCTCCGCGAGTTTCTCAAGTTATCGCGGCAGTCGCCAAGGTCTCGTGCAAGCACGGACTTTGGCTCGTTGCACGCGTAAATAAAAACGTCCGGCAAAATGCCTTGGGAATTTTCCCATCTGCATTCTACCGGACGTTTTTCAGATCGTCTCAGGCTTCTTGAACGGATTCTGCGATCCGCTCTCTAATATAACTTTCCAGGAAATCAGCCGTCTTTTCAATCCCCATCCGGCTGCTGTTGATGCTCAGATCATAATTACGGGAATCTCCCCATTTTCCCTTTACGTAATAGTTGTGGTACATCTTACGCTGGCGATCCTGCTTTTCGATCATATTCTTCGCTTCTTTCTCCGTCAGGTTGTGAAGCTTCATAATACGCGCAGTCTTGACCGGAATATCGCCCAGCACGAAAATCGTGATCAATCCCGGGGTTCCTGCAAGTTTTGTCTCCGAACAGCGTCCTACAACGACAAAGGATTCTCCTTCATCTGCTTTTTTCTTCAGATACTCGAACTGCATCTGCGCGATATTTTCTTCTGCAGAGGTCGAATACTCCCTTACCCTTCTGGAAAACAGGATGTTTCTGGGCACTTCATCATAACGGTGCAGCGTTTTGGCGTCTACGTTTCTCTCCTGCGCAATCGATTCCAGAATATTGCTGTCGTACAAAGGCAGATCAAACCTTTTTGCCAGAGTCTCCGCAATCACATGACCGCCGCTTCCAAATTCCCGTCCTACAGAAATAATCAGCTGTTTCTTCATACACATACCCCTCCGTTACCCCTTATATTTTTCGTTTCGGAGAATTCAGTTTTGCCGCAGGCAAAAAACTCCCTCCGGCAAAACAGGATTCTGTTTTTAGAAATATCTCAGGAAAATGCAAACCATCGAAATCGAAATGACAATGATCGTCGCAGGTGCCGCATATTTACAGTAATATCCCCATCCAATCGGATAGCCTTGCTTGGTCGCGACGGAAATTCCAACAACGTTTGCAGATGCGCCAATCGGTGTTGCGCTGCCGCCGATATCTGTTCCCATGGAAAGTGTCCACGCCAGCGTAGTCAAATCTATGCCCTGCAGCGCCGACAGCGTCTGGATGACCGGAATCATCGTCGCAGCAAACGGAATATTGTCAACAAATGCACTTGCAATTGCGGATATCCAGAGAATAATCGCGCACATCAGCATGCCGTTGGAGCCGCTCAATTTACTGATCAGACCGGCGATTTCTTCCAGTACGCCCGTCTGCTCCAATCCGCCGACTACAACAAACAGACCAATAAAGAATAAAAGCGTCTTATAGTCTACTTTGGAAAGCAGCTCTTTTGCATCCTTATACTGTGTCACAAGTGTCAAAATCGCAATAAACGTACCGATAAACGCAACGGTCAGCCCCGTCTGCGCATGGGTTACCAAAAGGACAACTGCCAGCAGGAAAATGACACAGCTCTTTGCAAACTCACCTTTATCTGTAATCGCTTCTTTCGGATCGGGATAAGAAGTAATCTGAACCGCTGCACCCTGTCCGGCCAGTTCCTTATGGAAGCATAAGTAAAAATAAATCACGATGACAATAAGCGATATCAGAGCGATAAAGCCGGTGTTGGAAATAAATTCACCGAAGGTATATCCCAGGGATGTGCCGATGATAATGTTGGGCGGGTCTCCACACATCGTTGCTGAACCGCCAAGGTTCGCACAGAAAATTTCCGACAGAATAATCGGAACCGGATTACACTTGAGCGTCTGCGCCAGCTCCAGCGTAACTGCCGCCAAAAACAGGATGACCGTAATACTGTCGATGAACATCGCCAGTACAAAAGACATCAGCATAAACGTGATAAATACCGGAATCGTGCGATATTTTACCAGCTTTGCGATCTCCAGACAGAGCCAGCGGAAAAATCCTGCCTTTCCCATTCCCTCTACCATGATCATCATGCCTAAAATGAAAATGATGGTAGACCAGTTAATTCCGGATGAAGATGCCTCTCCTTCCGCTGCCGTGTACCAGAAGCTTGCCTGAAAGATGCTTTTCACATTCAGCGTTTCCACAATCGCATCCTTACTGTGCATGCCCAGTCCAAACACCAGTACGATCATCAAAAGTCCACAGCCAAGGGACACATACTGCCGCTCGATTTTGTCCATGACAATCAGGACAAACATCACTACGAAAATCAGAACTGCCAATATATGCGGTGCCATTTTCGTTCCCTCCTCTCATATTCTCTTTTGACATTATAATGCATTTTTCGAGGAAGCATAATTGATACTTTGCACAATAAATTCAATCAAAATTCAGCATCTTTCCAGTTCTCTTAACATTCTTCTGGACAATTTGACATAGCACGTCAACTCTGCATGAAACCTTCTCCGCTTCCAGAGCATGAACTGCCGTCTCTTTCCCTTCACTCCATCGGAACTGCAATCCCGATCAGCGTGTCCTCCGCCAACTGATAGGCAATCTCCTCTTCCCAGTTTAAATCAGCTGTTTTTTGTGAAAAGTGAAGCTTTAACATCGCCTGATCTTTTGGCGCAGAACCGGTGTTTTTCAATGCCGCCATAAACAGCTGATATTCCGGATCCGTAATCAGGTACAGCTCTGTCATCTCCCCTGCGGTTTCGCCATAAAAATACCAGTCCTCAAATTCACAGTGCGGATTGAAAAAAACAAACGCATTGTCCGCCTGATAAAAACCGTGCCTGTCCTTTGCAGAAACTTTTTTCGCAGGCAGATTGTTAAAATCGTCTTCCGTATTTTGTGGTGAACCTGCATCTGTGCTGCCTGCTGCAGTCCCGTCAGATTCTGCCCAGGGGATATCGTTCCCACCCATAAGCTCCGGGACCAGGTCTTTCGCAGCCTCATACAAACGTCCAAAACGTTCCAGTTCCCTGCACAGCGGCAGCAACTCCTCGCCAAGCTCTGTCAAATGGAAACGAACATCGTCTGTCCGATGGGCTCTCTCCTGAAGCATCCCGAATACATCGGTATCCGACAAGTCTTCCATTCCTCCCGGCTTTCCGTCTGCGGACACAACGATTGCCGCCGTGCCCTCTTTTTCTGCGGACACCAGCCCGACAGCCTGCAGCACACAAAGCTCTGTCCCCACGCCCTGCTCGTCTTCGTCCATATATCCCGCCAACTGTTTTTCGGACATCGGCTCTTTTTTTAATAAAAATACGATCTGCAGGCGGCTGCCGCTCAAAAGCTTCGCCGCCTGCAAACCGGACTTCCATACGTTTTCTGTATTCATCCTGTAAGGCTTACCTCATCTGTATTTCTAGCTCCGGCTGCGGTACGTCCAGACAGGAAAATCCGATCTGTACCTTGAACAGGTCGCCGTCCAGATAGATTTCAAACGTTCCCTTCTGCAGCGTCGTCAGGTTCTGTGCAATCGACAGTCCCAGTCCGCTGCCCTCCGTACTTCTGGAAATATCGCCGCGGATAAACCGTTCCGTCAGCTCCTCGGCACGGATGTTCAACGCCTGCGCGGAAATATTTTTCATTGTAAATACCGCGATTTCCCTATCATCCTGTCTGACTCTGCGGATTTCCAGATAGACCCGCGTGCCTTCCAGCGCATACTTGCAAACATTGGAAAACAAATTCTCCACCACGCGCCAGATTCTTCTCGGATCGGCTTCGATATAAACCGGCTCCGGCGGCAAACTGACGATCATTTCCAGGCATTTTTCCTTTAATTTGTCATCGAACTCCCCGCAGGTCTGCTTGACGAGTTCCTTGAAATCCAGTCGCTCCATCTGCAAAGAAATATTGCCGGACGTGATCTTGGACGCTTCCACCAGATCGTCCGTCAGCTGCTTCAAGCGCTGGGACTTCGCATCCAACACCTGAATATAGCCTTTCGCGCGCTCATTGTCGATCTGCTCGCGCTTTAACAGGTTCACAAAGTTGATAATCGACGTCAGCGGCGTTTTGATATCATGGGAAACATTCGTAATCAGATCGGCTTTTAACCGTTCGTCCTTCATGCTCTTTTCAACCGCCGTCTTGATGCCGTCTCCGATGCCGTTGACCGCTTCCGCCAGTTCCCGGTTTTCTCCGTGCATGCCGGAAAGATCGACCTTCAGATCCAGATCGCCGTGTCCCAATCGAACCGCAGTGTCCACAATCTGCTGCTGATCCTTTTTCGAGCTGTACAGCATCAGAATCGCAATGATATCGATTACAGCCGCGATCAGAATCCCTACAACACCGCAGCCGCCCAGAATCAGGTTGCCCGCAAGCAACAGTAAAAACGGAAGCAGACTCCTGACCAGAATGTGCCCGTTGTCATAAAGGTGCAGCACGCCGTTTCCAATCCGACTGAAAATCAGCCGCAGCATGGAATTGCTCCACAGTGTATGCGCTCTCGCCCGTCTGACAAGACTCAAATAGAAAAATAAAAACACATCGTCCAGCAAAAAGGCAACAACGCCCACTGCAAACGGGAACCACACCGCATGCGTCACATCCGACAACGTCGTCTGCGCAAGCAGATACAAAAGCCAGCTGACGCCAAGGATCATACCCATCATCAAAATTCCTGCCGCCACAAACGGCTCCGTCAGCACCGTGTCCCGAATCCTTAATTCAATCTGATAACCGCCGCCCTCTTTGCGGACACGCCCTTCATACCGGGTTACCCGAAGCAGCAGCCAGACAGAAACCACCAGAAATATCATACCGACTGCAGCCAGATAACCATAATAAGGAACGACTCTGTGGTACGCCGCACGCGCGGTTGCAAAGCCGTCCTGTGCCGGATACGTCGTATCAACTGCCAGCCATACCCGCGTATTATCGCCAAAGGCATACTGATAGGAGGACAGCTCCTGTCTAAGCTCCTCCGCAGCAATCTCCGTATTCGTCAAAAGCTCCGCCCGATCTGCGTTATAGCACAGATATCTGCCATATTCTTCAAATTGTCTCGTGATTTCGTCTAATTTTTTATCTGAAAAATCGTCCTTCAAATTCGTATAATAATGGAGTTCGCCATCCTGATCTATCCGGTAACAATATCGGATATTTGACACGTCCAGACCGTAACTGTCTTTGTACGCCGAATATTCGGAAAAATTATAAAAAAGTTCCTTCGACGTCGTCTTTAAATCATCCCGCAGCTGAATGTATTCGTCTGTGTCGGACGCATATTGTGCCAGGTCCTTTCCCTCTGCAGACAGATACCGGGGCACCAAAAGATCCAGCTCCATCCCATCTGCATCCGAATAATTCAGTCCCAGCTCCTCGCACTTTTTCTGATATTCTTCCCGGCTGGACGGAAGCTCCTGAATCATCTGCATCGAAAGCGACTGCTTCTGCCGTTTCTGATCCAGCTTCTGCAACACATTCAGGGTTGCCGTTTCCCCGTTCCAGTCGTTCCCGCTCAGCCCCTCCTGACCGGAAAAAACGCTGGAATCCCCTTTGAAATAAGCGTCCAGCTGTGCCTTCGTCGCAAAAACCTTTTCCGTCACGAAGCCATAATTTCCCCATTTGACCAGATCATCCAGATAAAAAGACGCCGTTGCCGTCGTGTCACGGACATCTTCCTGCCTGTGGGCAAATTCCGCGATATCGATCTGCTTTTGTCCATTATAAGTTCCGTCCGTTTCCAACTGGCTTCGGATGACAGAAAGCCGCGTCACTCCTCGGATTTCTTCGGACAGAATGTCCGTGAACAGATCGGAATTTTCAAACGAATTACTGTTTTCAAGCAGATTGATCTGCTGTTCATACAGCCTGCCGTTTCTCTCCACGCTGACCGAACTATTGCAGGCAAGCCCGACAAAAATTGCCGCAAAAGCCGCTGCCAGCACTTTCTGAAAAATGAGCAGCACTCTTCTGTCCTTCTTTCCAATGACCCATTTCTTTTTCATGAGCCCGTACTCCTTTCCGGCTTTTTTCGTCACGGCTGCTTCTCGATCTTGTATCCGACACCCCAGACAACCTTCAGATAACGGGGCTCCTTCGGGTTAATCTCAATCTTTTCCCGGATGTGTCGGATATGGACAGCCACTGTATTATCCGCACCGATTGCCTCTTCTTCCCAGATGCTTTCATAGATCTGATTAATCGAAAAAACACGCCCCTGATTACGCACCAGAAGCAACAGAATATTGTATTCAATCGGTGTCAGCTTGACTGACTCCCCGTCCACCGTAACCTCTTTGGTCTCGTCGTTGATCACGAGTCCGCCAGCGCGGAACACTGCATTATTGTCCGTGTTTAAATTTCCCAGCTTCGTGTAGCGGCGCAGCTGCGACTTCACCCGCGCAACGAGCTCAAGCGGATTAAACGGTTTTGTCACATAGTCATCCGCGCCGATGTTCAGCCCCAGAATCTTGTCCGCGTCCTCGGATTTTGCCGACAGGATAATGATCGGAATGCTGCTGTATTCCCGGATTTTGAGCGTCGCATGGATTCCGTCCAGCTTCGGCATCATAATATCGATAATCAAAAGCTGAATGTCGTTTTCTTTTAACGCCCGGATCGCCTGCTCCCCGTCATATGCCTTGATGACATTGTAACCCTCCTGCGCCAGATAAATTTCGATTGCTTCCACAATCTCTTTATCATCGTCACATACCAGAATATTTGTCATAATACCCTCCATTTTCTGCTTTCTCTCTATTAAATCAGAAAAATCTGAATCTGCTGTCCGGGATATTCTTAATATTTTATAAAGATTTTACCGACAGCAGCCGTTTTTACGCGCATTCTATTGCTTCAGCATCAGAAACGCCGCCAGATTTCCGCGTTTTCCCTTGCTCGCCCGATGAGAAAACAGATAGCTCGGATTGCAGCAGGTGCAGATGTCCGTCATCGACAGATGCTCCTTTAAAATCCCTGCGCCAAGCAAAATTGCTTCATTGGCGCGCCACAGGTCCAGCTGATATTTTCCATTGACCTTTTCGGTCAGTATGTTTTTCAGGGAAACGTCCTGATATCTCTCCTGAGAAAAGAGCTTTTCAAAAGGTTCTGCCACATCTTTTCCGACTTCATAGCAGTCCTGACAGATCGACGGCCCAATCGCCGCAAAAATATCCTCCGGACGGCTTCCATACGCCTCGCGCATCGCTTCGACTGTCTTTTTTCCCATCTCACCGACTGTCCCCCGCCACCCGGAATGAGAACAGCCAATCGCATGATGCACCGGATCGACAAACAAAAGCGGCACACAGTCCGCATAAAACGTGCCAAGTATCAGCCCGGGCACGTTTGTAATCAGCCCGTCCACATCCCGATAATCTTTTTCTTTCGTCACGCCCTTTCCTGCATCCTCTTTTTCCACACGGCGGATGTTTGTCGTATGGGTCTGATCGGAGCAGACGAACGCGTCCGAAGTTGTCCCGAACACGCCTGCAGCCCGCCGGAAATTTTCATCCACCGCCTCCCGGCTCGTATCCCGCGCATAGCTGAAATTGAAAGAAGCACAGTCCCCGGTACTGACACCGCCGAGCCTGCTGGTGACCATATGAGTCACTATATTTAACCGTTCTAACGCCGGAAAAGTGAGATATTCCACCTCTCCGCTTTTGTGAATTTCCATCCCCGGATAACCCGTCTTTTTCCGGATCAGATCTTTTTTTGCTATCTTCGTCTCCTGCTGTTCCACGTCCCTGCCCTCCTGTATTCAAATGCATTTTGAATCCACTGGATCTCTTTTCCGCAGACCGCCACCACGTCAAAGCGGATCTGTACATCCCCCTCTGCAGGATGCTTCCACAGATACCAGTCTGCGCAACGGCAGATTTTTTCCTGCTTTGCGCTCCCAACCGCCTCCAACGCTGTCCCAAATCGATCGTCGTTCCGATATTTTACTTCAAAAAAAACAAGGCAGCCCCGGTGAAACCCGATGATATCGATTTCTCCCCTGCTGCACCTGTAATTACGCTCCAGAATGTTTACTCCGCTGCGCATCAGATAAGCTGTCACTGCTTCCTCCCAGAAAGCGCCCGCCTGTCTTTTATTCATTTAACCTTCTTTCACAAAATGACCGATGAAGCTTCTGCGGTGAATCGCCGTCGGTCCCATGGTCTGCAGTGCCTCGATATGCTCTTTTGATCCATACCCTTTATTGCGTGCAAATCCGTAGCCCGGAAAAACTTCCTCATACTGCTCCATCATCCGGTCCCTCGTCACCTTCGCTACAATGCTCGCTGCAGCAATGGATACGCTTTTTGCATCTCCCTTGATGATCGGAACCTGTTGAATTGCCACCTGTGGAATCCTTACCGCATCGTTTAGCAGAACTGCAGGCTGAGGATTCAGCTTTTCAATCGCCTGACGCATCGCTTCGTAGGTCGCCTGCAGGATGTTGATCTCATCGATTCGCTGTGGGCTGACAATCCCGATTCCCACCGCCACTGCGTGCTCCAAAATGACGTCATATAACTGTTCCCTTTTTTCTGCAGAAAGCTGCTTGGAATCGTTCAGATACAAAATTTCGCAGTTCTTCGGCAAAATAACCGCGCCTGCAACAACCGGTCCTGCCAGCGGTCCCCTTCCAACCTCGTCAATGCCGCAGATCAGGCCTTCGTTTTCATAGTCCCGTTCATACTGCTGCAGCTGATAAATCCGCGCTGTTTCCTTTTCCAGCGTCTCCCGCTGCTTTTCCGAACGCCGGATCAGCGTCTGTACACCGCTTCTTGTATCTTCCCGATAGGTTTGTTCCAGATTTTCCAACAGACCTGCCGCAGACTCTGCTTCTGTCCGCATGGAGGCTTTTTTCAAGCGCTCTCCGGCTTCTGCAAACCGCGCTTTGATTTCCCCGATTTTTTCCATATCAGATGTCCCTTACTGGTGTTTTAACACTCCAAATTTATGAAACGGCCAGATTCTGACCCACGCTTTTCCGATAATCTGATCCCGGTGGATATTTCCGACGCTCGGCTCCCGGCTGTCCGAGCTGTTGTTTCGATTATCGCCCAGCACAAAATATTCGTCCTCGCCGAGGGTAATCGGCTCGCCTGCACGCCCCGGTGACAGCATCACTTCCTTGCCGTAGCCTTCTTCCAGCACCTGTCCGTCAATGTAAATCGTTCCGTCCGTGCCGATCTGAACCGTTTCGCCGGGCAGACCGATAATCCGCTTAATATAGTAAACATTTTCATCGTACTGGAATGGGAACACGATAATATCAAAGCGCTGCGGATCCTTGAAACGATACGAAATCTTGTCTACGATCAGGTTATCGTTATTGCTCAATGTCGGCTCCATCGAGCTTCCGTTGACCTCCGTGCGCTGTCCGACAAATGTGATCACCAGCCAGGTGATACCCAGGACAACTACGATATATAAAAGCGTGCTTCCGATTTCTTTCAGGATTGCTTTTCCACTCATGGCTTACGCCTCCTTTTTCGGCAATTCCAGCGTCATGCGGCCGAGCCTGCCGCTGCGAAAATCATCCAGAACGAGGGCCGCGCCCTTTTCATATTCCGGCTCTCCGCCCTTTTTCAGACAACCGCGGGACTTGCAGACTGCTTCCAGAAGGGCGAGGGCCGAATGGAGGGACGCCTGTGCGTCGCCATCTGCGCCCGCTGTATCCAGTGTCAGCTGATACCGCTTTTCCAACGCCTCCGGGTAATTCTCCCCGATAAACACAAGCAGGGAAAGTGCCATTTCTTCGCGGTTTAAGATTTCATCGTTCATCGAGCCGATCAGTGCGAGGCGTTCTCCCACCGCCTGATCTTCAAATTTCGGCCACAGGATGCCGGGGGTATCCAAAAGCTCCAGACCCTTGTTCAGGCGAATCCACTGCTTGCCCTTCGTTACGCCGGGCTTGTTGCCGGTTTTCGCGCACGCCTTTCCTGCGAAGCTATTGATAAACGTCGATTTTCCTACGTTTGGAATTCCTGCCACCATCGCACGCACCGGACGGTTCAAAATACCGCGTTTGCGGTTGCGCTCGATCTTTTCCCGGCAAGCTTCCTGAACCTTGCCCTGAATCGCTTTCATCCCGGCGCCGCTTCTGGCGTTGATTTCCAGTACAGCAAAGCCAAGACTTTCAAAATATGCCGTCCAGGCGCGGTTTGCAGCCGGATCGGACAGATCGGATTTATTCAATAAAATCAGGCGTGCCTTGTTTTTCCCCATCTCGTCGATATCAGGATTGCGGCTCGATTGTGGACATCTGGCGTCCACCAATTCGATAATCAAGTCGATCAGCTTGATATCTTCCTGCATCGCGCGGCGCGCTTTCGTCATATGTCCGGGATACCACTGGTATACCATAGTTTTCTTTCCTTTTCTGTAACTGTGAGGGTACTGAACAGTTACCCTTTTCTTTATAATATTCTGTGTGATTTTCAGTGAATCAGTCCCCAGCCATCCGTGCCGTTTCCGAAATGGAACCACGCCTCGCCGACGATCGTGCTGCGCAGCACCGGACCGACATTGGCGGAACGACTGTCCTCACTGTTATTACAATTATCGCCGAGCACGAAAAATTCGTCCTTGCCCAGCTTGATTTCATTCTCTGCAATACCGGCTGACGCGATCAGATCCATCTCTTCATTTTCCTGCGCCTTACCGTCTATATATAAAATGCCGTCCTGAATCAGGACGGTCTGCCCCGGAACCGCTACAACACGCTTCACATAATAGTGGGCATTCTGATTACCGTTTGGCAAAAATACCACCACATCCCCTGTCTGCGGAGAAAAGAAACGGTACTTTAAGCGGTTAACCAAAATTCCCTGTCCGTTCGTCAGCCCCGGCTCCATGGAAACGCCGATCATGTTCGTGCGCAGTCCGACCGCCCAGATCACCATAAACGCCAGAAAAACTGCCAGTACAGACAGCACAATCCAACTGAACACCTCTTTGACCGCCTGCATGCTGAGCCCTTTTTTCTTCCGGTAAAACTGCAGTCCACGCTGTTTTCTTCTCATACAAATCTCCATTCCGCAGCCGCCGTTTCGTCCTGCAGACATCCTAAAAAGCAAAAAAGGGGCTGCCGTTACTGGTGCCCCTCTCTTCGCAATTCTTATTTTACAACTTCTTTGACCTTTGCGCGCTTGCCGACTCTGTCTCTTAAGTAGTTCAGCTTTGCTCTTCTTACTTTACCCTTACGAACAACTTCTACCTTCTCAACGTTGGGAGAATGTAAAGGCCAGGTCTTTTCAACGCCGACGCCGTTGGAGCTCTTTCTTACGGTAAAGGTTGCACGGTTGCTGCCGCCCTGTTTCTTTAAAACAACACCTTCGAATACCTGAACTCTCTCACGGTTGCCTTCCTTGATCTTACCATATACTCTTACGGTATCGCCTGTCTCAAATGCAGGTACTTCAGCTTTCAGCTGAGCAGCTTCGATCTCTCTGATAATTTCGTTCATTGCTTTTCCTCCTGATTTCTGGATGTTCTTAATACGATTCCCGTAACAGAGGACCATCTCCTTTTTTCGCAACATTTGCAGTATAACATAGCTTTCTCAAATATGCAAGGATTTTCTTCCTAATAGGAAAAATACCACCCGGTTTTACCGTCGGCGCCTAGGATACCCAGAAAACGCTCCCCGGTGCAAAGCGCATGCCGGATTTTTTCTGCAGTGCAACGGAAATTTCGTTTTCCACGAATACATGCGCATAGGGCACATGACCTGCCGCAAGCTCCCGCCGGATCATTTCAGCCTCCAGGAGGCTCCCAATCCCTCTTTTCCGGAAGGGCTCCAGCACTTCCAGCATTCCCATGCCGCCGTCGTTGTGCACGCCTGCAAAGCCTGCCAGCTCCCCATCCAGAAATGCGCCGATCATCTGACGCGATGCGATCCGCTCTCTGATGTAGACTTCATCATGATAAAGATGATAATGTGCCTCTACGTTTGCCGCATACGTTTCGTCCAGCTCCCGGATTTCAACGGCTTCGTCCGGCTCCGGAAGGTCAGGTGCTTTCTTTTTCGGATAAATCACCTGATAGCATTCATTGAAATTTTTTAACCCGAAACGCTCTAAAATGCTCGTCAGCACAAATTTCTGATGACAGACATAGACTGCGCCGGTCGGGTCCGTCAAAGACAGCAGCCGTTCTCCTGCGTCCTTTGTTTTGGCAGTGATCCGATACGCACCGCCTGACCTGTCCTTTGTCAGCACGCCGTCCTCCCGGACTGCCAGGATGTCAGCTTTGCCTCTCCGGATATCCTCAATCATGTCCATGTGAAGCATTTTATCTTTTAACAAATATTCCAGCGCACGTCCGGACAAATCGTACTTTTCATATAAATCCGGCCGCCGGGCTTTCGTCCGCTCCTTGGACTTTTCCAGGCGCCATTTGTCTATCCTTGCATGGTCGCCGGAAAGCAGGATATCCGGAACCTTTTTGCCCTCCCAGACCTCCGGTCGGGTGTACTGGGGATATTCCAGCAGATTCTCCTGAAAGCTTTCTGTCACGCCGGAATCCTCATTTTTTAAAACACCGGGAACCATCCGGGAAATCGCGTCGATCATCACCATCGCCGGAAGCTCTCCTCCGGTCAGCACATAATCACCGATGGAAACCGGGTCTGTCACGATCTCTTCGATCACGCGCTCATCGATTCCTTCATAATGCCCACACAGAAAAATCAGCTCTTCCTCCTGTGCAAGCTCCTTTGCCATCTCCTGGGAAAAGGTTTTGCCCTGTGGGCTCATAAACAGCACCCGCACTGGTTTTTTGCCCTCTGCAGGCTTTGCAACCGCTTTCCAGGCGTCGTAAACCGGCTGTGCCTGCATCAGCATGCCAGCACCGCCGCCGTAAGGGTAATCGTCCACCTTATTGTGCTTATCCTGCGTGTAATCACGGATATTGACCGCATGGATTCCGATCAGTCCTTTTTGGATCGCCCGTCCTAAAATGCTCGTCTGCAGTCCGTTTTCCACCATTTCCGGAAACAATGTCAAAATATGAAACTGCATTTTTTCGTCAGTCCTCCAGCAATCCGTCCAGGATATGGATTTTCATCCGTCCTGCTTCCACATCGACATCCAGCACACATTCCTTGATTGCGGGCAAAAGCAGCTGTCTGCCATCCTTTAACCGAATCTGATAAACATCATTTGCGCCGGTTTCAATGACATCCTCTAAGGTTCCAAGCTCCTGCTCCTGTTCATCCAATACCTTCACGCCGATCAGATCTGCGATAAAATACTCGTCCTTCTGTAGGCGCACCGCATTTTCCCGCGTTACATACAGGCTCTTTCTCCGATATTTTTCCGCCTCATCCATGGTGTCAATTCCGCGGAATTTCAAAATGGCGAACTGCTTGAAAAATTTCACGCTCTCGATTTCCAGAATCCGGTTTTCCTTTCCCGTATCCAGAATCACTTCTTTTAACTTCTTAAAACGGCGCACATCGTCTGTCGTCGGAAATACCTTGACCTCCCCGTGCACGCCGTGTGTGGAAGCAATCACTCCCACCTGCAGTCTTTCTTCCATATAACCTCTCATTTCACAAACAGCGCCTTGCTTTTGCAAGACGCTGTCCATTTCAGATGTCAGATGATATCCACATCCACTTTTTTATTATCTTCCATCGCCGCAGCCTTTACCACAGTGCGAATTGCCTTAGCAATACGGCCCTGTTTACCGATTACCTTGCCCATATCGGAGGGTGCAACATGAAGTTCAACCGTCAGGCTTCTGCCGTTTTCCTTTTCGGAGACGCTCACTTCATCCGGATGATCCACAAGTGCCTTTGCGATCACTTCCACCAAATCTTTCATAATCCACCTCCATAAGCCTGCTACAGTCAGCCCCACAGCTATTGCTCGTTTGCGTAACCGTCTGCTTTACAGAGCTGTCTTATTTCTCGATTCCTGCTGCCTTGAAGATCTTGCCTACGATTTCGGTGGGCTGTGCGCCATTGTTGAGCCACTTCTTAGCCAGCTCTTCGTTTACCTTGAAAGTGCTGGGATCTGTATTCGGATCGTATGTGCCGATCTCTTCGATGAAACGACCATCTCTGGGAGATCTGGAATCTGCTACGATGATTCTGTAAATCGGGTTCTTCTTGTATCCCATTCTTCTTAATCTGATCTTTACTGCCATTTTTCTTACCTCCAAATGAAATATAAATATGTTTTCTTGTGTGCGATCTGCACTATTTATCAGAAAGGAAGTCTGAACTTACCTTTTCTTGCACCTTTGCCTCCCAGCATTCCCGGGAACTGCTTCATCATTTTCTGACTCTGCTCAAACTGCTTGATAAATCGATTGACTACGCTGATGTCCACCCCTGCGCCTCGTGCGATACGGTGTTTGCGGCTGGGATTTAAAAGCTTGGGATTGCGGCGTTCCTGGGGCGTCATGCTCAGCACGATCGCTTCCATTCTTGCCAGCTGTTTTTCATCGATCATCGATTCGATATCGCCCATCTTCGAACCCATGCCGGGCATCATGCTCAGGATACCGGACAGCCCGCCCATGTTGCGCATCTGCTTCATGCTTTCCAGGTAGTCCTCAAAATCGAACTTGCCCTTCTTCATGCGCGCCGCCATCTCTTTTTCCTTGCCAGCGTCAATATCGAGGTTCGCCGAAGCTTTTTCAATCAGGGTGAGCACATCGCCCATTCCCAGAATTCGGCTCGCCATACGGTCGGGATAAAACTGTTCCAGATCGGAAAGCTTCTCTCCCATACCAACATATAAAATCGGCTTGCCGGTAACGGCTTTAATGGAAAGCGCCGCACCGCCTCTTGTGTCACCGTCCATCTTGGACAGGATCACGCCGTCGATTCCTACTTTTTCATCAAATTCCTTTGCCACATTGACCGCATCCTGACCGGTCATGGCATCCACTACCAGAAGTGTCTGATGGACCGTCACTGCCTGCTTGATCTTCTGCAGCTCCTCCATCATGCCCTCATCGATATGCAGGCGACCCGCAGTATCCAAAATCACGACATTATTGCCGTTTTTCTCTGCATGCTCCATCGCCGCTTTTGCGATGTCAACCGGGCTGTGGCTCGTGCCCATGGAAAAGACTTCCACCTGCTGTTTCTCGCCGTTGATCTGCAGCTGTTCAATCGCTGCCGGACGGTAAATGTCACAGGCTACAAGCAGTGGCTTTTTGCCTTTTAATTTAAACTTGCCTGCCAGCTTCGCAGTCGTTGTCGTCTTACCTGCACCCTGCAGACCGCACATCATAATCACGGTTGTCGCTTTGCCGGGCTGGAACTGTAATTCCTGTGTCTCGGAACCCATCAGGGAAGTCATCTCTTCGTTTACGATCTTGATGACCATCTGACCGGGATTTAATCCGTTCATGACGTCCTGACCGATCGCCCGTTCTTCCACAGACTTGACGAACTGCTTGACAACCTTGAAGTTTACATCCGCTTCCAGCAGTGCCATCTTGACTTCCTTGAGCGCAACTTTGACGTCCGCTTCTGTCAGTCTGCCTTTGCTGCGCAGATCCTTAAACACATCCTGCAGTTTATCGGTTAAGCTCTCAAATGCCATTCAAATCCTCTCCCGCGATCCGTTACAGTTCTTCTAAAATCTGTCCCGCCAGTTCTCTGACCTGCGTCTCCGTGCTGATCTGTTCGATCTTCTCTACGGTGTGCTTGACTTTCTGAAATCTCGCAATCAGGTGCAGCCGCTCTTCATAGCTCTGAAGCGTCCGGTCGCATCTGCGGACAAGATCGTGTACGCCCTGTCTGCTGATCCCCTGTTCCTCTGCGATCTCACTCAGGGACATGTCGTTTAATACCACATCCTCATAGATCTTTCGCTGATGCTCGGTCAGCAGTTCGCCGTAAAAGTCATACAGCATACCCTGTTCTACGATTTTTTCCATATTGCGTCCTCACCTGTGCTATCATACCCGAAAAAAAAAGGTGTGTCAAGTAAAAAATCTTGACACACGCAAAAATTTTCAGACCTGCATGACACGACCGATGAACTCCTTCACACGGGCATTCGGGTTTCCGAACACTTCCTCTGGCGTACCCTCCTGGCAGACCAGACCTTTTTCCATGAAAATAACGCGATCCGAAAGCTCTTTGGCAAACTGCATCTCGTGTGTAACGATCACCATGGTCATGTGCTCGTCTGCCAGCTGCCGGATGACGCGCAGCACCTCTCCGGTCAGCTCCGGGTCAAGCGCCGAGGTCGGCTCGTCAAAAAATAAAACCTTTGGCTGCAGGGCAAGCGCTCTGGCAATCGATACTCTCTGCTGCTGTCCACCGGAAAGCTGATAGGGATAGGCATCTGCCTTATCCGACAGCCCCAGCTGTTTTAACAGCTTCCATGCGCGTTCTTTTGCTTCTTCTTTGGAAACACCATCTACGCAGACTGGTGCATCGATGATATTTTTCATAACTGTATAATGCGGAAACAGGTTGAAATTCTGGAACACCAGGCCGAAATTTTTCCGGATTTCCTTTAATTGCTTCTTATTTGCATAGACACATTTTCCGTTTTCTTCCCACGCAGCCTTTTCTCCGAGAAAAGAAAGCTCGCCGCCGTCCATTTTTTCCAGCATGGTCGCACAACGCAGCAGTGTCGATTTGCCGGAGCCGGACGGACCGATCACCGATACGACTTCTCCCTTATGGACGGAAAGGGAAATATCCTTTAAGACCTCCAGCTCCCCAAATGTTTTTTTAATATGATTCATTTCCAGATAAATCTGACTCATTGTAACTTCGTACCTTTCCTGAATTTCTGTCTGACTGCAGAAATAAAACTTCGCTCCTCTAACTGTCTCTCTGGCATCCTGCATTATCCGCGGTAATAATTTAACTTCTTTTCCACATGCTCCATAACAACTGCAACGACCAGATTAAAAATGTAATAAAATACTCCTGCTGCCATCAGAGGCATTACGGAAGCCTGTGCTGCCGCGATCTGCTTTGCGATCGTAAACATCTCCGTTACTGTCAGCACAAAGGCCAGGGATGTATCCTTTACCAGTGTGATCATTTCGTTGGTCACTGCCGGAAGCACCCGCTTGATGACCTGCGGCAAAATAATCCTGAAAAACGTCTGAACGCGGCTGTATCCTAATACTTTTGCTGCCTCATACTGCCCGACCGGCATGGACTCGATTCCAGAACGGTATATTTCTGCAAAATACGCCGCATAGTTTAGCACAAATGCAAGAATTACCGCGATCATCCGGTAGCTTTTGGAAATTTTCATTCCAAACACATAATAGGGCGCAAAATAGACCACTATCAGCTGCAGCATCAGCGGCGTTCCGCGCATAATCGAAATATAAAGCTTTGTCAAAAAGCTCAGCACTTTCAGCCTTGCCATCCGCCCAAAGGCCAGCACCATTCCAAGGGGCAGGGAAAATACCAGCGTCAGCACAAAGATCTCCGTCGTGATCAGCATTCCTGTTCCCAGTTCCCGAACCATCGTTCCTAAATCCATTCCCGTTCTTCCTTTTCCATACCGGCTTTGATCCGGTTTTCTGTATTCTTATCAGCGCACAAACGCAGGCCAGAGTTTTCTCTGACCTGCATCCTATTTTTATCTTACTTTCCCAGGCATACGCTGTCTACCAGACCATAGTCTGCATACTTCTCTGCGATTTCCATAAAGGTTCCGTCGTCTGCCATTTCCAGAAGCGTCTTTTCAACCGTATCCTTTAATTCGTCGTTGCCTTTCTTAAAGCCGATACCATATTGCTCGGTGGAAAGGTACTCGTCCAGAACCACATAGCCGCTGCCTCTGGAAGCGATCTGATAATTTGCGACGCCGATATCCAGTGCCAGCGCATCGATCGCACCTGCCTCCAGATCCATGAAGCCCGTATTGTAATCTGCATACTGCGGCAGGTCTGCAAAGGTATCTGCCAGAGCCTTCTCATCGTCCTGCAGTGCCGCCAATGCGGAGGAATCCTTCTGTACGCCGACTACCTTACCAGCAAGGTCTTCCTTGGAGGTGATGCCGGAGTCCTCTGCCACAACAAATACCTGACTGTTATCCACATAAGGTACACTGAAGGTGTACTGATCTTCTCTGCCGTTCATGGTAAAGCCATTCCAGATACAATCGATCGCGCCGGAATCCAGCTCCATATCCTTCGCATCCCAGTCGATGGGCTGTTTTACCAGTGTCCAGCCAAGTCTGTTACAGACCTCCTGTGCCAGATCCAGATCAAAGCCGACATATTCGCCGCTGTCATCCTTGTAGCCGTAAGGCGGGAACTCTGCATCGAAGCCCACTACAAACTGTCTGCCGGCCTCTGTCTGTGCATCTGTCGCCTCTGTTTGAGCCTCTACCGTGCTTTCTGTTGTTTCTGCTGCTGTGCTCTCTGCAGCAGGTGCTGTACTTTCTGCCGGTGCTTCTGCGGCTGTGCTACCGCAGCCAACCATTCCAAGCGCCATCACGCCTGCCATAACCATTACAGATAATTTTTTCATAACTCATTCTCCCGTTTCTTTAGCGATTCATCAATTTACCACACTAAATTGTTGTTGGGACTATCCTAACATAGGAAACGAGCTATGTCAATCGGATTTTTTACTAAAAATACCTGACAGACTATTCTTTCAACGATACATCCACTGCATAATAAAATGCGCCATTCCAGTTAAACCGGATATTTTCCAATATTGCCTTCTGCCCTTTTAGACGCCCTCCCAGCTTTTCCTGCAGCAGACTGCGCAGGCACCTTAGGAAATATTTCCGGCTTTCTTCTTCCTTTTCCCGTAAAAAATATGGTTCAATCTGATGCGCCGGCGCATATTCGTCTAAAAACTGCCGCAGAACATTCGCCTGGCATAGCCAGTCTGCTGTCAAAGCCCGCAGTAGAAATGTATCCGCTTTCTTTTTTAATTCCGGAAAATCTGTCCATTCCTGATAAAATGCCGCAATTGCCAGAACTGCAATGACAACGCCGTTCGTATTTTCTGCTGTATTCCAGCCTCCCAGTGCAGCGATTCGATCAAATGTATGGTGCTGCATCGCACGGTTCATAAATGCATTATCACATCCGTTCGCCATCGTTACATCGCTGATCCCGACAGGCTTTCCGTAATATTCCTTATAATACCGAATATAGCGCAGCAGTTCTTCCGGATTCGTTGCATTATCAGAGGCAAAAATTCGTCCGCTTTTCTGGTTTGCTGATTCGATCTGACAGGTTCCCGGCGCGTTGACTGCCAGCATACAGTCTGCATCCGCAGGGGTTTCTGAACAGACTCCTCCAGCTGACAGGATCTGCCACTTAATGCTCTCCCCCAGGGGACGGTCTTCATACAGCGGTATAACACTGCTGCCGGTCAGCGAAGAATACCTTACATAAAAGACCGGCTGATACTGCTTGATCCGACAAAATACTCTCGCAAAAATCACGCTGCCGACCTCATCTGCTCCCGGATAGCAATACACCCGGTTCATCAGCTGTTCCTCTTCCGCCTTTTGCATAATTGCCATCTGATCCAGCGCTGCATATCCAAACTCCGCTGTATCATCTTTGGGAACCGTCAGAATATCGAAAACATTTTCCCGGACAAGCTCAACAGAAGTCAGATTAACAAACCGATCCGTTTTCCGGCGTTCCAGAAAGTCTTGCATGATTTCTTTCGGAATTTTCTTTTGCAGGCTTTCCAGCGCTTCCGCTTCTTTTTCTGAAATCCCCGCCCGCTTTTTCTTATCCCACAGCCAGGTATAGCGCCAGATATCATAACCGTATTCCTGCCAGTATTCCGGGTCTTCATGATTGTCATTATAGGCAGCGACCCGCGCCGCCAGATTAAACGCATGAATATGCAGCTGAGGGTTCTGCTTTTTCAGCTGACGGAAACGATCCATAGTTTCCCTGCATTCTTCCATACTGTACGTATGAATTCTCGAACCGATAATATTTCCATAAACAAGTGTATCGACCGAAAGAATCGCATAGTCGCATTCTCCTGCCTGTTCAAACAGCCATTCCCAGATTTTTTCCCGGTCTGCAGGCTTTTTCAGAAATCCCATCCATTCATAGGGTGGTCGTAAAAGCTCCAGCCCTTCCGTCATCTGCGACAGCAGCCAGGGAAATTGATAATTACAATCTCTATCATCTAACGGAACATACAATACTTTTCTCATCCGTTTCTCCTCCCAAAGCGGATTTTTGTTTTTGCATCGCTGCACTGCAGGCTCCCATCATACCGGCATAGTTTCCAAACGCTGCAAATTCCAACCGCGTCTGCTCCAGGATCGATGGGATCAGGTACCTCTCCAACCCTTTTTTAAGACGTGGTAAAAGCCATTCTCTCTGTGCAGAAATTCCTCCGCCCAGTACTACGATCTCCGGATTTAATACGTAGCATAAGTTTGCAATCCCAAGTGCTAAAGCATCACACATCCGGTCAATTTCCTGAATACAGACTTCATTGCCAGCCTGTGCCTGTTCAAAAATCCATTTCCCGGAGATTTCCTCTGGGACCTTTCCAAGTCGCTTTGCTGTGTTTAAAACGAGTGCGGACGTTGCTGCCAGCTCTTCAAAGGAACCCGTCCCAAGCTCCATCCGTCCCACCTCACAGGCACTGTTTCCATATCCCTTCCAAAGCTTTCCATCCCATATAAAAGCACCGCCAATTCCGGTTCCTATCGTCAGCATCAGCATACTGCTGCTGCCTTTTGCCGCTCCAGCTGCATATTCCGCCATTCCGGCACAATTGACATCGTTTTCCACATGGCACGGAAGCCCAAACTGCTTCAAAATCCGATTCCCGATTCTCGTCCCGGTATATCCCGGAATCAGCGCCGGATTCGCTTCCTGAACAACACCGTTTTCCGAATCAATAATTCCGGCACTGGAAACACAGACTGCTTCGATATCCGCCGCTTCCGTCAAAAGCCTTTCAACACACTCACAGATCGTCTCCAGAATCCTTTGGCCTGCGTCCGGAGTTTTACAGGAGCCATCCTTTTCCACCGTCAGATCTTCGTTTACCAGACCATATTTTATAGAAGTCCCTCCGATATCTATTCCGATAAAATGTCTCATACTCCATTCCTCACTCAGTCCGTCTGTTCCATGCAGCTGACAAACCGTTTTGTAATCACTTGCGGTCTTGTAATAATGGATCCGACCACTACACTGTGTGCTCCAAGTTCGATCACACGTCTCGCTTTCTGAGGTGTATCGATATTTCCCTCTGCAATCATCGGATGCCGGATGTCCGCCAATATGTTCCGAATCAGCTCAAAATCATTTTCTTCTATATGAGTCCCCTTACTCTGCGGAGTATACCCAACCAATGTGGTTCCGATAAAATCGAAGCCAAGATGGTCTGCATGCACCGCTTCTTCATAGGTGGAACAGTCTGCCATCAGCAGTTGCTTTGGATATTTCCTGCGGATTTCGCTATACAGTTCCTCCATGGAAACGCCTCCCGGTCTGCTCTGATTCGTCGCATCCAGCGCAATGATATCAACACCTGCCTTACAAAGGGCATCTGCCTCTTCCATTCCCGGTGTAATATAGACCTCTGCGTCTAGATAATTTTTCTTGATAATTCCAATAATCGGAAGCGGTACCATTTTTTTAATTTCCTGGATATCCGACACAGAATTTGCTCGAATCCCTTTTGCACCGCCCTGATAGGCCGCAAGCGCCATTCTTCCCATAATAAAAGAAGAGTGCAGCGGCTCATCCTCCAATGCCTGACAGGATACGATCAGACCTCCCCTGATCTGTTCTAATACATCCATGTTATCCTTTATCCTCCATTCCTCAGGCGCTTTGTGACGCCTACGGCACAAATAGCTGTGTGAAAAATAAGCGATCACGCTTATTTTTCACACCACGCCCTCTTTTCGCCGCTTTTTTTCTGAATCCTATTTTCTATAAAGAAAGGGAAGGCAGATGAGTATCCACCCGCCTTCCCCATTTTATGACTCCAGCACTACTTCCCTGTGTGTTGCAGCGGAATCATAAATCGCCTGCATAATCCTGGAGGTAAGTACCGCTGTGTCAATATGAGACGGCAGCTTTTCCCCGGTACGGATACAACGGACAAACGAATTGATTTCCGTTTCAAACATATTTCTGGTCTTTACTTCCGGTACATATTTGACTAATGCTCCATGCTCTGTTGTATAAAGGGTGAACTCTCCTCCATACGTCAGACGAATACCGCCCTTATCCCCCATGAAGTCTACAAACTGTTCATCCTCGTCAATGTTCTGCGCCCAGGCGCCGTGTACGGTAAAGACCGGTCCTTCTGTCCGCACCAATGCAGTCACGGAATCATCTACATCATAAACACCGTCATACTTCGGAGGACCAGCCCACATATTCCGGTACACATAACCTTCCATCTCTTTTCCGAGCTTGCAAAATGTTTCGCCGGACACTGTAAGGGGCTTGGGATCATTTAAACAGTACATGACAAGATCGAGATAATGTACGCCCCAGTCAATCAAAGAACCGCCGCCCGCAATTTCTTTCGTTGTAAACGCACCGCCAAGTCCCGGGATCGAGCGGAATGCACGAAAACTCAGATAAACATGATATACCTCGCCCAGGCGTCCGTCCTGAATATATTCCCGAATCAGATTTACCATATCGTTAAACCGGTTCACAACACCGATATTTAAGGTCATTCCGGTTTCATGCTGTACTTTCTGCATTTCCAACGCTTCCGGATAGGTTCTTGCCGCAGGCTTTTCACAGAGCACATGCTTTCCCGCACGCATGGCGTCGATCGCAATAATTGCATGCATCCGATTGGGCGTACAAACAGAGATCGCTTCCACTTCCGGATCTTCCAATACCTTATGATAATCCTCCACTGCAATGCCGCAGCCATATTTTTCTACTGCCGCCTTTGCGCGCTCCGGAATAATGTCGCAGAAATATTTGATCTCTACGTCCTCATTTTTTAAATAAGCCGGAATATGCGCACTATTGGCAATTGTTCCGCAGCCGATAATTCCAACCATCACTTTTTTCATTTTCAGTTCCTCCTATTTGCATTTTCAATGAATCAAGGCATCACACAAAAGCGGCTCCAAGCTTCTGCATTCTTGCCCGTACTTCCTGTCCCTTTATTTCTTTGACAGAAACAGCGTTTTGAATCGACATGGCAGCTGCAATACCGGCTGCTTCTCCTGTACTGTGACAGCAGATCTGGATCCGAACTGCTGATTGCGCAATAAAATCCGAGCTGATACACCGTCCCGCAGTCAACAGATTGTCAAACCCTTTCACCACCAGACATCGGAAGGGAATTTCATACCACGGTTTATTTGTATCTCCATGGGGTCTGTCATCCCGATACAGCTCCTTCATACCATGCACATCTACCGGATAATTTGCCTGGCTGATGGCATCCTCGAACTTTTTTTGTTTCAGCAGGTCCTCACCGGTCAGCTCATATTCGCCCAGAATCCGGCGGCTCTCCCGTACACCGACCATAGCAGAAATATTGGAAACATAGGCATTTTCACATCCCGGAAAATATTTCTTATAAAAGTTAAGCTGTCTTAAGATGATCTGCTTTCCCTTCAGATGGATCTGCGTCAACTGTTTGGGATCACAGGCATCCGTATATTCAAAAAATTCCGGATTGTTGAGTGCCACTCCATCTGTCCTTCCCGGAACATCGAACAGCTGCCAGTAAACCATATCCTCATAAACGAGTTCGCCTGCTTCGATCGCTTTTTCAAAAAAAGGAGTCAGACCGCTGACCCGTTTATTGGTCACATCTGCATACAGATTCTTTCCATCCTTTCCGGACTGGGCTGTGTTCGGATCCTTTAAGCTGTCAAAAAACTGTCCCAGTTGCTTTTTATCCACACCGCCCAGCAGATACCGCAGCGACATCGGCTGATTAATCTTACTTCCGGGTGCTCCTGCTTCATACTCTGCTCCTGCCAGAACGGATAGAATTCCATCTCCCGTACAATCAATAAATACTCTGCCGCTGATTCTGCGGACTCCGCCCTGACACATCACTGCAATATCGTGGATCGCTCCGTTGTCTGTCGCCACATCGCATAAAACGGCATCCAGCAGAATGTCTACCCCATTTTCTGTACACATCTGTTCCAAAACCGCTCCCAGGATCAGCGGGTCAAAGCTGTTTTCATTGATTCTGTCCGGCAGATATGCTTCCAGATGTTCCATCATATCCTGATGCAGATAGGAACATCTGGGTTCTTCCTTCATGTATACACGCATCATTGGCAGCACCAGCCCGTTCACTGCACTGCCACCAAGACCTCCCAGCGCTTCCACCAGCAATACAGACGCACCTTCCTTTGCCGCTGCAACTGCTGCAAATACACCTGCTGTTCCGCCGCCGCAGACCACAACATCTGCCTGAAAATATACCGGAAGCTCTTTGATGTCCATAAGTCCTTTCTTGTCCATCCTCCTGTTCTCCTTCTCCCATTCCTTGAATTGTTGTAATTTAACTAACATTTTTTCATTCATTGACAGGTTATTTGTAAGACGTGTATAATCTAGTTCACAAAATAGATGTTTTTCAACAAAGGAAGGACCTTAACCATGGCACGGACAACCTATTTTTTTGATGAGTCAGACTCTGACAGACATAAGAAAAAATATCATCTGAGTATGGAGTTTCTGGACAAAACCCTGGATCTGGGTCTGTTTCAGATTTTTCAGATCTGTGACCTGTCCTGCTCCTCTGACTATCAATATCCTCCCCATCAGCAGATTTGCTTTGAAATCTCTTATATTGTATCCGGCCATGGAATTTACGAACGAAACAATGTTCCATATGAAGTCACTCCCAATACCGTCTTTTTGGTAAATGATCATGATCTTCATGCTGTCCGTTCCTCCAAGGATGATCCCCTGCGCTACATGTGCCTCGGTTTCTCCTTTTGTAAGGAACACCCTGATTTTGAAAAATATCTTCCGCTCTACAATTTTTTCGAACATCTTGAAAATCCCATTGCAGAAGACCACTTCAAGCTGTTTGACTGTTTTACCCTTGCCTTAAACGAGATTTCCGCGCCTACGCTGTTCTCCATGGAAATGCTGGAATCCTGTATCCTGCAGATCATTGTCCATACCTACCGCGATCTTTCCAATTATCGTGCCCGAAACTATACAGATACCCTTGAGCTGCACGCATCCAATCCGCTTGCCTATGAAATCTGTAATTATATCGATACCAATCTGACCGATATCAAAAAGCTTTCCGATATCAGTCAGGCGCTTGGATACAGCTATGCCTATTTATCCAAGACATTTTCTCAGTCCATGAGCCTGTCCATCAAGGATTACTATACACAGCGCCGTTTTGAAACCGCTGCCAAAATGCTTGCTCAGGATTATACCATTGCAAGGGTCAGCCAGGTGCTTCATTTTTCTGATGATTCTTCCTTTTGTAAAGCCTTCAAAAAATATTATCATACAACTCCAGCTAAATACCGGGAGCTTCTGTCCAGCAGCTCTGACCGGCTCTCCATTTAGCTTTCTTCCCCAATGGGCTTTATAGCTCAATCCAGAATCCCGGCTGTCGGGAGGCTTTCAGACAGGCTTCCCGGACTGCCATAATCCTGACTGTCTCCGAATGTGTCACAGGAATGTCTTCCCCTTCCAAAAAGGCAACCAGATTCTCTATAAATGCGCCAAAGTTATCCGATGTGATCTGAAAAGTGCGGTTTTCCTGCTCCAGATCAATATTTGCCCAGAAGGCACCGTCCTTTCCCGTACAGGTCAGGGATGCAGCTCTTCCATCCGACCATTCCAAACAGATCTGTGTCCAATCACCTGACTGCTGTGCAAGCACACGTTTTACGTTTCCCTGCATCAGCATGATCATCGGTTCCAGCTGATGAATGCTGTAGGTTTCCAGATCATATGGTCCCCAAAATGCAGCTGCCTGGATTTTCTTTCCTTTCAGTGCTTCATATTCCGAGGCAAACCGAAGTGCCGATGTGGAATAGCAAGGTGTGTTATGAGCTTCTGCAACTTTAAAAATTGCTTCCGCTGTTTTTTGATCCGGAGCAAAGGTCTTGTCCACATAGGTTCTCTTTCCGGACATAAGCGGTTTTTGGCACAATTCTTCATGCATCTCGCAATTATCCGGCGACAATACGATCAGCACATCACTTTTTTCCACAACCTCTTCCACGGTTTCACAATGCTGTACGCCAAATTCCTGGCACCATTGTTTGCTTGTTTTTCCTGTGATAGGACTGTCAATCTTTCCATATGCATATGCAACCTCTAATCTGCCGCCGCTTTTTTGCTGAAGCAGCTGCGGATAATGATTTGCATGCCATTCATCCAGATAATAATCTATAAATCCTACTTTCATCAAAGTTCTCCTTTCAGCCTTTTACTGCTCCAACCGTCAGACCGTTCTGCAGGAACCGGTACATAAACGGATATGCACAGATGACCGGAACAATCGCAACCAGCAGATAGGCTGTCTTTAAATTATTCCAATAAGCGAGAAGCTCCGGCGTATATGCCGCAATTTCCATCGGATTGCGGTTCATGAAGTTCTGAATATATGCCTGCACCGGATAAATGGCTGTATTGGTGGTAATATACAGAATCGATGAGGTGTAATTATTCCAGAAATTTACGATCTGCATAAATGCCGTCGTGGCAATGATCGCCTTGGACAGCGGCAGGATAATTTTAAAATAAATACACATCTCCGAAGCCCCGTCGATTCTTGCCACTTCATTTAATTCTATCGGAATGCCTTCATAAGTTCCTTTGATCAGCAGCATATTGTATATAGAAATTGTTCCAGGAAGGATTAATGCCCAGATCGTATTCATCAATCCTAATGCATTCATCAATACAATTGCAGGCGCCATACCTCCGCCAAAATACATTGTGATCATATAAAAGACCATCCATCCACGCCGAAATGGAAGTTCCGGACAGGATAAGGGATATGCGGCCATCGCCATTGCAATCGTACCGATCAAGGTTCCTGCCACTGTAATAAAAATAGAATTGAGAAAGCTTTTTAAAAATGCAGTATCGTGAATAACATAATTCAATGCGAAAAAATCGATATTTTGTGGAATTACGTTGATAATCTGTCCCGGTGCCGAAAGTGCAACTGCAATAATATTGAAAAACGGTACCACAAAAAACAGGATCAAAACCACCACGATCATTTCACCGATGACTTCGAACGTTTTTTCATCATTGAATCTGCGCAACACGCTGGGGCCTCTGAGCAGAACCACCCAGCGCATCCAGCCACTCTGCGACGCTAACATCACAATTACGCTGATGAATGCCAAAATCACCCAGAGCATCTCTGCCCCGTTAAATTTAAAGGTTTCTCTAAAGCCTTCTTTCGCTATTTTCTTTTTCAGCTTCAGAATGCTTTCTGCCTCCAGCACCAGCCACAGAAGTAAAAATACAGCGTCCAGCTCCTTTGTACTATTGAGACGTCCATCTACAGCCTCGATCATTAAAACTGCCAGAGAGAGTATCCAGCAAAGCAGCATCACAATTCTGACCGATCCGCTATGAGTATCTTCTTTCATCCTGCTCTCTCCTTTCTCACCAAAGTCCTGTTTTTAAATATTTTTTTGCAAACCAGTTTGTCAAAAGAACCAGAACCATAGATACCACACCGTTAAACAGACCGACTGCAGTAGACAGCGCATACTGCGGCAAAAGGCTTGCCTCCCGGATCAGGCGATACGTATAGGTTCCCAGAATGTCCGCATTCTCTTTAATGTAGGGAGAATACATGATGAAGATTTGCTCAAATCCGGCATCCAGAACGCTTCCCATCCTCAACACAAAATTGATGGCAATGATCGGCAATATTCCCGGCAGTGTCACATGCCAGATTCTTTGCAGCTTCGTCGCCCCATCGATTTTTGCAGCTTCCAAAAGGTCTGTATCCAGTGCTGTGATGGCAGAAAGGTAGATTACTGTGCTGTAACCGATCCATTTCCACCCCTGTGTGATAACCAGAACAGGGCGGATCGTTGTATTGCTTGTGGTAAAGGCAACTCTCTCGTGCCCAAAATACTCCAGGATATTATTAATCATACCGGTATCCTTATTCAAAAGTGTCGCACAGATACCGGCAACCGTTACCCAGGAAAGGAAATAGGGAAGATACATCGTAAAGCGCAGTGTCTTTTTTACGATCTTTCCTTGTAATTCATTCAGCAAAAGGGCGATCGCAATCGGGATCGGGAAAATAAAAACTGTCTTTTCCAGGCTGATGATCAGCGTATTGCGCAGCGCTTTTAAAATCTCCACATTGGTAAAGATCTTTTTAAAATTATCCAATCCAACCCATTTTGCATCCAAAATTCCCTGAATGACAGATGGTGCGCCTAAAATATTCGGATTTTCTTTAAATGCCATGATCAGACCCGTCATCGGGATATAGCTGAATAGGATCAGTAAAAGAGCTGACGGGACAAAGAACAGATAAAGTTTTCCCTCTCTCTTTAACTGTTGCCCGAGGCTCTGCTTTTTCTTTCTTTCTCCTGCCATACGCGCCTCCGTATAAAAAATTCTGTGCCATCCGGCCAGTTTTGGTCAAATACCGTCCAAAAACCGACCGGATGGCACATTCAATCCTTCTTTTTTGTTATCTTGCCTTTACTTCATTATAAATATCTTTGCTGCCCCAGCTGTTATACCATTCTGTAATAGAATTTGTGATGTCATCTCCATTGTCTGCCACCCATATATCATGTACCTTCTGAAGATCAAATGCCTCTGCGCTGTTGAACAGCATTAAAACCAGCTGATCTGACACATCTGTATTTGCCTTGCTGAAATAATTGTCATATGCATCGTTTGTGCTCATCATATCAACAGGATTCTTGATACCGGTATTGTCAACATTATAGTTGATCGTACTAAACAGCTTATCCTGAGCTGCAGTCTTTCTGGTTCTTGCCAGCCAGTACTTCGAATTATCCTCTTCTCTGTTACCGCTGATCAGTTTATCTGCATAGCCCATTCTGTCATTAAATTCAGGAAGGATCGGATAGTATTCTCCATTCTCTACCGTATAGGTCTCACCCTCTACACCAATAACGCTTTCACGGTACAGCTCCGGCTCCAGCTTTTTATCCATCCAGTCTACAACTGCTGCACTCTGCTCTGCCGTATTATAAGAAGGCAATACGCAGATACTGTTATATCCCTGTCCGCTCCATACTCTGACTGCACTTGCATCGCCCTTGTTGTCATCGGGAACCAGTGCAGAAATATAGCCAATATTATCATCTGTGTACTGAGAAAGATCTTCTCCTTCCGGTGCGCTTACAGTTTCCAGGGTGTACGCTTCCCAGTGTGCCGCTTCTACAACCCCTGCCATCTCTGACTGGAAGGCTGCGATCACGCCGGTATCATTGGAGGTTGCCTGATAATAAACCAGTCCATCGTCATACAGGCCTGTCATATATTCTGCATATTCTTCAAAGCCAGGCTGCTCTGTCATAAACTGTACTGTTCCGTCTGTTTCCATCCATTTCTGATAAACACCAAATGCAGGAAGGATCTCTGTCATGCAGGTAACACCATTGCCGATTCCCAATGCATGACCGCCCTTAGCCACTCTGGTGTTGAAGTATTCCAGCATCTTTCTGAAATCCGATACGCACATGGAATAGCCATTTTCTTCGGAGGGAGCGTCAATCTGATCCTCCGGATTTGCTTCATTGTAATCCTTTAACCAGTCTGCACGATAAGCCAATCCTAATGCGGCACAATTCTTTGCTGCCCGCTGCGGGACACCATAGATTTCTCCATCCTTTGTCACCAGATCCCAGCCAACCTCGGAAATCTGGTCTTTCAGATATTCCGATCCTTCTACATACTCTGTGATCGGTGCCAGAGCCCCTGCTGCCAACAGCATGAAGAACGTATCCTTGCTTACCAGCATATACTGGAAGTCTTCTTTCAGCATAAATGCATTCTGAATCGCTGTCTGTGTATCTGTGTCCGGAATCTGTGTATAGTTAACCTTGTATCCGGTTTTTTCTTCAAACAGCTTCGCCTGTTCCAGATTGTTGAACTCCTCGTCCGTGATCCCGGCACCCATCATATAAGCATTAAACGTATCCACTTTATCATAGTCTGCCAGAGATTTTGCAGCGGTGCTTTCTGTTTCTGCCGATGCAGTACTTTCCGTTGCCGCTGCCTGAGTTGTTTCTTTTACCGTGGTCTCTGCTGTGCCAGAAGAGCTGCCACAGCCAGCCAGTGTTCCGATTGCCATTGCTGCTGTCAATGTAAGAGCCAGTGCCTTTTTCAATCTCATAAACAAACCTCCTCTTTTTCATACCCTCCGATCAGCATTCCGAAACGCCGTCATTCTGTACAATATATCTTTTGTTTTCCCCAATTGTTTGTGCACAACTATTGTAAGGTCATTGTATCTGATTGCATTTTGGAAAACAATGTCCAATCTTATGATTCGCGTTGTCCTTTTTTTAACTTATATACTTTTTGAAAATATACCTGACAAAAGCAGTAAAGTACGTGCACAGCTGGGCGCAAAACAAAAAAGCGAAGTCACAGCTTCTGCCATGTCTTCGCCTTTGGGATATTTCTTTCTGTTATCTGTTATTTACCGGATCAACTTCTGCAAAAACTCCACTGCCGTCCGAATATCCTTTTCCGGCGTATCTCCCACTTCTCTTTCCACTGTCAAAAAGCCGTGATAGCCGATTTCATCCAGCGCTTTTAAGTATGCTGGAAAGTCCACATTTCCGGTTCCGAGCGGCAGCTCCGTAAAGGACGGGCTTGCCAGCATCTCTGCCTCTACCAGTCCATAAACCTCTTCGGGAGCTCTGTAATAGTTTCGTCTGCCGTCCTTTGCATGGGTATGGACGATGTAATCCTTCAGGTTGTATACCGCCTGCACCGGATCGTCCCCCGTCACCATGACAAGATTTGCAGGGTCCATATTGACTGCAACACCGGTGGAATGCAGACCATCCAGGAACTTTTTCAGAACTGCAGACTCTTCCGGTCCTGTTTCAATTGCAAAATGTGCATCCAGGGAATCCGCATACTGTGCCAGCTTAAAGCATGCCTCCTGCATGATCTGATAGCGTTCATTCGCCGGATCAGACGGAACAACACCGATATGAGTTGTCACAATGTTGGTTTCCAGCTCCTTTGCAAGGTCTAAGATCCGCTTCGACTCCTCGATCAGCTCCGGATTCTTTGCAGGATCGTGGAAGCCTTTTCCGAGATCGCCGCATAAAGCGGAAATCACAAGTCCGTTGGACTTTACCATGTCCAGGAATTCTTTTCGCTTTGCACCGACCAAATTGTGGGGAGAAAGCTCTCCATAGGTTGCATAAACCTGAATGCCCTCTGCGCCTAGCTCTTTTGCTTTTTTGATTGCCTCCGGAATTGGAAGCTTAAACGATTCCAGCATTACGCCGATAGAAAAATCATACATATCTCTGTCCCTCCCCGATTACTTCGATCATATGCTGCAGATTTTGTGTTCCGATCTCAACGCCCTCCAGAACGGGCTCCATTCCTTCAAACTCCAGAGAAACATAGCCGTCGTAGCCGGATTTGCGGATCGCAGAAAGGATCTGGAACGTCGGCACATTTCCATGTCCGAAAATCGTGCCGCGCCAGTAATTGCCGCCTCTGGAAAGATTATAGCCTCTGCCCGGGTCAAAATTCATGCCGGAGCGCACCAGCATGTCCTTCGCGTGAACGTGCACAATATAGTCCGAAAGTGCCGATACTGCCGTCGCACAGTCCTCATCCACAACTGTAAAATTGCCCATATCGCACAGAAATCCGTAATTGGGATGATCAACCGCCGCAAACAGCTCGAGCATTCTCGCGCTGTCCTGTAACAGATAGCCGTGGTTTTCGCTGCAGGTCTTCACACCGCGCTCCCTGGCATATTCTGCTGCCTGACGCACAAACGGTGCCACCGCTTCGATGACCTTTTTGTAGCTTTTGATCCCCGTATAGCCCTCGTAATAGCCCCATGCGACGTCATGGCGCAGCAGCGGGATCTTGCATTCTGCCGCAATGTCGATATGCCTGCAGAGCCGTTCCAGTTCCTTTTCCGGCTCCTTCACGAAGAAATTCGCTCCCGTCGTGTAGATTGGAACCTCCAGTCCCTGCTCCTTTGCATGCGCACACAATGCCTTCGCATACTCCATAGGTGTGCTGCCGTCCGGTGTTTTATCATCCAACACCAGCTCTACCCCCTGGCAGCCATATTCCTTTGTCTTGTCGATGGCATCAAAGCGTGTAAATCCCCCGTCCTGATACAGCCTTTCAAAGCTGTAAGTACTGATACAACTTTTCATGTCCCTCTCCTTTTTCGGTTGTTGTGTGAAATGCCTTCCATTACCAATATATCAGATTCAGGAGTGGGCGCAAGGAATATTTTTTACAAAAAAATTGTCCGTTTTTTGTTAAAAAACGGACAATTCTCTCTTTCTTCTCAGCCCTTCAGACCTCTGGACTGACGATCCATATCTTCTACTACAATGTCGTAGATCTCGCCGAGGGACGCGCAGTATTCCAACACCTTCCAGGGCTCGTTGGTGTGAAAATGAATTTTGATCAGCTCATCGTCACCGACCGCCAGCAGGCAGTCTCCCTTGAAATGTTCGGTGAAATATTCGCTGATCTCATCCTCATCCAGATTTTCTCCTTCAATCAGGAGCTGTGTATCATATTTAAATTCCAGCATGCTTGCTACCATCCTTTCCGTTGCTTGTTCTATCTTACCACAGTTCGTGCTGTCTGACTACAAAAACCTCGCATCGGGCAGGAAAATCCATTTTAAAAAGCCTTTCTTTGCATTATCATGGACTATATTCCCAAACCGATATGCGTATTCGTGAGGTACACCCTTTCAGCAAAACCATAAAATGCGTCCTACTGTCAGGAATCCCATATCTCCGGAAAGGACACTTATATAAGGCTCCTCCCACCTCCCAAGGGAAGTGGGAGGAGCCTATGACAAACGAAAGGATTTTAATTATGAACCAACCAAACATCCTGATCCTTCATCTCGACGAGCTGCGTCAGGACTGTCTGGGCTGTTACGGCAACCCGGATATCCAGACACCCAACATCGACGCTCTGGCAGCAGACGGCGTAACCTATCAGAACCATTATACGGTTTATCCGGTCTGTACCCCATCCCGCTATTCGCTATTTTGCAGTCTGTATGTGCACCAGCATGCTGCATGGGACAACCATTGTACATTGCCCTCCGGCTATCCGACTTTTCCAAAGCTCCTGCGTGAAAACGGATACCAAACCACCGCAGTCGGAAAAATGCACATGACTCCCACTTATCTGGACATCGGATTTTCCGATCTTGAGCTGGCAGAGCAAAACGGCTGCGGACGCTTCGAGGACGATTATCATCATTTTCTGATGAAGCACGGTAAAATCGACCGTTTTGATCTGCACTACGAATCCGGTCTGTTTCAGCTTCCGCCAGAAGATCACAGATTCGATGACTGCCAATGCTGTCAGTCTGATCTCGATCTTCCGTTTTATTCCAGCGAATGGATTACACAGCGTGCTCTCGACCGTCTTGATCAGTGGAATTGCGATCAGCCCTTTTGTATGATGGTCGGCTACATCAGCCCGCACCACCCCTTTGATCCGCCTGCACCCTACAGTACGATGTACGATCCGAACTCCCTGCATCTGCTGCCTGGTTATACCGATCAGCCGCTCCCCTTCGATTCCAATTTCGGCAGCTCTCCGATCCACCCCGATAAAATAGATGAGAAGGATATCCGGGCAATGATGGCTTCCTATTACGGTATGATTTCCGAAATCGACAATGGAATTGGTACCATCCTGCAAAAGCTGAAGGCCAAAGGACTTTATGACAATACCATGATCGTTTTTACCAGTGATCACGGAGACTACATGAGCTATCATCATATGATGTTAAAAGGCAGGCATCTCTACGATCCGCTCATCAAAATTCCCCTGATTGTCAAATATCCCGGACAGCAGGCCGCCGGACAGACGGATTCCTTCCTCTCTGAAAATATCGACGTAGCGCCGACTGTCCTTGAACTCTGCGGGCAGCCAATCCCTCCTACCATGCAGGGACGTTCTCTGCTTGGAAACGACCACAGACAGTTTGCTTTTTCCGAGCTGCAGTTTGGCAGCCAGACGAATCCGAAGATCGGCTACATGCTCCGTTCGGATTCCTACAAGCTTCTGGTCTACGGCAGTATGCAGGACTGTGCCTTTTATGACCTGAAAAAAGATCCTTTCGAACTCTGTGATGTCTCCAAAGAGCCGGATTATCAGGAAACACTGCACCGTTATCAGACTGCACTTTCCGATTTTGTCCTGTTCCATGCACTCGGAAAAGTACATCTCGACACAAAAGCGCCGCAACAGCGGGATCAGGAAGTTTTAAACAAACAAGCTGAGGAATTAAAAGCATTTATCCGTTCGCAGTGGTGATGCAAGTTCTGGTTCGTGCCTTAAACTATGCCGTCACAGAACCGATTTGTAATCGTTTTGTTAAGCTGCAATAAGTCAAAACGAGCCATCCGAAACAGTTCAATCCGTTTCGGATGGCTCGTTATTCATGACAATAGAATGCTCGCAGAGCGTGCATTCTATTGTTTTTTCTTTAAACTGCTGCCATTACATATTTGTCTGTACAACCTTCGGACGATATCCTTCTTTTTCCAGTGCAGAAATGATTTCCTGCTTATGCTCTGTACCAAAGCTCTCCATCGTAATACGCAGCTCTACTGCAGCGCTTCTGTTAATAGAAACAAACTGGTTGTGGGACAGCTTGATAACATTGCCGTGCTCTTTTGCAACGACGGCAGCTACCTTGCTCAGTTCGCCCGGCTTGTCCGGAAGCAGAACGGAAACCGTAAAGATACGGTCTCTCAAAATCAGACCCTGCTGTACGACGGAGGACATGGTGATCACGTCCATGTTGCCGCCGCTTAAGATCGAAACGACCTTCTTTCCCTTCAGGTCGAGGTGCTTTAACGCTGCAACGGTCAGCAGACCGGAGTTTTCCACGATCAGCTTGTGATTTTCAACCATATCCAGAAATGCACCGACAAGCTCTGCATCCTCTACTGTAATGATATCGTCAAGATTCTTCTGGATATACGGAAAAATTTTCGTGCCGGGCGTCTTTACTGCGGTGCCGTCTGCAATCGTGTTGACAGAAGGAAGCGTCGTCACCTTGCCATTTTTGATGGATTCCTGCATGCAGTTTGCATTTGCAGGCTCTACGCCGATCACCTTGATCTTCGGATTTAACAGCTTCGCCAGCGTGGAAACGCCGGTTGCCAGTCCGCCGCCGCCGATGGGAACGAGGATATAATCCACAAGGGGAAGCTCTTTGACGATTTCCATCGCAATAGTTCCCTGACCTGTTGCAACGGTAAGGTCATCGAAGGGATGTACGAAAGTATATCCATGCTCTTCCGCCAGCTCGTAAGCCTTTGCGCATGCTTCATCATATACATCTCCGTAAAGTACAACTTCTGCGCCGTATCCTTTGGTACGGTTTACCTTGATCAGAGGCGTGGTTGTCGGCATTACAATTGTAGCTTTCGCGCCATAACACTTCGCAGCATAAGCAACGCCCTGCGCATGGTTGCCCGCAGAGGCGGTGATAACGCCTTTTGCACGCTCTTCCTCGGTCAGAGTGCTCATCTTATAATAAGCGCCTCTTACCTTGTATGCACCGGTGAACTGCAGGTTTTCCGGCTTAAAAAATACCTTTGCCCCGGTCTGCTGGCTGAAATAATCACTGTATACAAGTTTTGTCTCCAGCGTTACTCTGCGCACTACTTCGGAAGCCTCTTCAAATTTTTCCAATGTCAGCATCTTTTCTTCTTCCATTTTAGTAAACCTCATCCTTCTCTGTATCAAACAGTGCATTCACAAACTGATCCGGATCAAACTTCTGCAGATCCTCGATTTTCTCCCCGACACCGATATATTTTACCGGTACGTGCAGTTCCGACTGAATTGCTACCGCAATACCGCCCTTGGCGGTTCCATCCATTTTGGTCAGGATAATACCGGTCAAATCCATAACCTGCGCAAATTCCCGCGCCTGTACCAGCGCGTTCTGTCCGGTCGTGCCGTCCAGTACGACCAGATTTTCCCGATGGACACCAGGAAATTCCCGGTCGATAATCCGGTTCATCTTGCGCAGCTCTTCCATCAGGTTTTTCTTATTGTGGAGACGTCCCGCCGTATCGCATAAAAGGACGTCCACATGACGTGCTTTTGCCGCATTGACCGCGTCGTAAATAACGCTCGCCGGATCAGAGCCCTCTACGCCGCCGATCATATCGACACCTGCGCGGTTCGCCCATTCCTCCAGCTGATCGCCAGCTGCCGCACGGAACGTATCTGCCGCCGCGATTAAGACCTTGCGTCCCTGCTTCTTTAACTTGGAAGCGAGTTTTCCAATCGAAGTCGTCTTGCCGACACCGTTTACGCCGATCACCATGACGACGGACTGCTCTTTTTCAAAATCATAAGCTGTCTTGCCGACATGCATCTGCTCCCGGATGCTGTCGATTAAGATCTCCCGGCAGTCCTGCGGATCACAGATTCCCTGGTCATTGACCTGTTCTTTTAATCGGTCCAGAATCTCTTCTGTCGCCCGACCGCCCAGGTCGCCCATAATCATCGTCTCTTCCAGCTCTTCATAAAATTCGTCGTCAATAACGGAATATCCGGAAAAAACGGAGTCAAATCCTTTGACAATATTGTTGCGGGTCTTGGTCAGTCCCTCCCGCAGTCTGGCAAAAAAGCTTTTCTTTTCTTCTGCCATCCGCTTACCTCCTTTTTATCCTGATTACCATCAGGTCAGATCTTTATCTATCAGGTTGACGCTTACAAGCGTCGATACGCCTTTTTCCTGCATCGTGATTCCGTAAAGCCGGTCCGCCGCTTCCATCGTGCCGCGTCTGTGGGTAATGACGATAAACTGTGTATGGGCGGTCAGCTTATGCAGGTAGTGGGCAAATCTTCCGACGTTGCTGTCATCCAATGCCGCCTCGATTTCGTCCAGCAGACAGAACGGTGACGGTTTTAAGTTCTGGATGGCAAATAATAGCGCAATTGCCGTCAGCGCCTTTTCCCCACCGGAAAGCTGCATCATGTTCTGCAGCTTCTTACCGGGCGGCTGTGCGATAATCCGGATGCCTGCTTCCAGGATATCCTCGTCCTCCATCAGCTCCAGCGTACCCTTGCCGCCGCCGAAAAGCTCTTTAAATACCTTATCGAACTCCTTACTGATCTCTGCAAACTTCTCCTTAAACTGCCTTCGCATCGCCTCATCCAGCTCGACGATGATGCGTTCCAGCGTTTTCTCAGCTTCCACCAGATCGTCGTGCTGTGCCTTCAAAAACGTGTAACGCTCCATCAGATTTTTATAATCTTCGATGGCGTTAACATTGACATCGCCCAGTCTGCGGATCGCTTCCTTGATCGTCTGCGTCTGCTTTTTCATCTCAGCAAGGTCGTTCATCGTCTCATCCCGAAGCTGCGCTGCATCCCGGAGGGTCAGTTCATACTCATTCCACATGTAGTTGACCTGATTCTCCATGGACTCCTCCAGCTTTTCCTTCTGGGCATTTAAGCGGTAAACCTCTTTGTCCAGCGCGCTCATCCGTGCGGACAGCTCTTCGCGCTCCGTGAAAAAGCCTTTCTGCCGTTCTGTAAGTTCTTCCCGCTTTTTGCTGTCTGCATTCAGCTTATCCTGCGTATCCGACTGCGTCGTTTTGGAGGATTCGATGGTCTCCTGCAGCCTTTTGATGCTTTCTTCTTTCCCGGCGGCGTCTGCCACGCCGTCTGTCAGGCTCTTTTTGACCTCTTCCAGCTCGCCCTCATATCGTGCGATTTCTCCGGCGATACGGTCTTCGTTTGCCTGATAAAATCCGAACTGCTGCCGGATTTTTTCCACATCCAGTTCTTTTTCATTCAATACAGCGGTCTGCGCAGCTTCCTGCCTGCGCGCCTCTTCCAGATCCTTCGTAAAGCCCTCGATCTGTTCGTTTTTCTCGCCCTCCAGAGCCTCGGAACGTTCCAGCTCCTGCTTTGTCTCTTCCTTTTCTTTTCGGATCTGCAGCACCTGGGTTTCGATCTCGATCTCTTCTTTTTTAAGGTCTTCGACGCCTGCTTTCGTCTGATCCTTTTTCTCCTGCGCCGCTTCTATATTCAGGCGGGCAGTATTCTGGCGGATAAAGGCGTTTTGCAGCGCAGCGCGGCTCTTTTCCAGCTCTGTCCGGCATTCGTTCCGGTCTTTTTTGAGGTCTTCGATCGAAACGAGCAGCTCATCTACCGCTTTGGCATGCGCCTTTACCTTCCATTCCAGCTCTTCTATCTCGCGCCTGCGTCCCAGAAGGTTGCTGCTGTTTTTAAACGCGCCGCCGCTGATCGAACCGCCGGGGGATAAGGATTCGCCCTCCAGCGTCACAATCCGCAGCGAGTACTTGAATTTCCGGGCAAGCTGCGTTGCATGATCGACGTGATCGACGACTACGATTCTGCCGAGCAGCGATTTTGCGACATCGCCGTATTTTTCATCCGTATGTACCAGAGTATGCGCAAGTCCTAAAACCCCAGGCTCCTTTAAGGCTTCTTTCTGCCGAAATTCCTGTGCGTTTTTGATGCTGTTTAACGGCAAAAACGTCGCGCGTCCGCTTTTGGTCTGCTTTAAAAACGAAATCATCCCTTTGGCGGTCTCTTCATTATCCGTTACGATATTCTGGATGCTGCCGCCAAGAGCCGTCTCAATCGCAGTTTCGTATTTTTTCTCTACTTTAATGATGTCCGCGACAACACCGATGATGCCGGGATTTTTATCTTTCTGCTCCATGACGCGGCGGATGCTTCCACCGTAGCCCTCATAGCGCTCCGTCAGGTTGCTGACCGCTTCCAGTCTCGTTTTATCCTGATGATACTGCACCTGTGCATCCCGCAGCGCCTGATCCATTTTGGCGATCGTCTCCCGAAATTCGTTTAACTTCGCCTCCATCGCCGTCTGAGCTTCCTTCCTCGACGCGATTTCCTGCGTCACTGTATTAAAGGCTTCTTCCAGACTTTTGATGCTCTCTTCCTGCTGTACCTCGTCGGACTTGACGCGCAGCAGGCGGGAATTCAACTCTGCCCTCCGAATCTGCGCCTGTTCCAGCATCGTATCCTGGCGTCCCATCTTCGTCTTGATCGCCGCACGATCATTCAACGTATCAATAATCGCGTTTTTGGCATCTTCGATCGACTGGTTTAAACCTGCGACCCGGCTCTGGATGATTTCCAGTTCTGCTGCAGCGCTGTTGCGCTCTTCCTGCAGCTTTTCGAGCCGTTTTTGAATCTCGTTTCGCTGCTGCAGCAGCTTTTCTTTGTCGGCGTTTCGTGCGTCAATCTCCTTGCGCAGCGTCTCTTTTCTGCTCTGCAAATGTGCTTCATTGCCCCGGATGGAACGGATTTTTTCCTGCAGGACGGCAATTTCACCCTCCAGCTTTCCGCGCAGGACGGACGTATCTGTCAGCTGTGCCCGCGCCTGCTCCATCTGTCGTTCCAGCGCCTCGATCTGCGTTGCAATCCGGTCATATTCTTCCTTAATGCCCTCATATCGGGTCGTCGTATCCTTTAAATCTCCGTCTGCAATCCGGTATTTTTCTTCCGTATCGGAAAGCTGTGCCCGCGTTTTTTCACTTTCCAGCAAAAATACGTTAACGTCCAGCGCTTTCAATGTTTCCCGGTGTTTTAAATAAACCCTTGCCTTTTCCGCCTGTTTGCCCAACGGTTCGACCTGTTTTTCCAGCTCGGACAAAATATCGTTGACACGCACGAGGTTCTGCTGCTCGGATTCCAGTTTTTTTACGGAAGCGTCCTTGCGGCGTTTGTATTTTACGATTCCTGCAGCTTCGTCGAACAGCTCGCGACGCTCTTCCGGGCGCCCGCTCAAGATCTTGTCGATCTGACCCTGTCCGATGATCGAATAGCCTTCTTTCCCGATACCGGTGTCGTAAAACAGCTCGTTGACGTCTTTTAAACGACACGGTGTCCCGTTGATCAGATATTCGCTTTCGCCGGAACGGTACAGGCGTCTCGCCACCGTCACTTCATCATAGTCAATTGCCAGCTGATGGTCGCTGTTATCCAGCGTAATCGCCACATAGGCATAGCCCAGCGGTTTTCTCAATTCGGTACCGGAAAAAATAACGTCCTGCATCGTTGCGCCGCGCAGCTGCTTGATTCGCTGCTCGCCCAGCACCCAGCGCACGGCGTCAGCAACATTACTCTTTCCGCTGCCGTTTGGTCCGACAATACCGGTGATTCCGTTGTGGAACTGAAACAGGATTTTATTGGCAAAGGATTTAAACCCGTGTACTTCTATACTCTTTAAATACATATATTATAGGCTCCTTAGCACTTCCGAAGCTTCAGGATTGCTTCATAAGCCGCCTGCTGCTCCGCCGCCTTTTTGGTACGGCCATGCCCGCTGCCGATCACTTCCCCGTTTCTGACTGCATCAACCCAGAACGATTTGTTGTGATCCGGTCCCTCTTCTCCTTTGAGTTCGTAAGAAAACTCCCCATCGCCTTCTGCCTGCAGAATTTCCTGCAGCACCGTCTTGCTGTCATAGAACAGAATTTTATTTTCCAGATCGGATAAAATGAATCGGTGGATAAAATCATGTGCCGCGTCAAAACCGCCGTCCAAATACAGTGCGCCGATCACCGCCTCCATCACGTCCGAGGTAATCGAATCGCGGTTGCGTCCACCGGTCGCCTCTTCGCCCTTTCCAAGCAACATGTAGCGTCCCAGCTCGATATCCCGTGCGCAGTACGCAAGCGCTGGCTCACAGACCATCGAGGAACGCAGCTTCGTAAGCTTTCCTTCCGGCATCTGCGGATTCTCATGGAAAAGAAAATCGCTGGAAATCAGCTCCAGCACAGCATCTCCCAAAAACTCCAGCCGCTCGTAGTCCTTTAATTTGTTGATTCTCTGTTCATTGGCAAAAGAGCTGTGAGTAAGAGCCTGTTTTAACAGACTCTTATCCCGGAACTGATATCCAATCTTTTTTTCCAGCTCACCTATCGTATATTCCTCAGTCATATTGTTCACTCGTTCCTTGTCTTTCTGATCAGCTCTACCGCTTCTCCGACGGTTTTGATCTTTTCTGCCTCTTCTTCTGGTATTGCAATTTCAAACGTCTCTTCAATTTCCTGAATGACCTGGTAAAGATCCAGGGAATCCGCACACAGATCGTCGATAAAATTCGTCTCCTCCGTCAGTTCCCGCGGATCTACGCTCAAAATCTCTGCCACGATCTGTTTCAGCTTTTCAAACTCCATACCCCTTATCCTTCTTCCTTTGCAGCTGCAATGCTGGCTGTAATTTTTCCAACAACATCCTGCTCCTGGAACGTGATGCACTGCAGAATCGTATTTTTAATTTCTACTGATTTGGAGCTTCCGTGGGTCTTTACAACAAGTCCCTTCAAGCCAAGCAGCGGCGCGCCGCCATACTCTTCCAGATCAAATGCCTTTAGGGTCTGCTTCAGTGCAGGTTTTACCAAAAGTGCGCCAATCTTTGAACGCAGGTTTGTCATCATGCCGCCCTTTACTTTTTTGATCAGGGTTGCGCCGACACCCTCGTACAATTTCAGGATTACATTACCGACAAACGCTTCACACACAACGACGTCTGCCTTTCCTGCCGGGATATCACGTGCTTCGATACTTCCGATAAAATTGATATCTTTGCATTCTTTCAGCATCGGATAGGTTTCTTTTACCAGCGCATTGCCTTTTTCTTCTTCCACACCGATATTGACGATGGCAACTGTCGGGTTCTTTACTCCCATGACATTTTCCATGTAGATCGATCCCATTCTTGCAAACTGTACCAGCTGCGAAGGTCTTGCATCCACGTTTGCGCCACAGTCAATCAGCAAAGAACAGCCATTTTCTGTCGGGATAAGCGGAGCCAGAGGCGGACGCTCCACGCCCTTTGCCCTGCCGACTAACACCTGTCCGCCAACTAAAACCGCGCCGGTGCTTCCCGCAGATACAAACGCGTCGCATTCGCCGTTTTTCACCAGACCTAAGCCTTTTACAATGGAGGAATCCTTTTTGCCGCGGATCGCATTGACCGGAGGCTCGCCCGTCTCGATCACTTCGGAAGCGTGTACGACTTCAATCCGCTCTGCCGGATAGGAATAGGCTGCGAGTTCCTTTTTCACAACGTCCTCCTGTCCTACCAAAAAAACCTTCACGCGTTCATCTGCATGAACTGCCTCTACAACACCTTTTATAATCTCTGTCGGCGCGTTGTCTCCGCCCATCGCGTCCACAGCAACTCTGACCAGTTCTGCCATCTTAAAGCACCTGCCCTTTCTTGTTTTTGTTATAGTTCGTTCGTGCCTCTTTGCAAATGGCTTGGGTGAACTGTAACATCTTTTACTATACTAAAATACCGTAGAAAAGTCAATTTTCCTGACGTTTTCAGGCAAAAAAATGAGGCTCCCGGAAGATTCCGGAAGCCCTTTTGTTTGCTCGTCTGTTATTCATAACAATAGAATGCCCACAAAACGTGTATTCTATTATTTAAGCCTCAACCTTAACGATTTCGCGCTTGTTGTAAGAACCGCAGGCCTTGCAGACTCTGTGAGGCATCATCAGTGCGCCGCATTTGCTGCACTTCACCAGAGTGGGTGCGCTCATTTTCCAATTTGCCCGTCTCTTATCTCTTCTGGACTTGGAAGACTTATTCTTAGGACAGATAGACATCGTTACACCTCCTTATTCGCGTTAAAGACATCCATGATTGCCGCCATCCTCGGATCGGGAACAAAAGTATCGCAGCCGCATGCTCCCGTGTTCAAATCCTTCCCGCAGACAGGACACAGTCCCTTGCAGTCTGGTCTGCACAACACCTTCATAGGCCAGCTTGTCGTAATCTCATTATCGATCAGACTATCTATATTCAGCGAGTAACCTTCCATAAAAGCTTCCTGCTCTTCCAAAGCATCCTGATCAGCACGGTCAGGTGCCACCAGCTTCTGTACGATGGAAAGATCAAACGGAACTTCTACTTCTTCCAAGCATCTGTCACAGGGAATTCCTGCCACAAACTGCAGCTTCGCTTCCACAAGTGCTTCGCCCTGCGCGGTATTCGTCAGCTTCAGCAAAAGCTTATTGCTGCTCTTTACCGGATAAGAGCTTCCATCATGTGTAATCTCTGCAGTCTCCCACGCAAACTCCTGCGTAAGAACTTTGCCTTCGGATGTAAAAACATCTGTCACATTCACTAACATAGTATACTCCTAACGACATGGCAAAATCCAAACGGACTTCGTCCATACTCATACGATTATACAGACGCCTTTTGCCTTTGTCAAGATAATTTTCACTAATTCTTTCTGCTTACTTTTTTACGATTCCGTGTTCCATCAAGAAATTCTCCCAGACCTGATAATATTTCGCTTTCAGGTGGATCTGATCAAATGTCCAATCCGCGTATAAATTGCCGTTTTCATCGCAGACCGCTTCGTTGACGTCAATATAAAAAATATCCTTTCCGTTTGCGAGTGTTTCGATTTCCACATTGCGGATATTGATGTTTGTGTTATTAAATACTGGATCGGAAGCGTTTTTCTGCCCCGCCACGCGCATGATTCCCTGCACGAAAATAATTGCGTCCGGCTGCAGCTCCCGAATCTTATATACCGCCCTCGCATAGGCTTCAAAAAATGATTCCGGCGTTCCCGTGCCCATCTCGTTGATGCCGATCATCAGATAGACTTTTTTGAACTGGTGTCTGGAAAGCGCCTGCTCCAGCGTCAGCTTTTCATCGCCTTCCCGGATAAAATCCTTCGGTTTTTCAAATAAATTATAGACCGTCAGAGATGTCTTGCTGTAAAAGGTCGCCACATCTGCCAGGTTGCTGTACTCGTAGAGTCCCTGTGTCCGGGAATCCCCGATAAACACGGCGTCCGCAAAATACTCCTTGTCCACATGGGTAAATTCGAGCGGCTCCTCCTCTGCTTCCTGCTTCTCTTCTGCCGCCTTACCTGGCACAGCATTTCCGCTTACGCCTGCCTCATTTTTGTCTCCGGTTCCGTTTTTATGATCTGCATCCCGGTCAGCATTCGCCATCTGTCCGGCTTTTTCTCCCCCGTTTCCATCATTCGCCTGCCCGCCGGTTTCCGATATATCCAGTCCGTTTTTTTGGGCTTCCGCAGATATTCCAGATTGACCGGAACCTTCGCCGCCTTCTTCCTGCAGCGCAGTTTTCTCCGTTATTCTGTCTTTTTGCACATCTGCAGCATCCATCGCCGCCGTCTGTACGCTCCTGTCACTCCACGGATAAACGCCCTGTTTTAAATCTATAAAAACAGTCGCTAACGCAGGCTGCTTCCAGCTCGCCGGATTTTCTATTTCGCCGGATTTTACCCCATTGGCAACCCCGGCTCCCTCTATCACCAGTCCGCTGACGATCACTGCGGCCAACAGTGGACATTTTTTCCAAAAGCTCATATTTTCTCCATTCTGCAGGTGCTGCCGCGCCAATGAACCCGCACACAATCCTATCTTTTTTAAAAGTTCGCATACATGAACGGGTTGTTCGCCGCATTCGCCATCCGATATACGCTGTACCAGAAAACAACAAACAGTGCAGCGACTACTATCACATTTTTCCTGTGTTTTTCACACCACCGGTAAACCTGCGGGATGCAAAGCAAAATGCCGCCGACAAGCTCCGGAATAAACAGTGTCAGTTCTTTCGCGAAATCCCCGGGATTGACCGCGCTGCCCACGCCAAAGAACGGGAACAGCCGTGCGAAATAAACGCCGATTTCCGGCAGGGTCGGAATTGCAAACACCATCCAGGTCAGTGGAATCACGAACAGTACATATGCATGGGATAAAATTTTGCTCTTTTTCAGCCATTTTCCGATCCACAGCTTTTCTATCACGACCAGTAATCCCAAAATCATCCCCCACAGGATAAAATGCAGTCCGCCGCCATGCCAGAAGCCGGTCACCGCCCATACGAGCAATAGATTGAATACCGTGCGCAGCGTTCCCTTCCGGTTGCCTCCCAGCGGGATATAGAGATAGTCCCGAAACCACGAGCCGAGCGTCATGTGCCAGCGACGGTAAAATTCGCTGACAGAGCGGGACGAATACGGCTGGTCAAAGTTTTTGATCGCCGGAAGCCCGATCATCCTGCCGATTCCGACTGCAATCAGGGAATACCCCGCGAAATCAAAATAGAGCTCCATCGAATAGGCTGCCGCGCCCAGCCATGCAAGCGGCGTCGAAATGCTTTCAAAGCCGATCGTCTGGATATCGTTCCACAAAAAGCCCAGCCGATCCGCCAGCAGCACCTTCATGCCCAGTCCGGCAATGATATATTTCAGCCCGTCTTCTGCCCTTGCCGCCTTCCAGACACCGAACTGCTGCGCCTGTTCCATCTCGCCATATCGCATAATCGGTCCCGAAACGATCTGCGGGAAACAACACAAATATGCGCCAAACCGGAGAAATGAACGCTCCGCGTGCCCGCTTCTGTACACATCAATCAAATAGGAAATGCTTTTAAACGTATAAAAACTAATTCCCACCGGAAGCAGCATATTTTCCTCGAACACATTGGAAAGCTTGAAAAAGATCAGAAGCGACGCGTTGCACAAAACGCTGACAGCCAGCCAGAATTTGCGCTTCTTGACAGTTTGGGGGCTGGTCGTGTTTCTATAGGGCTCCTCTTTCCTCTGATCTACGGTTTCCTCGAAAATCTGCAGTTCGCTCCAGTTTATGTTTTTCCTGCGAAGCCCCCTCACACCCGGATGCTCCTTTTTTCTATGAAGCCCCGACATTCTTTTGCCGTCTGCATCCGGCTCCGTCGCCAGACCGTACCCAAACAGCCAGTTGACAACCGACATTCCGAGCAAAATCAGCACATGCGCAGGATCCCCGAGCGCATACAAAATCAAGCTAAACGCAAACAACACAAACATCCGAAACCGCTTCGGAACCGCATAAAAAAGGATCAGGAAAAGCGGCAGATATCGAAACAGAAATTCCAGACTGCTGAATACTAAGGTATGCAAACTTTCTAAATTTCCGATTTCAATTCCTGACATTTTTCCTGATCCCGTCCTTTATTTTCTGGCTGGACGCCTTATTTGCCCTTTACAATCGCAAGGGTATGTCTGGCGATCTCCAGTTCTTCATTTGTCGGAATCACGAGCACTTTGGTCTTTGCAGATGGCGTCGAAACGATTCTCTCCTTGCCCCGGATATTGTTGGCTTCCTTATCCAGCTCTACGCCAAGATGTTCCAGATACGGGCTGCAGATCAGCTCACGGATAACCGGGCTGTTTTCGCCGATTCCCGCTGTAAAGCAGATCGCATCCGCACCATTTAATTCTGCCGCATATGCACCGATATATTTTGCAACCCGAAGGACAAACGCTTTGATCGCCCTTGTCGCAGCCGGATTATTTCCTTCCAGATAAGCATCTTCCAGATCTCTGAAATCAGAGGAAAAACCATCTGAAAGTCCAAGCACACCGGATTCCTTGTTCAAAATTCTCACTACTTCGTGGATGTTCTTACCATCCTTACCTGCCATCATTTCCAGTACACCCGGATCTACATCACCGCTTCTGGTGCCCATAATCAGACCTTCCAGCGGAGTCAGTCCCATGGAGGTATCTATACATCTGCCGTCCTTTATCGCAGATACGGACGCACCGTTTCCAAGGTGGCAGATAATCAGTTTTAACGATTCATACGGCTTGCCCAGGATATCCGCCGCACGTCTGGAAACGTACTGGTGGCTCGTGCCGTGGAAACCGTATCTTCTGATTCCAAACTGCTTGTAATAACGGTAAGGAATCGCATATAAATATGCCTCTTCATCCATCGTCTGATGAAAGGCAGTATCAAATACCGCTACCTGAGGAACACCCGGCAGCTGTAACTCACAATCTTCAATTCCCTGCAGGTTCGCCGGATTATGAAGAGGCGCCAGTACGGTACATTCCATAATCGCTTCTTTTACCTGCGGTGTGATCAGGGTTGCTTCTGAAAAATGCTCGCCGCCGTGTACAACACGGTGTCCGACTGCACCGATCTCGGACAGTTCTTTTACCGCGCCGTCTTCCGGATTCGTCAGTGTCTGCAGCATCAGACGGACAGCATCCTTATGATCTGCCATCGGAGCGTCCCATTTACGCTTTTCATGACCGGTCAGTGTGTAGCTGATCCGGCTGCCAGCGATACCAATTCTCTCACATAATCCTTTCGCTGTCAATTCTTCTGTTTCCGAATCGATTAACTGGAATTTCAGCGAAGAACTTCCGCAATTTATGACAAGAATTTTCATTTTTGTATACCCCCGTTCGTGTTATTTGAATCTCACCTCTCCATAATAACAAAAACCATCCCAATTTACAACTAAAACCGAGACGGTTTGCACAATTTTATTCTCAGCAGGCTGTTAGACTCACGGGCTCGCACCGGCACACTTTACTTCCTGCTGCGCAGGCTGCCCGTTCGTTAATGATGCAAGAAAAACAAATGCCGCCCTATACGGACGGCGTTTATTTTTCTATTGTATCAATTATGTCGTGAGCATAGCTCACTCGGCAACTTCGCCGTTCGTCAATCATGCAAGCATGCTGACTCACTTGCGTGCGCTACATGAGCTGTGCCTGAACAGCAGTTAATGCTACTACTCCGACGATGTCTTCCCAGGAACAGCCTCTGGACAGGTCGTTTACGGGCTTTGCGATACCCTGCAGCATTGGCCCATAGGCTTCCGCCTTTGCCAGTCTCTGTACCAGCTTGTAGCCGATATTGCCGCAGTCCAGGTTCGGGAAGATCAGAACGTTTGCCTTACCTGCAACTTCGCTGCCGGGCGCTTTGGATTTTGCAACAGAGGGCACAATCGCTGCGTCAGTCTGCAGTTCGCCGTCCAAGGTCAGTCCGGGATACTGTTCGTGTGCAATTTCTACCGCTTTTACAACCTTATCTACCAGAGGATGCTTTGCGCTTCCCTTGGTGGAATGGGACAGCATCGCGATAATCGGTTTTGCGCCGACAAGGGTCTTAAAGCTCTTTGCACTGGTGTCTGCAATCGCTGCAAGCTCTTCAGCGGTCGGATCCTGATTCAGGCCACAATCTGCAAACAGGAACGTACCGTGCTCGCCGTATTCACAGTTGGGTACATCCAGAATAAAGAAACCGGATACCAGCTTTACACCGGGTGCGGTCTTTAAAATCTGCAGCGCCGGACGCAGGGTATCTGCGGTTGCATGGCATGCACCCGCCACCATTCCGTCTGCATCATTTGCTTTTACCATGATAACACCAAAGGTCATGTTATCGGTCAGCAGAATCTGACGTGCCTTTTCGGGCGTCATTCCCTTATGCTTTCTCGTTTCATATAATAACTGAACGTATTCGTCCAGCTTCTCACATTTCGTAGGATCGATCACGCGCACACCGGTCAGATCAACTTCCAGCCATCCTGCACCATCCATGATCTTTTCTTCATTGCCAACCATAATAATGTTGGCAATCCCCTCTTCGATAATATGGGATGCTGCGATCAGCGTTCTCTTGTCATTCGTCTCCGGAAGTACGATCGTCTTTCTGTCCGATCTGGCCTTTTCTTTGATGATGTCAATATAAGACATTCTGCTTCTCCTTTCATTTTCTGATTTTCACGTTTTCGTTCTCAATGTCTGATAGATAAATTATAACATTTTCCCCATTCGAGACAAGGCAAATTTCTCAAATCTTTGTATAAAATGAAGGACACAGTTCACTCGTAGAGCTCTATAAGCAGATTTCATGCTTGCATGAAAAGATGCTTATAGAGCTCTACGAAGAGATCGCCATTTCATGAGCAAAAAGGAGCTGCGCAGCAGCGAAAAAGCAGCGAAGCTGCGCTTTTTGCGAATGATGTGACGCGGGCGAACTAGGCAAACCAGCTTCGGACATAAAAAAACTGCCGTCGGCAAAACCTGCCGGCAGCAGTTTTTCATGTTTCTTATAAAAGTTTGTGCAGCTTACATCATACCCATGCCGCCTGCACCGCCGGCGGGCATTGCAGGAGTGTCTTCCTTAATGCTTGCAACAACGGATTCGGTTGTCAGCAATGTGCTTGCAACGCTGGTTGCGTTCTGCAGAGCGCTTCTGGTAACCTTTGCAGGGTCCAGAATACCTGCGTCGATCATATTTACATAAGTCTCATTCAGGGCATCGAAACCGAAGCCGATCGGGGACTCTTTTACCTTGTTGATGATAACGCTGCCTTCCAGGCCTGCGTTTGCTGCGATATAGTACAGAGGAGCTTCCAGAGCCTTCAGTACAATCTTCGCACCGGTCTTCTCATCGCCTTCCAGTGTATTTGCCAGAGCTTCTACATCCTTTGCAGCGTGGATATATGCAGAACCGCCGCCTGCGATGATACCTTCTTCTACTGCTGCACGGGTAGCTGCCAGAGCGTCTTCCATACGCAGTTTTGCTTCTTTCATCTCGGTTTCCGTTGCAGCGCCGACACGGATCACTGCTACGCCGCCAGCCAGCTTGGCAAGTCTCTCCTGCAGCTTTTCTCTGTCGAAATCAGAAGTGGTCTCTTCGATCTGCTTCTTGATCTGTGCAACTCTCGCTGCGATTGCAGCCTTGTCGCCTTCCCCATCAACAATGATGGTGTTCTCTTTCTGAACCTTAACAGATTTTGCACGGCCGAGCATATCCATTGTGGTCTCTTTTAATTCCAGGCCGAGTTCGGAGCTGATCACCTGTCCGCCGGTCAGGATTGCAATATCCTCCAGCATAGCCTTTCTTCTGTCGCCATAGCCAGGCGCTTTAACAGCTACTACATTGAAAGTGCCGCGCAGCTTGTTGACGATCAGGGTGGTCAGAGCCTCGCCCTCTACATCCTCAGCGATGATCAGCAGCTTTGCGCCGGACTGAACGATCTGCTCCAGTAAAGGCAGGATCTCCTGAATGTTAGAAATCTTCTTATCGGTAATTAGGATATACGGATTGTCCAGAACTGCTTCCATCTTATCCATATCAGTAGCCATGTATGCAGAGATATAACCTCTGTCAAACTGCATACCTTCTACCAGATCCAGCTCTGTCTTCATGGTCTTGCTTTCCTCGATGGTAATAACGCCATCGTTGGAAACCTTTTCCATCGCATCTGCAACCATCTGACCAACTTCATCGCTTGCTGCAGAAATCGCTGCAACTCTTGCAATGTGGTTCTTACCGTTGACCTTCTGGCTCATCTTCTGAATGGAATCTACGGCACACTCGGTTGCCTTCTGCATACCTTTTCTTAAAATGATCGGATTTGCACCTGCTGCCAGGTTGCTCATGCCAGCGCCGATCATTGCCTGTGCCAGAACAGTTGCGGTTGTGGTGCCGTCACCTGCAACGTCATTGGTCTTTGTTGCAACTTCTTTTACCAGCTGTGCACCCATGTTCTCGAATGCATCCTCCAGCTCGATCTCTTTTGCGATGGTCACACCATCGTTGGTGATCAGCGGAGCTCCGTAGGATTTATCCAGTGCTACGTTACGTCCCTTGGGTCCAAGGGTTACTCTGACGGTATTTGCCAGCTTATCAACGCCGGCTTCCAGTGCTGCACGCGCTTCTGCGCCGTATTTAATTTCCTTTGCCATAATAAATCAGCCTCCTAATTCAAGTTTAAACTTACGCTTCGATTACTGCCAGAATGTCTGACTGCTTTACAACGATATATTCTTCGTCATCCAGTTTCACATCAGTACCTGCGTACTTGGAGTAAATGACCTGATCGCCAACCTTAACTTCCATTTTCACTTCTTTGCCGTCCACCACTCCGCCGGGGCCAACTGCAATGACTTCTGCCTGCTGGGGCTTCTCTTTATTCTGTCCGGGAAGAACAATTCCGGATTTGGTTGTCTCTTCTGCAACCAGCTGCTTTAATACAACTCTGTCACCTAACGGTACTAACTTCATGATAACTGCCTCCTTATATGAAAATTCATACTTTCGTATTTACTGTTAGCACTCATTTGTCCTGAGTGCTAAACACTATATGTATATTATGTTTCTTCGGTCGATTATGCAACACAGCTGAGCGCCGTTCATGTTCTATTTTCTTTTATTTTCTTTTATTTTCTTTTATTTTCTCGTTATTTCTTTTATTTTCATATCAGGTTTATGAAAGTAGAATTTCATACTTTTTTTAGAATTTCACTCTGCCGCAGCAGGATCCCCACAGAGTATTTTACATCGTATGGGCAATTTCATTTCTTATACACAAAAAATCTATACACAAAAAGGCACATGCAAAAGCTGTTACCCTTTTCCATGTGCCCTGTATTTTCCATTCCTGACAACAGAAAGATCGTAGAACATGCATTCTATTGTTTCAGATTTCGAAAGCTGCTTCCCCTATAAAGAAGCTGCAGCCTGCCGATAAACCAGTCTGTCCAATATTGCCAGAATTTATACTCTGGACAGATAGAAAATTCCTTTTATATAGGAAGAAACAGGCTTTTTGTTCTGCTTTTGTTGCTATTTTTTATATCCTGTATCAAATTTTCTGACATGGCATTGGATTAAATTTATTATCCGCTGCATATTACTCCAGTATTATTACCTTGTGCACTGCGCCGACAATGCCGCGTGCGGCGAATTGCTGCCGTGCGATCTCCGCCAGCTCTTTTGTCCAGACATCCGCCACCGATACTGTATAGATTACTCCAGACTCCGCCACATGCTGTGTCCATGCTGCCGGATCTTCGTAGCTAATATTTAGATCAACATCGCCTTTGATGCCTGCAATCTCTCCACAGCTCGTATACTGCCATGCTGTAATATCCTGATTAACTGATGGTTTGTAGCTCTGGTCCGGGCCGTCATCAAATGTCATTGTACGATAGCCGCGGTAATAGCGTGCCACCCACAACCGTATCCCAGCAAACGCATTAAAGTCAAACCAGCGCTCCTTATATACATACAGCCCAACATACAGTCCAAAACCGTACCCTGCTGCCGTGATAACCTCCTGCGCCGCGCGGATGCAGCATGTTAGCTTTACAGCGCCAAGCGGCCGCAGCACATCTTTGTCCTCCACATCCCACCAGACCATTGTACCGGTCAGCCCACGGGATTGTAATAATGCTACGACCTGCTGTGCTTCCTGCCGCGCTGCGTCCTGTGTAGCTGCGTAGGTATACTTATATACAGACACAGGTATATTGTGCTTCCGGCAGCTCTCCAGATTTGTAGCAAACTGATGGTCTGCCTTGCCTGATCGTCGCACGCTGCGCAGGATTGCAAAGGATACCTTTGCCGTTGCCACCTGCTCCCAGTCAATCACGCCCTGGTTATCTGATACGTCAATTCCTTTCCACATACTTCTCCTCACTTTCTTCTGTACCCCACGCTCATCCCTGCGCCAGCATCGTTTATCACGGTCGTTGTTGGGCTGTAGGTTTTCAGCGCCTTATAAGCGGCGATTGTTTCTGGCGGGAGCGGTGTGCGGATGGATTCTGCAAGGCAATACAGCATTTTGGCATTTATTTCTCCGAGCATTTTTTTAAAAGATTTAATGGCAACATTGTTGTCTGAAGTATCCTCTAAATATTCGTTTCTAACAGACCAAACAAGATAATCATCATTAGTTTCCTCAATAATCAATTCTGTGCCTTCTTCTCTTCCACCCCACGCGTTTTCTGAGAATACCGCATGAGTATTCAATATTCTCTTTTGCGCGGTCGAAAACGTATTTTTAAAATACCAATAAAAGCCTGTGATTCCTTCTACTTGGTTGTTTACGCCCCACGAAAGCCACTCTTCCGTACCAGTAAACCTGTATTCTTCAATCCGCTGCACCCTCTCGCCCTTCGCAGGGTCAATCTCGTCCGCTACCCACTGCTGCCCTTTCTCGTCCGTATAATTGCCGCCGGAGGATACGGGGATTCCGGGCAGACCGTTGGGTGTTTTGAGAATGGCGGTTTGGAGAGGCTTGTAGAATTCGTAGGCTGTGGTTACATCTCCAGATGAAAGCTGAATGTCCCAAAATTTGTAATCCCCAGCCACATCCGCATCTCGAAACAAAAGCACGGTATACACTACATTTTTGGGTATGGTAAACTTAGTCTTGCTTTTCATAAAATCTCGGCTTCCATAAAATGTTCCATCAGCGTAATAATACAATAAGCATAATCTTCCGTTATTAGTTGATTCATAAGAGCATATGTACGTCTGTTCTGGTATTAATTTTGCTCCAATTCCCACTGCAAAACCAGCAGATCTGGTATTATACGTAATGTTACCATTTCCAATCGCGCAGTTGCTGACATTACCCGGATAAAATCGATTAACATTATCAAGACCAACAGCTACCATCCCCGCAGATATTATGCGTTTTGACGTACCTGCATAATCATTACTTTCGTAATTTTTGAGGCTGTCATCTATCCTTAGCAGATTCTTCCCCAGCACCTCAACTCTAATCTCCCCATCCTGCCCCGCGTTCTCTATCTCCTGCGGATACTCCGGTGACGGGGAGGGCTTGCCGCCGGTGTAAGGTTCGTAATCTTTAGACACATTCCCTTTATTAACAATAAGTTTCGAAAACACACCCACCGTTCCTGCTTTGACTGAAACACCTTTATTAATACACAAAATAATGCGATACGTTCCGTTGGCAGGGATTGTAACAACTTCTTTCAACCCATTAGATATGATTACATTGGCAATGGTTGCATTGCTTGAATCTCTTATTATAACAACATTGTCTTTTGGAAAAGCCTCTGCTGCTATACAAATTTGGTCTCCTTCTTTAAAAAATCCAATTGGTACGCTTGATGTCTGCCGATATGGACCATCCTCCAAGGCTGTAATAATGATATCACTACCATTACATTCCACTGATACAGAAGATGTATTTTTTAACAACGATGCATCAAACAGCTGCGCCCCAGTCGTGCTCCCCTGCGATGAGATGCCGTAGAGGGTGAGGGAGGTGAAGCGGCTGCCTTTTACACCCTCCAGCAGGGCAGGGTTGCCTGTAACAACCGTCTGCTCTCCTGCCCCTCCCATGTGATACAGCACGCCCGGCGACGCACCTATATATCCCATGCCTGTAATAAATTCCGGTTCGATTTTTCTCATAGCTACCACTCCAACGCCTGTACTTCAACACAGTTTTCTTCCGCTGCGTCCGCCATAACATACACCGTATCAATTAAATCTCCATACTGCCCTGCACAGAAAGAGACAAGCAGCTGCGCGCCCTCTGACGGGATACGGATCATGCCATCTGTTTTCGTGCTATCCGGTGTTACGCCTACCCAGATGTCCCCTGCTGAAAAATTTTTTATCATCGCCCGGCGGCACTGCGTCCCCAACTGGACAGGGACAATCTTGCCTGCCTGCGTGGAAGCTGTCTTTACGTTTAATTTTTTCATGATGCACCTCCATCATTTCACAACGAAATTCTCCCATTTCTTATATGCGTCCACATAGGTTTCCTGTTTGTCACCGTTGTGGGTAATCTCATAATACATACCGTCTGAAACAGTCGTACTAAGTAGCACCTTGTGATTCTGCAGGGACTTGCAATACCAAACCACAAATACGTCATCCTCTGCAATTTGCTTCTTATCGGTTTTGTCCGCGCGACTGTTAAAATAGTCCACGACAATCTTCTTGCATTTCTCCAAAAAATCTTTGCTTCCCATACTTTCAATCCTCCGTATAATCTTCGATCACAGCAGTCCCATACTCAATGGCACAGATCTTTTCATCTTCTGCTCCTTATTATTTTTATGGGGCGACCGAAGCCGCCCCCAAAATCACGCTTAACCCTGCGCCGGGAGATAATCGGATCACCTTACCCTTTCTTCCGTTCCGTCGCCCTGAGAATCAATTTTATTTTTCAAAACAGAAACATATCTCATCAGCCACTCTGGCACAGGCGAACCCATACGCCCTGCATTTTCAATAATTGATAATATTTCATTGAGGATGTACCATATAGCCACCAGAAGCCCGAAAAACGCTTTCGCAGACACCTCGAATCCTGTTTCTGCGGATACTCTTAAAATCAAATAATCAACCACCATCGCCACAGCAATCACACACAGGTAACCCACCTTTTTTATGATGCCTTCCGCGCCACGTCGGGAACTCCATCCATACGTCGGATCATCGGGATGCTCCAACGATTCCCGCTTGCTTGCCAGCATCCCTGTGATGTAATCGATAATCATCATACCCATGAGCACGCACATCACTGGGAGCAAGATTCCCAACTTTGCCGACAGCCATGCAATAAATGCTGCAACTGCTCCCTGGATTGCAAAATATATCTGTTTCATATGTTCCTCACTTTCTCCCATTTTGGGCAAAAAATAAGAGCCTTTCGGCTCCTGTTTACTCTGTCACTTCTTTCCACTGTCCTTCGGTCCCCATCACTCCCGGTTCCCATACGTTGTTGTCTACCAGAGACTCCCAGATTTTGCTCTTATGCCTCACTCTATCGCCCTTTTTATACCCGTTGGTGCTTAACGGTTGCTCCCAGTCCGGCGTTACGTTAGGGTCTGGGATGAGAACCTTTGCAAACAGGGACGGCGCCGCCTCCGGCGTCCATTGCGTCTGCTTATCGTGGTCAGACAGGACATTATATAGCATGCCTTTATAATTGACGCGCTGTCCTTTGGTCAGATGCGTCCCGCTTTCCAGCGCTTCCCAGTCAGCATACAAAGACGGCACGCGCATCGCCTGCGCATCTGTATTATCAACCGCGCTGATCTTAGCCTGCCACAGCATTGCTTTCAGATTCTCTTTTGCCTTTTCTGTAAACATATTATTTGCCCTCCAAAATTCCGTTGATTGCATCGATGCCAGATGCGATACTGGATACATCGTTTTCCAGCTTTGCGACCTTATCAGTCAGCCCTTCCGGAAGTTCGGCTGTTTCAACTTTCTCCATGTGTACTGTACAGACATCCACATGTGTTTCTGCAAATCCGCTTTCTGTTGTCTTGTCCTCCTGTGTGTAATCAATAGACGATACAATGTTTGGAGTATATTCGAGCCTCGCAATTTTTTTGAACCCAGCATATCCACACATCAGATCAATGCCAACATAATATCGCATTACTGCTGTATTATCCGGGTTTGAAAATGTTTCGATAATGCTTGCCACATCCTTGCTAAGAACAGATATATGTAAGCTATTCCCGCTCTGGGAAATTCCGTCGATTTCCAACTCTTTCCCCGATTTGAATACAATTTTTTTCATAACAATACCTCTTTTCCCTAAAATTAATAATTTAATGTAATTAGTCCGCCTGTTTTATCGCCCCATTGCCTGGGTCTACTCTTACTACCAACTTTAGCCCCAACAGCCAAATGCCCTTGTGCATAATCATCCTCTACGGTTACCAGGAGATTATCCCCATCCCATCTAACGCATCCGGTAGTCCACTCTTTATATTCCCCGGCGGGAGGGTCCATCCAATACCCGCCAACCCCCGCAATGGTTCCGGACCTACCCAATTTTTTTAATACTGGATCAGCACCTCTGTTGTAATAGAAACTGTATAAACTACCCGGAGCATTGTTGGAATTCCCCTGTTGGATATGCCCCCATGCGGTTACTCCGCCATCAGAGTGCATAGTTCCGGAATAAAACTGGGTGCTATTAACAAGTACAGAAAAATTGCAATTTCCGTATTTTCCCATTAAATCAACATCCACCAGTAAGTGTTTCAATACCGATTTTTCATTTGTCTCGCTTAACGTTGCAGAGCCATAATATTTACTCATTTTATTTTGCAAATCTTTACTTAGCGCATCAACCGCTGTCTTTGCGTTTGTAAATCCATTTGCTACCCTTTGTTCAAGGTCGTTCATATTTTTAGTATTAAACGCATCGCCCTCCTGCGAAACCTGCCCCTCGCTACGGGATACGTCATATGTTACAGTTTCTCCGTTTGCAACATTTCTCAGCAACCGCCGTCCTGCAAATTCCACAAGGCGGGCTTTCCACTCTTTTGGCGTAAACCATGTCTCTGCCATTATAAAATTCCTATTCCTTCCCCGGCGTAGATTTCATCGCCGCAATAATAATAACTGTCCATGACGCGGTCATATACATATTTGACATCGTGTAAAATCCGCTCTATGGCATTCCATTTTTGATAAGTAACCAGCGGCGTATCTGGCGTAACTGGGGTATCTTTCAAGGTACTCCATGCGTCCCGGATGCGTTGTACATTATCACGGATTCTTTTAAAATCACTTACTCGTGGGATTTGATTCTTTTCCCACGTTTTCGTTGTTACAGTTATCGCTAAAATTCCAGCGATTTCCCGGATATTCCCTTCAATCCTGTTCAGGTCTGAGGCATTCAGCGCGCCTTTCATTCCTGCAGCCCATTCTTTTTTCTCCGTTTCCGTGATTGTCCCCGCAGCATATTTTTGCGTAAGCAGTTTTGCCCGCTCCACATCCTCCTGTGTACGGTCATATATCCATTCCATCAGAAAATCCCTACCTCCTCGTCCGCATACAGCTCTCCGGAGTAATACTCTTCCGTCGTCAACTTGTAGTACCCACGATATTTTGCTGTCCCGATAAATCCCCCCACAAGGTCAATGCTGATGGATTCGATACACGCAACAAAATTGCCGTGAGCCTGCAACGTATTTTCAACTTCCGCCCAGTCCCCCGCTTTTTCTTCCGCCGCCAAATGCCGCGTTTGAATGATCTGTTGGAGCTGGTAATAATCAAGAATGTTATCGGCTACTCTCTGCGCACTTTCATAATTCAGCAGCGTCCCGGTAAATGTTTTAGTGCTCCGCACCTCTCCGGATTTGATATACTCAATGCTGGAGAGAACTGCCAATTCCTCGCCAACATACTTTCGACCCACGATCGTGACCTCTGTGCGGGTATCCTCTGCAATTTCCAACACAACATAATAGGGCATCTGCTTGACGATCCTGCCTGCCGACGCGGACATATTAGTCGCCGGATTGGTAAGCTGAATCGTATGCACGCCTGGTCCATACGTTCCTTTCGTGATCTCGCTTTCCGTTTCATCCAGCACCCATGTCTTGTATTTCACATTCACATCTGACACATACGGATCTGTTTTTAAGGACGTTGAAAACTTCCGGCTGCGCGGGATCGTTACCGATGTTCTTCGGTTCGCCTTCCGGATCTCAATGCCAGATTTTCGGGATGTGTTTGAAATCGCCGCACAGGCGAACAGAACTTCCCTCAGAGCCTTCTGACAGGATTGGATTTTCAGTGTTCCATATAGTGGCATATTTGCCACCTCATTGTCCACCGTATAGTCCACAATCCCAGCCGCCCTCATGATCTCATCAATCACGCTTCCCGCCGGTTCTCCTGCATAAATTCGCCCGTCCTTAAAATCGACGTTTGCCAACATACCTTTGTAGTCGATTGCGGATATTTTGCTGACATTCTTAGTTGTGCTGTTGGAATCCATAAAAAATACGCCCAACGGCATTTCCACGCCACCAACGATCTCATAGGGCAGCATTTTTTGTTTTTTCTGCAGGGTTTTATGCAATCCATTCGGATTGCCGATGTTAAAGGTATCATCAGGATCAACAAAATCAAAGGTAAGCTTATCCGTCTTGATCTGGTTACTGATCGGATCTGTGTCATTCACAAGTTTCGCGTTTTTTATAACCTCCGGTCCCCAGATATACGTTGTGCCGTACTCAATGTAGTTCAATTTTACATTGCGCCACGGCAGGGCGCGAATAAAGCGGATCTCAATCCGTCCATACTCTTCCACTTGATTTTGAGCAAAATAATCCAGCTTGTCCGGGAAAAAGCGCTGCCGTGATTTATATGTGCCGCTCAGGTCATACCATGTCACTTCCATCTCAAGCGGATACGTTTCAGAAAAACAGAATGTCAATCCGACCGAAGTATGGTTTTCTGTAAAATCTATCTGGATCACAGGCTGTTTTGCAAAGATCCCATCTGCCCCGGATTGTACGCTGGAAAAAAACGGGATGTCTGTTGGATGATCCGGCATCTCGTGCAGGCTGCCATCCAGCGCAAAAAAATTGTGCTCCAGAGTGGCATAATCAGGCGGACAGTTCCTTGATTTGAGTAGCCCGATATTTCCAAAAACCGCATTTGTTTCGGAGCTTTCTTTCGCGTCCTGCAATGCAGTTGTGTCATAAAGTCCATATTCCACAAAAAAATCTGTTGTCATCCCGGCCTCCTTGCCGGCGCCTGTGCTGTCATCTTACAGGTAAAACCTTTAAACTGCGAATCTCCCACCAAAATTTTGGAGTATTCATCGGATACAGATGAAATATACCCGGTAAAACGGTATACACCATTTCCTGACGGCAGCTCAAAATCGTGAAATTCAGCTGGCTCCGTCATCTTATCCCAGAATGCGTCATAGTCTGTGGTTTCCCCGAAAGCCGTGCTTGCCCCGACGGTAAGCGTGAAGTTGTAATACACTCCGATCAGCTCCCGGTGGAGCACGCCATCTTCTGTTCTCTCTGCGTACTTATCGAGAAAATCTGCGCTTCTTTTCAGGGACACCATTGGCAGATCAAAATATGTCCCGTCCACTATGATGCCCTGTGTAAATTTCATATCAGACCACCCCCAATACTTCTACGTTGTATCCCTGCCGGGACGCTTCCTTCAAAATATCCTGCAGCGTCAACCTTGCGAACTCCTGACCATCCACGTTTAAAGATATCGTAGGGTTCAGTCCGCCATAACCGCCTCGGTTCATCACATTTTCCAATGCCTGTTCGATTGTGGACAGTGGCGCTTCGATATTGGTTCGCCCTACAGGTTGGTCGCCCAGAATAGCCAAGAAAGGATTCCCGCCATGAATCACAGCGCCAGACGCAAGTGCAGGAATACTATTTAAAGTAGCAGACGCGTCATCCATAGACATTGCCATTGTAGAGGCACTTCCACCACCTTTGCTGCCTCCGCCGAGCATCCCACTGATTGCGTTTCCGATTCCACTAAATCCGCCGATGGAATCCCAAAGCTCGCTTAACTTTTCCTTTATTGAGTTAAATATACCTGCAACGAAGTCTCTTAACGCATTTAATTTGTCTTCAATTGTCTTCTTCGCTTTATCAAATATATCAACTGCAGTATCCCAGGCGCCTTTCCAATCCCCATCAATCAGCTTCCTGATAAGCTTAAACACATTTTCAAGCGCTTTTCTTAAAAATTCGCTTAGTTCGTTAATGCTTTGCCAGAAAAACGCAAAGATTTCTTTCGCATTTTCCCAGCCCTCTGCCCAGGGACGGAGAACGAACGTGTCCAGAAACGCCATAAAGTTAGTAAAGCCGTCAATGATAAGTTGCACGCCTTGGAGCAAGATATCTACAAGCAAGTTAAACACCTCAACAAGGAGGATTCCAACATAATTGATGATCCAGTCCAATATGGGCTGAATAATCGTTTCCCATGCGGATTGTAAAAGGGATGTAATATGCCCAATCACGCTTGACAAAACAGCCACCAGCGGTACAAAATGGTCATTCATCAGCGAGGACATTTTTTCGGCGATCCTGTCAATCGTAGGCTGTATATATTGATTCCATGCGTTCATTAGATTTGTAATAATACTGCTTATACCGTTTGCAAAACTGTCTACAAACGGCTTCACGTACTCATCATACATTCTATTTATGTATGCAAAGCAGTCATCAAGCGCCTGTTTAAGTCCTTCCAGGTATGTTGCGATGCTTCCAAAAAGATTTTCAAATGCCTGCTCAAAAAGCGCTGCGTTATCTGTAAACGGCTGGATGAGCACTTCTAAAAAGTCTCTCACAACTTTCGCCAGCAATTCTAACATACCGCCAAGTGCGCTAAAAAAACTTCCAAACAGCGCCGTTGCCATCCTGATCCCAGCCTCACTGGCAAGAGCCTCACACACCTCTGCGATTCCGATAAAAAGATCCTCCAGTAGCTGATTGATTTCTGCGCTAATATCAAACATTTCAATTAGCCACTGCTTAATCTTCTCTTTATCTTCCTCTAAATATTGCCCGAATCCGCCGATGAGAAACGCTGCCAAGCTTAAACCTACACTTACGAGCATGCCTGCAAAGCTGCCAAGCATCTCCACGAGAGACATCACCCATCTGTCAGCCGCCCCCAGCACATCCGGATCTGTCCAGATGTCAATCATGGCTGTTTTGATCTGTTCCAATCCCTTCCGGATTGTTTCGAGCCTGTCCGTAGGATCCCCAAGTGCTTTAAAAAAGCCATCTGCGAACACGTCACGCACCTTTTCGAGATATTCCAAAATGGGAGAAAGCTTTTCTTTAATGCCGTCTAACCAGTCAACTACTTTGGAATCCACCGGCACTTCCTCGAACATATCTTTCGGCTGCGTGCCGGATGCTCCGCCTCCGGATGAATCCTGCTTCTGGAGCACATCCAGATCATCAAACTTTGCCAACGCCCCCGCTGCCTTTTTTGCAGCTGAGCCAGTTTTATTTAAAGAACTGTTATACGAATCCTGAATCTGTTTTGCCCGCACAAACGTATTCTTGCCACCAAGAATTGCAAAGAACTGACCGATATAGCTGATCGCTTTTGCAATCGCATTGATCAGTTGCGTCAGCCACGGAATCACCATCGAAACGATCGGCGCAAACGCTGCCGCAAATGAATTTCCTAGCGTCGACATCGCATTTTTCAAGGACTGCACCGTGTTGGCATACTCATTTGAATATCCCATCAGGTTTGTAAAGCCTGTTTTCATTCCTGCTATCATGGCATTGAACGCTTTGGATATCCAGTTGAAGATCAACAGGGACAGCATAATTCCTTTCAATCTGCTCGCCATCGTGGAAAACAGAGAACCCGTTTTCTTCGTACCCTGATTCATCTTCCGGTATGTTTTCTTACTTTCTTCCCCGACCTGCTGGATTCCTCTTTTCAAATCCAACTGCTTCTGTCCGGTGTTTATCAGCTGCGCTTTATAGTCCTTTATTGCCTGTTCTGCACGCTGCCACTGCACATATGCTTCATCATAATCCGCGTCCCCGAACCCCTTTCCCTTCCGGTCAAGCTCTTCGAGAATGCCTTTATAGTGCGCTGCCTTCTCAGATAGGTTATCCCAGTCTTTTTCTGTTTTCTGAAAGCTGGTCATATCCACTTCGCCCAAACCAGCGCCTGACGGCTGCAGGACGGAACTCACTTTTTCCTTCAACATTCCGAACATCTCCGGAATATCCTGAAAGCTCTTTTTGATAAAGGCAATCATATTCTGGGTAGGCGTGAGCTGCTGCTCTATTCCATCCGCCGCGTTATCTCCGAGCCCTTTCGATGCATCATTGACTTTCTGTGTTTCTTCCGCCATGCTGCGCATCGCCTGTTCGGTTTTCTGAGCTGTTGCAGACAGTCTCTCCTGCGCTGCTTCCATCTCATCGGTATTTCTGGAAGCATCTTCAATCAGATTCCCGCCCCAGTCAAACACCTGCCCATTGTTCATGTGAATTTTGGTGTTCCGATGCCGCTCGGTATCCTGCATAGCCTGATTCAAGCGCTGCGTTTCTTCTGTTGCCTTTCGTGTTTCCCTGGCTAAGTCTTGCACCCCGCCGGCTGCTCTCTTCGCAGATTTTTCGGTGCTGTCATCCAGCTTTATATCCTGCACCGCTTTCTCTGCATCGCCTGCTTTTTTCTCAACTTCGCCCAGGTCCGCTTCCAGATCAACGACTCCGCTTTTGTCGACAACTGCTTTTAACCGGATCTCTCCATCATAGGTCATTCCATCACCTCAATCCCGCCAGCTTCAAAAATTCCTCTGTTGCCAGCCTATCTTCGTTGGTCTCTTCCTCCTGCGCGCCGATAGCGTAACGCCGTTTTGCTTTCCGATAAAATTCTTTCTCATCAGCGCTCATTTTTCCGGTTACGATCTTGCCGCGGATATCTGCAACACGCGTAAACGCACACTCATCCAGTGTTGTCAACAACCCCATAAATACCCAAAAGTGTATTTTCACAGTGTTAAGGTCTATTCCGTATTGCTTTCTGAATGCGCTGTAAATCCTCCATTGATCCATGTCCCAGTCCATAACCGGGGGCGAATCTTTTTCCGATTTTTCGCTGTTGTCCGTATACCAGCCGCCGAGGAACCATTGAACCCCGTCTGTGATCTCCTGTGCGGTTCCCGGAAGTTCAAAAAAGAGAAGGTCAGCCATAAGCCATACCTTCTCTCTCTCAGAAATCTCATTGTCTGTGCTGATCTGCATCATCTGGATTCCAATCTGGAAATCCGGATCAATCCGATACCCATGCCATTGCGTCGGAAGCGGATCGAGCAGGATGTTAAACATCACCTTCGGGCTTTTTGGTATTTGCCCCTTTTCTCCGGCGGTTATACTTCTCTGCCATCCGTCTGTTCCGCTCCTGTCCAAGCGCATGCAGAACATCGCCGATCTGTTCGATAAAGTCCATAATCAGTAATTCATCCGGGACAATTTCGCCGAACACTTTCCTGCAGCAGCCTTCCCCAAAGACCTTGTCCAGACGCTGGCAGCATTCCTGATACGTTTCCGTCCGCTTTGCGGCATACATCCCCAGGACTTCCGGATCATCCGCTTTTTCCCCTGCGTGATCTTTCTGGAACTGGTTCAGATCCTTTTCTTTTTCCTGCAGCCAGGTCATCAGATCTGCAAACCGATCAAAAACCGAGCTGTCATTGATGGAAATTTCCAGATAATCGCCTTTGTCATTTACGCCGATCTTGCGCAGGCCGTTGTCGACCCGCAGCTCTTTGTAAAATTCGCTCATTCTGCCGCCCCTTCCGTAAATGTTTTCTTCGCTACGTCAAAGGTTCCTTTCACTGCCGAACCCTTTCCACCGAGTTTGATATTATTCACGACATTTCCGCCAGCGTCGCCGCCTGTGCTGTTTACTACAACGACACACTGGCGTTTATATGCCGTATACACACCGTCAGAAACCTTATCCCGCAGGCGGAACCGGACATAACTGGTTACCGCCGACGATCCGGTCGGCATTTCATCCACCATCTTATCGATCCATGCCTGCGCATCATCGTCGATGCAGTCCTGCTTTTCCACCTCGATCGACGGTGTGTAGGACTTCACCTCCGAATCCCCGTTTTCCTGGTTAATCCACTGCTGTGTTTCTTCCTCCGGGTTCATTTCTTCCGACAGAGAAGTAATACCGTCGCCCAGCAGCGCATACGTCGGGCTGCCGGATCCCATAGACGTATCCACATAGTGGAGTAATTCATGTCTTTTCATCTACTTTTCTCCTTCCGATATTCGATCTTGATTGTTACCTGGTATACAGCGCTGCCATTATCCGACGCACCAAAATAAAATGGCGTTGAAATCCCGATTCCGGTGCATACATAACCGTCCAAAGCCGGATATTCCCCCGCCTGTTCCCTTTGGCTGATCCACTCTGCAATTCCCTGTCCCCAGGCATTATTGGCAATCCGGTCTGCTTCACTGGCTGCATCCCGACGGGCTGCCAGCTGGTAGTAATCCGTATGTACTTCCAGCCCGCTGATAAAACGCTGGACATTCTCCTGCGGCTCCTTCATCAGGCTGTACGACATCGTGCTGCTGCCGAGCTTGTCCACGCCAATCTTTTCTTTTTCGTACTGGTTTAAAAACTGTACGATGCTTTCGATGATTGTCATTTCCTAATTGCCTTTCTGGCTGCGTCCTCTACCTTCTTAATGCCGCCATCCTGCATTGCCCTGGTAATCCAGTGCGCGCCTCTTTTAGGGGCTCCCTGATAATTCAGATTCCTGTCTGTAGGGATTTTGGACACGTTCTTTCGGGAGCGCCAGCCGTCTTCCGTCATGAATCCGGCTTCATGGGTGATCGGATACACATATACCTTGCCTTCGTAGACATAATGGGCATAGGATGTCCGCCATACAATTTCCCCACTTCCGATCACAGTGTGCATGATTGCACTGCGGATCAGCCCTCCGCCGTCTGCCCCGCTGGATAAATCCTTCGGCGTATACGGTTCGCAAACATCCAAAATGCTCTGATCAACCGCTTTCTGCACGCTCCCGCCATCTTCCAGCCCCAGCCGTTTTATACATGCCTGCGCATCAAACCTTTTCATTTTGCCACCACTCTGATATGTTTCAACCGATTACGGTTCCGATTATCCGATACTGATACGATCACATACGCATCAAAATCCTTTTTCAGCTGCGAAATGCTGTAACCGTCCCCGATCTCCTGAGCCACTTCGCCACACACAATGAAGTCCGTTCCATCTGCCGGATTCAATGTCCAGGAACCGCCCTTATCCTCAAGGGACGCATATTCCTTTGGCGATACATAAAGAGGATTCCTTTGATATGTCCGGGTAAAGTCAACTGTAACAGATTCCTCCGGTTCATCCGTAAAGACTCCTTTGTCAGCACTTACCCGCCGCTTTCCATGCCGCCACTGGACACCCCTTACCACGCTGCGGTTCCATCTTTCCTCGCCGTTTTCCAGCCGGTAATTATATACTGTCATAACATCATCAAAGAATGCCATTACATCGCCCCCATCAGCCCGGTTCCAGAAAGCCAGCGGAAGCATTCTTTCCGAAGCGCTTCTTCTGCTTGTTCCGGCGTCACCAGCTCATACGTTTCAGAATATCCATCATTCGAAGCGGATTTCACGTTGTCACCTGCACCGTCCTGTTCCAGTTTTGCAGAACGGTTTATCAGATTTGCGACGCACGCCTTGACCTGCTCTCCCTTGTATCCGGTAGCATCCCGTGCCCGATAATGGGTCAGAATATCCACCTTCATCTCAGCGGCAGGCAGGCGGCGCATAAATTCATCCTCTGTCATTTCTTCCAAAGGGAAGTGGTTGCTGTACCACTCCCAGTCTATATACGCCATTCCTGCCCTCCCGTCACTCCTCTTCTTTCGTCTTCGCTGATTTCGTCTTTGCCGCCTTACGGAGCTCTTCATTTTCCTTTAAAAGAGCTTCTTTCTCTGCTTTCAGCTTCTCAAGTGCATCCAGCTTCTTCTCTGCTCCCATACCTACTGTTCTCATATACTCCTCCTTACGCCTTATGGCTCAGGTAAATACCTGCAACCTTATTTTTATAAACATCCACCAGACCGTACTTGCGGTATTTCACGATATCTGCATCCGCATCAGGGTTTGCCGATGCCGGAATCACATTGGAGACCACATGCTTATCATGCTTGATGATCGCAGGTTTGTGGATAATCATGAAGTTGATTTCCTTACCGGCATCAGCCTTCTTGTAATGCCCTGCTTCTTCGCCTGCAGATTTGCCATCTAACAGGTCAATAGCCGTATAGAAGCGCCCCTGAGGTACAGCTTTCTTGATAGCAAAATGGGAAAGGATCTCTTTGGACTTGTACGTGTCCAGCATCATCAGTCCGTTCAGCAGATTTGCGGTCGCATACAGGATTCGTCCCTCTTCTGGCACTTCGTCGTTGTCCATCTTGTTTTTTGCCAAAAGCAGCTCTTCCAGAAACGCTTTCGCATCTGCCAGCGTTTTCGCGTCGCCTTTAGAAATGCCATCAATCCCTGCCAGTGTTGCGAAGGTAAATGCATCGGCTTCGGGCGCAACCTTTGTTCGCATCAATTCTGCGCCTGCCATACCAAAGGCAAGGTTGTAGGTCTCCTGATTATCCATAGCATCTACAGAAAGTTTCGCACCGCGGTCATAGTTGTATTTCGCTGTCTGCCACTTAAAATCAACTGTTCCCTGTGTGTAACCACTATTGCGGTCATAATCGCCCAGACCAGTTACTGCAATCTGAGGATATACAATTTCATTCGCGTTCGCCCCTGCCCGCGCCATTGCAGGATCCCCTGTCAAATCTGCTGTTACAGATTCCCTTTTATATACCTCATCAAGCAGAGGTACATAGTTCTTCGCCAATACGATTGTGTTCGCCATTCTTCATTTTTCCTTTCTACTCACTTTTTACAGGCGGCAGCCCCATCGCCGCACGCATTGCAGCATCTTCGGCCGCTCCTGTTTTTCTGCCTACAGTCGCAATCACACTTCCGATCTCTGCCGGTTCATCTTCCCCGAAGAGCATTCGGCTGTCCTCTGCTTCCGTGAGCGCTTTGATTGCGGCAGCCACATCGTCTTTCTGGTTTTTAGACGCTTTCAGTGTGTCCACATCAAGCAGCGCGCGGATTGCTTTGGCATTGCGGCCTTTCGCAGTGCGGATGCTCTCAGACAAGAGATCGTCAAAATCACGGTCTGCGATCTTCTGCGTATATTCTGTGTCTTTGTTCTGCAGGTCAGTTTCCAGAGCTGTAATCCTGTTCTGCAGTCCCGTCACATCCACGCCATCGAACTTCTTCAAGTCCTCCCGCAGATCATTTATCGTGGTTTCATGCGCAGTCACTTTCGCCTCCGCTGTCGCAAGCTTATCCTTCTGGGCGTCATAATCCTTCACGGTCTTATAATTTTCCAGCAGGGCTTTTTCAAAGTCCTTTTTCTTGTCCTCTGGCAGTTCCACGCCATACTCTTTCAGCAGGTCAAAAATGTTTTTCATAGTGTCATCCTCCTAAAATAATTTGTGAATCGGGCTTTCCCCGATCGGAATTTATGCAATAAAAAGAACCGGTGCTTTCTCGCATCGGTTCCCTACGCATCATTGATTATTTATTGTCTTTAAATCTGTCTTTAAATCCTACTTCGTTCCCGCAGTCTTTATCAGACCTTTTTCGCAAAAACAAAACGTCGTCCGGAATTCCGTCTGGATATGCCGGACAACTATGGTTGTCATGTCCGTAATGTACACACGCAAAGCATACTGGAACTTTTATCATTTTCTCCACACCTCCACATACAATTCAAGAAGCTGATTCGCTTCATCATTGATTTTGCGTCCTTGCCGCTTTTTCACAAATGCTTCCGCAATCGTCTCTGCCCCATCTTTGGACTTCCAGGCATAACGCGAAACCCCATTAGTATACATTGGTTCAATCTTCTCATCCAACGCTTCACACTCTTCCATCGTGTCGCATCCCTCATAAGTAATAAAATGCGCAAGCTCGTGTTCCGTAAACTCTTCTACAGAACGTCCTGCAAAAAAGTAACCGTCAAAAATATCTTTCCTGTATGCACTGTCCGACCACATGGCATTGGCATTATTAAGGACCAAAATCCTTCTTAATTCTCCACTATTATCAGTGACACGAGCAAGCATCGGCACATTCAAGTGTTCTTCATCAGTATAATTTCCAATCTCTATTTCATCAAGTCTGAACTGATATTCCCTGCTCAATTCAGCTATCGTATGCTTCACTGCCAAAATATCTTTCGCTGAAATATTTGCATTTCGGGCACTTCGATTTATTTTAACATTATAAAGATCACCTAACCTGATCGGCTTTTCGATCGATTTTCCTGCATTCTTATATTCTTTCCAGGCCTCCGTTTTCGTCAGATCAGTGCTTTTCCCTTCAACCCTTGTCCGTTCCAGTTTCGGTCGCAGACCGCAGGCATCGCAAAACTGGTTATACTCCTTTGTCTTCTGACGGATTTTTGCACGAATGTCTTTGGTATTCTCACCAAGCGTATCCAACGCTTCCCGCTCCCGTTTCAGTGCCCGAAGCTCACGCTCCCTCCGGCGCATCCCCTGCGTCATATCGTAATAACTGTAGGTTTTGCCGTTAATCTCCCGTGGTCCCGGCTCTGGATCGGGCTTCGGTAGCTCGCTGATCCCCTCAAACCACGCGTAATGATTGTGTCGGCAGTTCACACCATGCAGACCATCCACCGCACCGCTGCTTTCCTGCACACTGTATCCGGTCGCATCCTGCAGATCTGTGATTTCCATTCTGATCCGCTTTTCTTCCTCCGGATGCTGCTTTCCATCAATGCTGTAGACCTTTCCCTGCCATTCTTTATGGTTCTGAACTCCGGTGCCCTTATCTCGGGCACCCCAGTGCTCCGATACCCTTACCAGGGTAACGTCATTTTCCAGAATATTCGCATTCGAAATCTGCGCCGCCAGCTGACCAGCCGCCGTATTGACGCACATTCTGACCGCAGTGTCTATCTGATAACTGCGCCCGCTGTCATAGTCAATCGTCCGCAAACCGCTTTGAGCCAGCTCCCTGACTGCATCCTGTACGCATTGCCGCTGCGTTGCCGCCCCACTGGTAAGCTTTACCACCGCTTTGTCGAGCTCCCGCCGGTACACCTCCAGCACCGGTTCGATTCCGGCGCCGGTACGAAACCCGGTTGTCTTGGTAATATTCTGCAGCTCGCCTTGCGTCTGCCGCTGCATCGCCTTCGTGATCTGCGACAGCTCTTTATTTTCTTTCAGGTCAGCCCCCGCAGCGTCCCACAGACTGAGATCATTCTCCCATGCCATAGATGCAGCAGCTTCCATAATATCTTTTTCTGCAATCGCTGCTTGCCCATCGATCTGTTTCAGCAGCTCCGCCACTTCCCGTTTATACTGCAGCGTGTTTTCTTCCACCTGCTTCTGGTATTCTTTATCTGCCCGCAGCAGCTTCATAACACGCGCCCGAATCTGTGCCGGGCTGTATCCCAATGCCTGCAGCGCTTTCACTTCCAGCTCTGCTGTTCTGGTGTATTTCAGCGTATCACGGATGCGCCGTGCCACGTCTGCGATTACCCAGCTTTCCAGATGCTGGTAAAGCGGCACCAACGCGCCAGATAGGACATCCAGCTGTTCATCACTCAGCATTGCGGCACCACCTTTCAGTCATCTGTCTCATCACCCAGATCCGGATCCTGCTGCCCCTCTGCAATGTACTGTCTTGCCTGCTCTTCGTCGCAGTTCAGGCGAGCCATCACATACCGTATCCTGAAAATAGGGATATCGGAAAAGCTCACCGCATCGGATCGCATCTGCTCCATCTCAGCGTCCTTGTCTGTGATATAGGAATCATCAAATTCCACATTCACATCTGCTCCAAGATCCCAGCTGCCGCCCTGAAATGTATTGGCAAACCACAGGACGGCTTTTACGATGTCCTGTATGTACCGTTTTGCAGCCTGCCGCTGCCGGTTCAGCTCCTGCATGGAATCCTGACGTTCTCCAAAATATTCCGTTGCGGTCTTGATCTGTCCACCTTCGAAACTGTATTTCTTTGTACCGTATCCAAACATCAACGACAGCAACGAAAGTGCAAGTTCCAGCGCCTTCGTGATCTGCTCCGTCCGAATTTCCGGATTATATTCCTGAATCAGCTCCTTTTGTGCGGGAAGCCTTTCGCCCAACAGCACAAACAGCTTCTTTGCCTGCTCGTTCGGGGTGATCGGCTTACCGCTGCCATCAAACTGACACAGCATCTCGTTGATGAGTATCAGCTTATCCGCCTTGTCCAGATCTCCGTACAGTACATTAAATGCCAGTTCCACAACTTCCAGCGCTGGAATCGCATTGTGCAGCTTCGGCAGTCCATACCCAACCATATCGTCAAGGTTGTTGACCTCTGCATTCTGCAATACCGCGAACGGTTTCATATCCCCCAAACGTAACACGATGGACTTATCTTCTATCTTCGCTCCATACTCGTCAAACACAGCTGTCTCCGCGGTATAGTTTTCTGCCCGGTCTTTCGTAAAGATCACCAGAGTTGTCTGTTTTTTCCCTTTTTCCAGTCCGGTCCCGGAAAAAGCCGCTTCTGTCACGACATCATTTTCGACGGTCAGCGGAATGTAGCTTTCTGCTTCCACATAGTTCAGCCGGATGCGCCCGCCCTGCACCCTGCCACTTTTCATGATCGTTGCATCATCCAGGCGTACATAACACGCTGCCGTTCCATCCGCGGATACCTTTTCCAGTTGCTTCCTGTACTGTGTCTGGAACTCGCTGTCCGCCAATATTGCATTTACAAAATCTTTCTGCTGTTCCGTGCTTCCTGCATTCACATCCAGGATTTCGCACAGGTTCGCATCATCGCTGCAACACCGCTTCGCAAGGTTTAACTGTTTCAGGTCATACGGTACATTCTGGACTGTGTTCCGGCGGTGGAACTCTGGAATCTTCCGATTCGCATACCAATCGTCGCACGCATGGATCAGCTCAAGCGCAGTCGTATTCACTCGGTATCCGCGCTTTAAAAGATAATCTGTCACACAGTTTTCCACTGTCCTCACCTCCCAAGGTCTACATACTCTACAAAATCCAACCAGCAATAACAAAAGGCGTCCCACCAGTCATTGCAGTTAGCAATATTTTTATCTTCTGGCTGGTCAGGGTGATCCGGATCCCACCGTAGACGGCTGATCGCTCCGATTACGCTTGTGCATCGCCGACTGATCATAAGCCGTCCCATTGAAAACAGCATATCAACAGTCTTCGGTCGCTCTGTGATCGGGTTTTTCCGACATCCGCTGATGCTGCGCCACGGCAATCCTGCGGACTTCGCTGCATTTCGCAGGCTGTTAATCATTGTTGTACTGGCACTGTCGGGGAATATCCAGTCAACATCTCCGTATTGCCCGATCACCATGCGGTAAAATTCAACGAACTTATCACAAATCCGCTTACTGTCAACCTCTTCGGTAACCGGCAGGGAATCTTCTTCCAGTACAAACAGGTTCCGGTATCCGTTCAGCCAGCCCATCATGACAAAAGTGGTTTTCGATCCATTTCCACCAAAGTCAATGCCGATCGTAATGCGATCCAACCATTTCTTTTTTCCTGCTCGCTGCGCTTGCTTGATGCGAACTTCAAACCATTCCTGTAGCTGTGCATCTGTAAAGAGATATGGATCCGGACAATCAGCAAAATAGCGGAAGATGATTCCCTCCGCTACTTTTCGTTTTCCCAATATGTCTCTCTCGTACCAGACTGTCCCCTTGTGGTATGTTGCCAGGATATCCCGTAGCCTGCTGCCGGATATGCTGTAATTATCCGCGATCGTAAAATGCCCATAATTATAGCCATATTCCGGATTCTGCAGCTTTTTTTCTTCATGAAAGTCCAGGATATCCGTATAATACCAATGTCCCTCTTCTTTTGGATTCAGGTCGTGGAATACTTTTCTGTCGGAACTGGAAAGTGTTCTGTCAAATGCTTCCCGAAGGAATTTCGGGTGGCATTCATTTGCTTCCGTGATGTAAGCCATCCCATAGGTATTGCCTTTGATCAGCTTCTCATCCCCATCTTTCCCGCCGCCCGACACCAGCACAACCTTCTCTCCGGCTTTCGTTTGCACATAAACGCAGTCACGGTCTTTATACTTTCCTTCCCGGCAGCGTCCCTCAAAATAATTCAGCAGTCCGTATCCGTCGCAATCCAAAATATTAAGCTTCGCCGTCGCAACGGAAACGCCTGCAACGAGATGGATTTTATTTTTGTGCGTTTCCAACAGCGTACAGAATACCATAACTTGCAGCACATTCTTTCCGCCACGCTTGCCGCCCTCCGCGACGTTAAACCAGTTATCGAAACACCGTCTGAAATATTCCATTTGCCGAGCAGAGAACGGCGCTGGTTTATTCATTCACATCACTCCTCAGCAGTTGCTACGGCAATGGTATGCAGGCTGTATGTGAGCTGCTGGTTTCGTATTCACACCATTACAAAGCTTATCCAACGCGCGCACGAGCCTCCATCTTCTTTTCTGGATTCCCGCATATTCCTCAAGAGTTTCCCAGAATGCCTCTGGAAAATGATTCAGCACTCCCTTAGCCTCAAAAATATCGTTAAGAGCCTTCGCGGCTGTTTTAACCATTTTTTTGATTGTCTCCATAATATTCGACGTTCTGTAAACCATCCGCTTAAATTCAATTACCATCATTCCAGTTTTCTCAATCACTTTTTTCGTCTTATCGTCGTAACACAAAATCATGTTATCACTCCTCGTAATCTTCAATGTTTCGGTTTGGCTGCGGACCTTTCAGAATCTCTGCCAGCGTCTGCATGTTCTCCACAATGGCAGCTGCCGCATCACTACCGCGGTTCCTTTTCTCATCCTGCACAGCTGTTTGGGATCGGATCTGTTCAATCCTCGCTTTCTGTTCATCTGTTGCCAGTTCCCAGTTTTTATGCAACATTTCATCATACTGCTTTATCATGCATCGCAACTCGCTCTGTGCTCTTGCCTGCGATTTTAAAAAGTCCGCCTGCTTGTCCCATGCCTGCTGCGTTTTCCACGATTCCCCATTTACCGAATTACTTACCATTTCCCGCGTCTTGTCCGTCTGATCCCGCACATACATGATCTGCTGTGCCCGGATTATCGCTGCATACGCAATCTGTATCTGGTCCCACAACACATCCAATGGATTAACCGGCATTTCTGCGATAATAGAAAAGGTCTCCTCCGGAAGATATTTCCGAAAAAGACCATGTTTCTCAGCATTATGATTTTTCAGCGGTGCACCAGCTCCCTCCGCGTTGTGGTTTCCTGGCTGACCGCCGCGCTTTCGCTTCGCAACGTTGCGTTTTTTTCCGTTTGCAACGTTGCAATCCCATTTCTGTCTATTTTTCCAGCTCCGGATTGTCCCCTCAGGCAACCCGAGCTGATTTGCAATCTCAACCAGCTTTGCTCCCCGCTGGTACATTTCATGGGCTTGCTCTACCCTTACATCTGCTTTCCGCGGCAACCTCACCACCTCTCATTCATTTGTTTTGATGTTACAAACCCTCTCAGACCTTGCGACGGTCTTTCACAGCATTCCGCTAAGAGGGTGGAGTCCCGACACATGTCGGCAATGGACCATGCAGGAATCGAACCCGCGACCGACCGGTTATGAGCCGGATGATCTGCCACTGATCTAATGGTCCGGATTTTTAGGGAAAAAGAAAGAAGCAGGTTGTTATGCCTGCTTCTTAATCTTTCACCTTGTCATATTTATACTATTATTCCACATCTGTCTGTGATCAAAATTCAATGCCGTTGGTCTGTTTGTATTTAAATTTTTATTTAGAGTTCCTAAATTCAGCGTATTCCTAATCTCTTGTTTCTGATTCTTTATTCCCAAAAACGAATAAAGCTCATCTACGGACTCATTTTGTTTCGCCATTGTTCTTCCCTCCATTTGCTATATTGTAGCCTACACAGAGTTATTATTCAACACTTTTCAATGACTTATTACTGCTTTTCCATTTTGACATTCTATTATTTTAACTGCGTCACTTCCTCCGAACGTAAGCATATATGCATGATGAACGCTCAACACTGCATCTTGCAAACGGTCATCCTCCTCCATTGAAAGTATTTTTAAGCCTATTTTCTTGCAAAAATCAATGTTAAAATGTCGTCCATGTGTTTTAGAATCATCATGCTCATTTAATTTTGCAACTATCAAGTTTACTTTTTCCCATTCGCTTTCTTCAAACATTCCTGTTTTTAACCATTCCTCAACTAAACTTCCCGAAAGCTTTATTGCATCTATCGCAGTTTTTAAAAAGGCTGCCGGATATTGTTGTAACTTAATAGCCCAATACTGCATATTCTCAGGATGTTCTGCTAAGTCATTTTTAGCTTCCTCAAATTCCATCTGTATATTATATGCTGGAATTCCATTAAATTGAGGATCTACCGGTCCCAAGCTTGATTGCTTTCCCATAATAATGACTTTTGCAGCACATGCCATCATCGTTCCTGCTGACATAGCTATCTGTGGCACAATAACGCGAATATCATTATTAAATTTGCTCCGAAGGTAACTAATAATAGCCTCTGCTGCCGCTGGCGATCCTCCTGGAGTGTGCAAAATTAAATCTAATCCTTTGGTACAATCCATTCCTTTTAGTGCATTCATAAATCCCGTCATATCGGAATCATTTATATCAATATTTTGAACATTCGGTCTCGTCAAAAATGCTGAATAGTACGCAATGGTGTTTCTTCCCGTGCATTCAGAAAGTTGTTTTAAATATTTTCTCCGTACAAAATCACTCGGAGACATCGTATGATTCAATTCCGTTAATATATCATCCCAACCTGCCATAAAAAATTCCTCCCACATAATACATTTTTCTTCATCATACACCATAATTCGGCAAAAATCCATACTACCAAATATGGTATCATAAAAAGCACCCAACCGCGTTTCCACAGTCTGGTGCCTTTCAAGGATGTATTGTGTAGGGGAGTAGTGTCTTATCCACTACTGTCAGTTTATACTATAACATTTTAAAACCGAAAAAAGCGAAAAAAACGAAATTATTTCATGAAATTTGTAAATTCCATTCTCACACTGTCCCCAGTCGCCTTCCGCCCCAACTTCGCCGCCGTCTCTTCCCATGTCAGCCCCTCAAAGAGCTTCCACCGGATGATCCGCTGCATCCGTGCCGGGATCGTAACCATCCAGCGTTCCACCTGCACTCGTGTTTCTTCGGCAGCTGCCCGGCGGTCTGCCAGTAGCTTTTTCTTTTCCAATAGGCGCGCGTCGTCTCGCATCGAAAAGGTTGTCCCCTCGATTTTGAAATGCTGCGCATTATAGGGGAAATCCGGGTTGCTGCCTCTTACGCTGTCCTGCGTTGTCTCGCTCTGCTTATCCTGCAGCCGCCTGATCTGCTGCTCGGTCTCCCGGATCAGCTCACAGGCGTCTATGTAGTCGGATAAAAGTTTCTTATCCATCGGTGCCACCTTCTTTCTCATCCACTTTCTTACTTAAATATCAGTTTAATTTTCCAGCCACTTGTTATCAAAATAGCAAAATCCAATTACAGCACCTGCAGTCAGAGCTATCCATAAAGCCCAGAACATTTCATTCGCAACACTATGCGTACAACTGTCTAATGCTTGCTCAATGGTATAATCTTTGAAAAATCTGGAATTATCCGAAATCGTTCCGTCCGATAACTTGGTATATACAGTCCCTGTATGCTTAGAGGATGTCCCGTAATACTTGTACCGTACCTTTACAAATTCCCCAGACTTCCAACTATATTCTCTCCCAGATTTTATTGTCTCTATGTGATTGTCCAGAGAATACGGGATTTTATCATGCGGAAATTCGATACCACAAAACATAATATTTTCGGAATGTTTGCTTTCTCTGTCCTCGATTTCCCATTCATAGTATACTTCTACTTTTGTGTGCTTTTTACCTTCTGAATCTGTTTCTGTCACTTCTCTTTCATGGCGTTCATATCGTTCTTCTATCTTTTCAACATGAAGATATTCCCCGCCAATCTCATCAAAAGTCACTGTATCAACCGCTTGCAAATCTCCATACACAAAAGCATTTCCAACATTTGTGTCCATGCCATACCGAAATAATTCAGAGTCCTCAATATGCACTGCCTTCTGGTATTCGGCGTTCTTATCGTTCTGCATATCAGTTATTTTTCCAGATATAAAGAAACCGACTATTAGCATAACGGCGGCGATTGCAACGCTGATGATGATTTCGCGCTTGGTTATTTCCATAAGCTATTCTCCAAATAAATCCTGCGGTGCGTCAACTGGTGCTTGATAATCCAACCGCTGAAATTTCAAAACCTCATAGCCTGTCCAGTCGAGGAAGATTCTTGCTGGAAACTTCTTTACATACCTGTTATAAGCTGTTACGGATTTATTGTAATTTTCCCGGTACTGGGCAAGCATGTTTTCGGTAATAGACAATTCATTCATGAGTTGCTTATAATTCTCATTGCTTTTCAACTCTGGATAAGCATATGTAACTGCCGCAATCACAGTATTTACATCTTCTACACTGTTCCCTTCGCTCATTCCATCTGCAAGTCCAGTCAATGTTTCTGATTCATGCCGATCATACTGTTTTACACAGTCTGCCAGATTATAAACCAAGTCAACCCTGCGTTTCTCCTGCACTTTAATGTCAGATTCAGCGGTATAGACCGATTCTTCAAGGCTGATTGCTCGATTCTGTACTGACTGCACTCCAAACACACACCACAAAACTACTGCAACTACTGCTCCTACGATAATCAATGGTAATTTCCAATTTTTCATAGCTCTTTTCCTTCCTTTAAATGATCATTTTCGCCTTTGCAAAATACATCTGGCTAATCACCAATCGTGAAAAAAATCATAGGCAACACCCCAGCAAAGGCTGAGAGTATTAACACATCTCCCATTCTGCTGGTGGGGTCCATACTAAACGCCAGAATAAATAGTATCAGCCAAGCCGCAGCCGCTATTATGCCCAACATTCCTAAAATATCCTTTTTGTCCATTTTCTTATCCCTCCTTAATAAGGTCAGTTTTATACAGCTCTCTGTACTCTTCCAGCAGTGCTTCTGCCTCTTCCGGATCCACCCCTGTATCCTCGTACTCCATCAGCTTCCAGAGTGCCCCATACAGCTTTTCCTGCAGTTCTCCCGTGATAACCTGCCCCTCATGGAGCTGCTCCTAGCGGACACCTTTCAGATGCCAATTTCCCTGGTCGTCTTTTTCTGTCAGTCTATTCATATCATCCTCCAAATTTATGCTGCAGGTTTACCCCTGCCTCCGTCCGGCAAGCTGCAACAAGTTTCTTTCTGTCAAAATTGAACTCCGCTTCAATTTCATGAATTTGCTCCATCAGCCGCACAAGCCTGTCTTTCCCGAAACCATATTTGCGATGCAGGGAAAGAAACAGGCACGCCATCAGCATTGCGCCGATCCATTTCTTCTGCCGTTGCCTCATATATACAATCTGGGCTGCGGACATTCTCCCCATGTCAATCTGTGCATTAAGGTATGCCAAATCCCGCCACCCTTTGTCTGTTTCCGGGATCCTCAGCTCGATTCCAGATTCATTTTCCAGCATCTGGATCATACTGATCTGGTTTGTGGCTCCGCATTCATTCCACGTCTCAAGCGTTTTATCAAAAATCCTTCGGATCCGTTCTGGCCCCCATCCTTTATCCCAGTACCGGGCAAAGGCAATTGCTGCCGCACTGTAAATCAGATCGACCTGCTTACGCATCTCCTGATTCAGCTCACGGTTTACTCTTTTCAGTACGTCCATCCTCGTGCTCCTTCCTGGCCGGCTTTCCGCAGCTGGTCGCATCCTGAATTTCCACGATCGTCTCTCCAATCTTGTACAGCACCGCCGCGCCGATGCCGATTAAGGCCAACAAAGCCACGATAAATAATATCGTCTTCATCTCTTTCCCCTTTCAATACATCGTCTGTGAAACCATAATTCTGTCCGCCTTTTTGTCATGGAATACTCACACGCCTCATCCAACATGATTTCCTTACCGCATACCTGACAGATATGGATTTCTTTTTTTTCCTTCCTAGATTTCATCAGTCGTTTCCCTCCGCTGGTAATATTTTCTGAGGGCTATGTACATATCTTCGAACAGTTGTTCCATGTCCGAGTTAAGTGCCCTGTATTTTTTTAACACCTGATCACCTTCTCGATACAGCTCATCCCATTCATCTTCCTTCAAACGTTTGACTCCATATTTCTTAAACAGATGCCATATTTCTGTCTGGATCTGATAGATTACCTTCATTTCATCCATTGATTCTCTCCGTGTAACAAAATATTGATTATGTAACACCTCTAAAATAGCTATGTAACTTTTCTGTAACCGCACAAGACCGCATACATACAAGCTTTTTGGACATCGGTAACAAAGTAACAGTAAATTTTGTACCTCCTATATAGGCTGAAAAATATCTCAATTCTTCTCTTTCTTATATTTTTTTCTCGTATATACATGTAAAAAGTCGCTGTTACCTTTGTTACCTGTTACCTTTTAGTCAAACGGGAGCTCTTCCTGAACGCACTCCGGCAGGTCATCAATGCTGACAAAATTATCCTCTTCCGGTGCACTATCCCGTTCCATTTTCAGCCATACGCAGCGCACAGCCGTGCCGGATACTTTCTTTAACTTCGTCATGTTTCCGGCCTGTGTCTGAAGGAGGTTTTCCCGTCCTGCCCAGTTCAGGAACGATTTCTTGGAAAATCCTCCCTTTTTGCAGATGGAATCCATCACATTATTGTAGATGATCGCATATCCCTTTTCGATCACTCCCCATTTTTCCGCTGTATTGCTCATCGGGTCAAACTTCGCCCGGTTAATATCTACTTCACTCAATATGTACTGATAGCAGCGCTCGTTATCCGATAGCTCATCACGGTCCACCAGCACTTCTTTTGCTTCTTCTAGGGATAGGTATTGACCGTCCTTGAACAGATAATCTGTCGCAATCCGGTCTGCAGTCAGGATGATAGACAGGGAAATGCTCTGTTTCTGCATCTTTTCATCGTCATATATCTCTGCCTGGATCTTCCGCTGCATCTCCCTCAGCTCTTCCGGATCCATATTTTTGATCACATCAATAAAGTCTCTTCCGGCATATCCATAGTTCTTTTTTAACGTCTCAACCGTCTCTTGCGGATCACGGTATAGGTTATCCCCGCACTCAATTTCCAGAATTCTGTTGATCGCTCCGCCCTGCGTCACATAAGACGATAAGGGGCGCTCTCCATTTGTCAGGATCGCATTCCTCCACTTGTTTTCCCTGCTCATTCCAAGCTCCTTGTTGGAACGGGACTTACCTTTTCCGGAGCACAGATCGTATACCATGCCTTCAAAGTTGTCCCGGATCCTTGACGATACTTTACTGGTATCATCCAGAATCATCGGCAGGCTGTTCAAAAGATCTGCGCGTGCTTCCAGGGCAACGTCCGTAGTTTCAAAGTCCCCAATATAATTGCTTTCATCCGGATCTGCCCAGACCGACGCTGCCAGCATCAGTGTCACGGTTTTTCCGCCTTCGGTTTCGCCCCAGAGGTCCACGATAAACGGCAGCCCTCCCAGCGGAGAAATCAGCACGCTGGCAAAGGATGCAGCCAGCATCATTTTTATTTCGATTCTTCCGGATCTGCGCAGCTCTGACGCATGACGGTACCAGGTATCCTCACTCCCCTTTAACCGGATCGATTCAAAAATCGGTTTAAAACGGATATCGCCATCAAAAATAATATCCGTATCATATGGCAGGAAATTATTCCTGACCCATCCAAGTTTAGAACTGGAATACTGCACGGAAATATATTTCTCGTTCATGTTCTCCACGTCCGCCAGATACCGCACTAGCAATTTCGCATTTTCACTGGTCACGGAAATTCCGCGTCCGGACAGGGCAACGATCCGGTTGGCGGATGTTACCATGGTTTTGGGCACGATGATCTCATCCCAGCGCCCATTCCGTTTATAGGCAAGCTTGATCTGCTCTTCTCCTGTTTCGAGGTTTTTCAGCCGTTCTATCGGCAGGATCGGATGATAGCAGGCCTGTACATCCATGGTTCCGGTATTCTGCGCCCACACCCCGTCTTCCCTGGCAATCCATGCCCCGCAATACATCCGGTCATAGGGTCCTTCAAAGTTCGTCCAGTTATCCAGGGATGCTGCAGTATTGCTTTTGGCTGCTGTCCGCATTTGCTTTTCCACACGCTTGTAAGCAGCAACCATTGCCCGGAACTTTGACTTCACTCCCAGCTCTGTCGCTTTGTCTTCCAGCGTCAAAAGTAGCTTTGCCTTCTGTATTTCATCCTTTTCTGAAAAAACTTCATCCAGCGCCGCATCCGAAATCACGTCTGATGCAGTCATGGAAGCGATGCTCTGCATCTGTATTCACCTCTTCCTGTTTAAATATTCCAGCTTATACGCTGCAAATTGTAATTGGTTATAAGAATCACACCATGCGTCCGACAATGGCTCAAACAGGCGCACACACGTCCACAGAAGCCTAATTGTCCGGCGCAGTATCTCTTTCTCTGCTTCTTCTGCCCGCGCTCTGCCAGCTGCCGTTTCCTGCCGCTTCTGACGCTCATATTGACGCCGGCGGCGTGCAAACCAGCTCTCCTTTTTCGCATCCGGATATTCCCCTCCCAGCTCCAGGAACGCTTCCCGAAACGAGATGCCCTCATACTGTTCCAGAAACGTAAAAATATCCCCGTTTGCCCCACATGCAAAGCAATGGTAATCTTTGGGATAAATCTTCATGGAAGGTGTCCTGTCGCCTTTATGGAAAGGGCACGGGATGAACCCTGCCCTGTTTGGAGCAGGCATCCCGCAGTGCTGCAGGATTTCCTGCATAGATACCGATTCTTTAATCTCTTCCCTTGTCATGCTCCATCCTCTGCCGGAAGGTCAAATTCTCCGCGTTCCAGCCGCTCTTTCAAATCCCGTTTCAGGATCTCATAAATCAGAGTCGAAGTCGTTTCCTCCTTGCACATGATCAGCTGTAGGTCATAGCGGTTCTGCCATGCAAGGATGGAAGCTAGAAAGGCAGCAGGATTGTACTGGCTGCGATACTTCCCTGCCAAAAGCTTCTCCCAGGTGGCATTTTCCACCAGCAGATAAATCCTCGCTCCGTTCTCCTTTGCCCTGGCAAATTCTGCTTCGAAACGTTTTCTCGACCGGGTAAAGCATCCTGCCAGCTCATCCAGGTTCATCTTCCGTTCTACTACGATTGGAGATATGACCTCATGCGAGGAATATTCTAAAAAGCGCTTTCCGTCCGGCAGAACGAAGTTATAAGCATAATCGCCATAAGATAAAGCTTGTCTAACATAATCGCAGGGGAAGCGGCCGTACCGCTCCCTCGCCCGTTTTGTATCCTGTTCCCGCGTATCCACCAGTATTACCATGGAACGCAGGCAGTCATCTACTTCAAAATGATTCATTCCGGCCTCCTTTAGAACGGGAGTTCCTCATCAATCTCGTCCGGAATATTCATAAAACCATCCGTCCCAGGTGTGGCACCTGCCGGATAGGTACCTTTCTCAGGTTTCAGCAGCGTGTCCTTCGGGATCGTAAACTTTCCATCGCGGATCCTCTGCGCATCTGTCAGGCTGTGGCAGTTTGTAAAGAACCCGTGCCGGCCGCCAAAGTCGTATTCCTTGTTATTAAACAGTCCGCCGATCATCTTGCCTTTCAGGGTCTTCTCATCCCAGTTCCAATGGTATTTCTCGTTGGAAGACTCGAATGCTTCCATGACGGTCTTAAACCGGCGCTTCGTCCAGTTGTCCTGATCAGTACCATCGTCCTTGGGGCAGTACAGGCGGTAAACACCTTTCCACTTCTTGTCCTCCTGCGTCTGGGAGTCATAATTACGTTTATAAAAGCCTGCCTGCTCTCCCTCTGCAATATCAAAGGCAATTACCAGTACGTCACTGTTTCCGTTCTTACCCTCATCCAGACGCACATTCTGCACCTTTAAAACATATCCTCCTACAGGCAGCTTCTCATTCTCCGAGTATGCCTGCGTGCTCTCGTAATCATTCCATTTTTTCATTTTCTTCTCCTCTAGTACTCTTTCAGCGCTTCGATCACTGCAGTGATATCATTATCAATTTCCTTGTCCTCAAAAGCACCCATCGGGCTCTTTGCTGTGGAAAGGTTTGCCTGCGTCTCAAATACATACCGTCCGTCCACGCATTTGCTCAGAAGCACTGTCGAAAACTTGCTTTCCAGCGTGATCTTGTCCAGCTTTCTTCCGGATGTCTTGATCCGCGTAAACATATATCCGTTTTCATCATGGTCTGTCTGCGTATGTGCCACAAACACAACTGTCACATCGTCCCTCATGGTCAGGGAATAATCGATCAGCTCATAAATACTCTGCGCCAGATCCTGCCACTTGTCATATCCTTTTTCCTTTGACCGGCGCATCTCATCCGCTACCATCAGGCCGTTGATCGTATCCACAACAACTACCTTGATATGGCTCATGTTCTTCTGCTCATTGACCTTACGAAGCGCCTGCAACGCAACCTGCGGGAAGTCCGTCACCAGATAGTTTTTGCTCTCTCCATTGAACTGGCTTTTCCAGCCCTTCCAGGAAAGTCCTTTCTTATCACAGTCGATATATAACGTTGTTTTCGGGTCAAGCTTTCTCATAGATGTTGTCTTTCCGGTGCCGGACTCTCCGGCAATGCATATCACATGGCTCATTGGTATTTCCTCCTGTTTTGATAACCTACCTACGGTTCCGCTGCTTTTTGGCAGCTTAGTTTGATAACTTCTCTCAACGGTTATTTAATCCTCAGATGCTCTCCTCGCTCTTTCAGTTCTGCAAACGGCAGCGTCTTGCCGGCAGTCAGTGCTTCCCGGATCTTTGCCGTGTCCGGAATCTTTTTCATATAATCGTCCGTGACTGCAGTTTCATCGACTTCCAACGGAGCAGCTCCTCCGTTTTTGCAGATTGCAAAGGAATACAGGTCTGTTTTAATTTTTTTCCGGTTGCAGAGGATCATTGCGCTGCGCAGCCGGTCTTTCAGCAGCTTGCTTCTGGAATGCAGCTGCCCGGCACGTTCTGCCAGACGGTCTGCCTCTTTTTCAAACTTTGCTGCCTCTGCATCCAGCTCTGTCATGATCTTGGCATAAGCATCTGCCTTCTCTTTCAGCTCCCCATCCATTCCTTCCAGGGTGTCCGTGATAACTTTCATCTCCAGCTCATCCGCTGATTCCAGCATTTCATACAGTGCCAGATACTGGCCTGTGATTTCATACAATGTACTCATTTTCTTCTCTTACCTCCTGTTCAGTCTCCTGCATTGCCTGCATAATTCTTTTCATGCGCTTTTGCGCTTTTGCTTTCATATCTATTGTCGGGCTTGCATTCTCTCCGGATTATTTCTGACCTGTATACATGTCACTCCTTCAGACATCTCTGAAATCTCTCAAAAAGCTCATCCATTGCTTTCTCGATTTCATCCATTTCCGGCATTGTCTCACGCTTTATGTCAAATGCTTCTTCCATGCCCACATTCAGCGCTTTCCACAAAACATCCTTTGCCGTTCTTTTGGGAACGCCACTATTTAAAAGCGTTTCGGTCACAGCTGCAGATGCCACCGAAAAATCCACAAGGACATCCCAGCCCGATCCTTTTATGGTTACTTCTCCGTTTTCTGATTTAATCATTGCATTCTCTCCATTCCCGCCTTATACTAAAGGCGTAATATTTTTTCTTTGGCGCTGGTACTTTGGTCGGTTCAGCGCCGCTTTCTTTTCCGGCTTCTTAATTCTTCCTCGCGTGCCGCGCACAGCACTGTTGCCACAAAGCAGCCGCCGGCAGCAACTGTCAGTACCGTTGGCGTGATCATCATGCCAAACGTCTCCCACATAATCAGCGCTGCCGTAATCAACACCGATCCGGTCATCAGACACACATCAGACTTGTCCATCTTTACTTTCACCTCCTGTTCTCCAGCTCGAATATTGCCCACCTCAGCGCCGCAGCCGCTTCGGTATCCTTTTCCGCTCTTTTTCTTCCAGCAGCTCATAAAGCTTGTCGATTTTCTTCTGTTCCATAAAACACACCTTCTCTTTCTTTTCCCATGACCCTGTTAAGCTTCTCCCGCATAATGATGTAGCGGAATCCAGTCCCTTTTGAATTTGGAAGGACAAGACCAATATCAATCAGTCCGCGCTTCATGTACTCGCGCAATCCCTGCGGATTCATTCCCAGTTCCCTTGCCGCATCCAGTAAACTTACTCTTTCGCATGTGCTCACTGTTTTCACTCCTTTCATCCAATTTTTAAATAGCGGTTGATGAAATATTGCTGCCCTTTTCCTGTCACCTTTGTCGTTTTCGTGGTAACATTGCATCCATTCCCATCTATATGAGTGGATTCTTTGATTTCAAACAGCCCCATTTCCATAGCCCGCTGCGTCGGCATATTCCAGTTGTTTCCCTTCTGTTTAATCAGATAGCCATCTTTCCGCAGCGTTTCAAACAACCGGTTCTGCCCCGTGTTTATGCCGTTCTGTTTCAGAATCTTTGCCAAATCTCCGATTAAAATAGATGTCTTGCTGGCAGATACAGCGTCTGCGAAGATTTCCTTTGGCTTCATGCGGTCAACGTCCGTCTGGAGCCTCTTGTTTTTCTCACGCTCCTCTTTCAGAGCAGTGAAAGCCTTGATAGCCATTTCTGGATTATTCAACAGCTCATCTACCGCATAAGCCCCATGCTTTCTGATAGCCGGAAGCACTTCAGATGTTACCCAGTGCTTAAAGCGCTTTGCTGATTCAAGCTTGCTGCCGAAGATTAAAGCGTAAAGACCAGATTCGTTGATGATAGTCATATTTTGCTTTCCACTAGGTGTTTCCATTTCGGCAACACCTCTGTCTACCTCTTCAACTTTTTTGGATACCGCACTTCTCGGTTCAGCATACCCCAGCGCCTCCGCCACATCTTTGCCAACAAACCACGGCTCATTATTAATGGTTACTGTTCGGATTTCTCCAAACTCTTCCGAATTAAAAATTTGTAATTCGTTCATTTACCCTCCTTGTCCCTTGCTTACTGCGATTATTTCTGCAAATTGATAACGGATGTCTTACTCACTTCTCTAACAGCATCCTTAATAGTATCAAGGGCAGTGGATTGTTTTATTGTCTCTGCCCTCGATATTAGATTTCGTTCAGGCAAAAAACTAAACTCTCCAACATCAAGCGAAAGATTTAATACCGGAGATTTTTCACAGCCTTCCGCTGAAAATGTAACACTGCGAACGCCCTGTGAAATATTTACCCCGTCAATCCAGATTTCAACGCCCCTTCTCCCTGTCATTTCCATACGGAATTTAGGGATACGGTCGCACTCCCTATTTAAATAGTTGCTCATTCCTCTCACCTCCCTTCTGAACCGACGCCGCTCACTGCTTTCTCCAGATCCCTACGAACCCGGAAAGCATTCGCACCTCATAATTCTGGTTATTGTTCATATCTCTGCTTCGTGATAAAATATCCCTTACAAACTTAAAGGAGATATGCATATGCAAAAGAACATCAATCCTCGTAAGCTCAACGAAAAATCAATCATCAAAACCCTTTCGAATGCACCAGGTCCCATGCTACTTTCAGATTTATCCAGTCAATTAAAATGCAATTCAAAAGATCTGGAACAGTATCTAAGTTCTATGGAAAAGAACGGTTTAATAATCACTTCCAAGTACGAATGCAAAGAAAACGAAAAATATTCTTCAAAAAGGGGAAAAACAACCTATTGCATTTCCTGTATTGCAATAGAATATATTGCAGAAAAAGAACGTAATTTTATTGCTTTCATTTGTACTTTAATTGCAGCGATTATGGCTACCTTAACCTTAATTGCAACTGTCCTTATCCCATTCATCAGCTAAGTTTCGGAATATTTTCGCACAGCACTCAACTGAACATCCATCGTATCTGATAATGGAACCTTTATGTTCAATGTTTATGGCATATCCATTGTCAGATACTAAAATCTGCTTCTCGCAATTATCACATACTGTCAACGCTCTCACCTCCCATCTTCTGTTTGGAAAAGATGATTATCTTCCCGCTTGTCTTTTCTCCTTATCTTTCCTATAATCGGTGTACAGGCTCATGTCCGAGCCAAGTATCGACAAAAGGAGAACCCTAATATGCCTTACTCTGGAGCCACAATTTGTTTGAACGGCCATATTGTCAGTAAAGCGCAGGCCAACTCTCAAAAATACTGTTCTGTTTGTGGAAAGGAAACCTTTTCTCGTTGTCTCAACTGTCGCGCATCGCTTCGCGGTCTCTGGGAGACCCCTGGCGTCATTGTGGTAGGCCCCCGTAATTACACCAAGCCTTTCTACTGCTACGAATGTGGTGCGCCTTATCCCTGGACTCAAAACATTCTGGATAATGCTGTCGAATTGCTTTCTTTGGATGATGATTTAGACGAAATATCCAAAGATTTAATCAAGACAGCAATTCCTGAACTGATAACCGATACTCCCACTACGCCAATTGCTGTCGCAAAATATAGAAAAGGAGTTTCAAAAGCCGCCTCTTTTATTGGGGAATCTCTTCGCCAGCTTCTCGTTGATGTAGTGAGCGAAACAGCCAAAAAAGCTCTGTTTCCTTAATTTCTTTCCGCAATATTGACAGTAATGGTCTGTTTTCAGAACAACTCCCTTGCAATAAGCACAGTGATAAACTTTTTCTTGGTCAGAAATTCTATCATTGTGCTTTTTGGCATTCTTTGAAGCATATCCCATCTTCTCTCCACCTCCTTTGGAATCAATTTCACCGGTATCTTTAAAAGTTACTCTTTAGCAAAAAAAATAGATATAGGATCATTGATATGAAGTTTTTCAATCATGATCTGAATCTCATCACTTCCAAAAACACCAATCTTCATTTTTTCATAGAACGTTTTCGGCGTAACTCCAATCATTCCAGCCACATCTGACTGAGAATAACCATTCTTGGCAATCACTCCCTTTAACTCATCTGTCCGAATCAACTTTATCACCTCCGTATCTTTTTAAGTTACTTTCAGTATAGCACCTTTTTGTAACTTGTCAAGATATTTTTTATTGCATTACTAACATTTTTGTGCTACTATTGAGTTACTAAAGATATGAAAGGAGTTTCTTATGACTGTAGGCGAACGAATCAAAGAATTGAGAACTCAATTAGGCTTAAGTCAAGTTGAATTTGCTGAAAAAATAAATGTTTCTAAGCAAACTCTATATAAATACGAAAATAACATAATAACTAACATCCCATCAGATAAGATCGAGGCGGCTGCAAAAGTCGGGCATGTTTCCCCTTCTTATTTAATGGGATGGGATGAAAACGATGGATTAACAGAAAAAGACAACAAGGACATCGCCAAAGACGTTGACAACATCATGGCAAAGCTCACCGCCGGTGAAGATGGTCCTGCCAGCTACAACGGCGAAGCCCTTGACCCCGAAGCTGCTGATCTGTTCCGCGACGAGCTTCAGATTGCCCTGCGCCGCCTGAAAATAATCAACAAGGAGAAATACACTCCTAAGAAATATAAAAAGTAGGTGATTTGATTGCAGGACATCAAAAAGATTGTCAACTACTATAAACGGAAATATAGCACATCAGACCCTTTTGAAATTGCCGACCGTTTGAACATTTTATATCAGTTCGGTGATCTGAAGTATGAGGGCTGTTATATGTTTTTAAAGAATCACAGATACATTTTTTTGAACCAGAACCTATCGTACCACGATAAACAACTAGTAATGGCTCATGAGCTCGGGCACGCAATCCTGCACAGAAAGGAAAACTGTTATTTTATACGAAATAAAACACTGCTGCTCAACTCAAAAAATGAGATCGAAGCCAATAAGTTTGCGATGGAATTATTGATATCGGATGAAGTTTTGCTGGAATACCAGGACTGCACCATAGACCAGGTTGCAAGAGCTACGGGATATCAAAACAATTTGATTGAATTAAGAATGAAATAATATACATGTACGGGAGAATAAGATGTCTAAAAAAGTTTTTGATCCTTACTTCGGAGAAGCAGGAAGAGTTGTAATAAAGAAAAATATGGCTTCTATTGGAATATTGCAACGTATTTTTAAAATTGGTTTTAATCGTGCTGCACAAATCATGGATCAACTGGCTAAAACTCATGTAGTCGGAGAAGAAATTGGCACATCTCCTCGCAGAGTTCTTATGAATTCTAACGATTTTGAACAGCTTTTAAAAGATATATCAAATTCAAATGACCCAGAAATATTTTTGGAAACTAATTTTCTTCCAAAGGATACATTCCAAAATAACTTTCTAAAAGCAGAAACGCAATTCACTACGACATATTGTTTATATGATGGAGAATATTTAAAAGATTTCAAAAATATTCTCGTATATAAAATTAGTGAAAATCAGCAAGCTGAAATAATAGACTTCCTATTTTCTCATAACTCTCCAGATGTAATGAGAACAATCATATATGATAACAATCTTTTGCCCTACAGGAAGTATAACGCTTTTCCGCAATTACTCATACCCGTTGTAAATGACATTACTAAACTGCCGTTTCTTATAGATTGGCTAATATCCGAAAGGAATGATAGAATAGAAAAATTTGTTTCTTGTAATGCAACAAATATTGATGCGTATAATTTGAAACAACCAGATAATAAATTGCCCAAAATAATCTTCATTATAGATGAACTATTTGCGGTACAAAAAGCTCCACACTTTGAAAAATATATCACTAATCTATTGCTTAATAATCATCGTTTAGGTATTTATTGTCTCTTTTTTACTAAACTTGATTTTCACAATCTATCCATTAAATCGTTTTTGGATTTATTGTATATTTGCGATTTTCCAGAAGTAAAGAAAATTATTGGCATAGACCCAACACCGAGGGATATACCATCACATGCTATCATCCACGAAATGGATAAAATGGATGGCATAACTTTCGAAAAATTCTGCCTTAATTTACTAATAATCAACGGCTTTGAAAATGTCCAACTTACATCAGAAACTGGAGATCACGGAATTGATCTGTTAGCTGAAAAGGATGATATAACTTACGCTATACAATGTAAATGTTATGCTTCAAGCATCGGAAATGCCGCCATACAACAAGCACACACCGGAAAAAGTATTTACCACAGGGATATAGCAGTTGTTATGACTAACCGCTATTTTACCAAGCAAGCAATAGAAGAAGCAACTGCGCTCGGCGTTAAGCTATGGGATAGAGATAAACTGCTTTCTTTATCTAAAAAGCTCAATAACGGAAACTCTCATTGAAAGGAGAATCGCCTATGCCTTTACCAAAACAACACACCTACACATCCGAAGACTACTGGAACTTACCAGACGGACAGCGCGCGGAGCTGATCGATGGGCAGCTCTACAACATGGCTCCCCCCAGTCGGATGCACCAGGAAATTTTATCCGCCCTGCACTGGAAAATCCGCTCTTATATTGCAGAGCACGGCGGTTCCTGCAAGGTCTACCCTGCCCCATTTGCCGTAAATCTCGACGCAGACGATAAAGACTGGGTGGAACCGGATATATCCGTTATCTGCGATCACAGCAAGCTCACAGACCGGGGTTGCACTGGAGCTCCAGACTGGATCGTGGAAATTGTATCGCCGTCCAGCTCCCGAATGGACTATTACAAAAAAATGAATCTCTATCTCGATGCCGGTGTTCGGGTATACTGGATCGTCGATCCAATCCGAGAACGCACTACGGTCTGCGATTTTTCCGGGGATAATGTGCCGGTTATGTTTACGTTTTCGCAGACTGTCGCCGTTTCGATTTATCCCGATCTTGCGATCTGCATTGATGATCTATTGAACGGCTAAAACACAAGAAAAGTCCCGGTGCTACCAACACCGGGACAATCCCAGAAAACTATGCAGGTCAGGAACCCGTATAATCTTCACAGCAAAAGAATTATACCACAAACCTCCTGCACCTGCATAGGTGTATTTTTTATACCCATTTTTAAAACAAGGAGGAAATGTTATGGCACTGATTAACTGCCCCGAATGTTCAAATTCTGTTTCTGACAAAGCTTTCGCCTGCCCCAAATGCGGATACCCCATCAGCCAAAGCGCCCCACCGCAGACGGCTGCGCCTCGTAGACCATTTCAAAAGCCCCGGAAGTACCACAGGCTACCTAACAATTTTGGCACCATTAAAAGGCTCTCTGGCAAGCGCAGGAGACCTTTTGCCGCCTACTCTAAATGCACCGGCTATCACCTTACCGGCTCACCTGTCCTTCCGGCGGCAATCGGATACTTTGAAACCTACGACGAAGCATACAGCGCCCTTTCCGAATATCATAAAAATCCTTACGATACAAGCAACACCCATATCACATTTCGGGAAATGTTTGAGATTTATCAAAAATCAAAAGAATATGAGCTTCTAAAAGATAAAAGCGTCACATCAAAGCTATCGGCATACAAGCATTGTGAATGCATTTATGACATGGAAATCCGAAACCTGAATAAAGCGATCTGCGAAGACGTTCTGGATAGGATTGAAGCCGGCAGCTCGACAAAGAAAAGCGTCCTGTCCGTGATCCGTACCGTGATCCGATACGCTATGGATATGAACCTGGTCACAAAAGACTGCACCGCAAACATCAACATTGAAGAAAGCGACCCTGTCATAGACCGCATTCCATTCAGCAAGGCTGAAATCGCCGTCCTGTGGCAAAATTCAGATAAGTGGCAATACAAAATCCTGCTGATCCTGCTTTACTCCGGTATGAGAGTCAATGAATTATTGAAAAATGAAATTGTGAATGTGAATTTTGAAGAAAAATATATCTATGTCCCCAAGAATCTTGCAAAAAACAAGGAAAGTGAGCGGAAGGTTCCGATGCACGACAGGGTCCTTCCACTTGTCAGATCGTTCGTTGACAATCCCCATCGGGGATCCAAAACAAATATCATCCTTAACGATGCCGGGACAGTGATTACTTACAATAACTTCTGCGCACGAGATCTGCCCAGAATCAATAAAGCTTTGGAACACGAACACAAGTTCCACGATACCCGGCACACGTTTGCATCAATGGGAACGGAAGCCGGAATTCCCGAATTGTACATGCAAAAAATAATGGGGCACAAACCCAAAAGCATCCTCTACAATACTTACACTCATATTTCTATGGATGAACTTTTGAGCTATGTGAACAAACTATAGAATTTGTCGCTAATTTGTCGCTAGTTTGTCGCTAAATGTGTAATTTGAGCCACATCTGCCCAAATCAGAAAATATGAAAGAACCCGGTATTCGTCAGCATTTTGCCGACCGACCGGGTTCTTTGTTTTTTCAAAATTTATACTCTGGACAGATATTCACCGGTTCTGGTGTCGATCTTGATGACATCGCCTTCGTTTACGAACAGCGGTACATAAACCTGTGCGCCGGTCTCAACGGTAGCAGGCTTATTTGCGCCAGTAGCGGTATCGCCCTTGAAGCCAGGCTCGGTCTCAGTAATTGCCAGCTCTACGAACAGAGGGGGCTCCACTGCGAATACGCTGCCGTTATGAGAACAGATCTTGCAGACTTCATTCTCTTTTACGAACTTCAGAGCATCGCCGATTGCATCCTGGTTCAGAGAGATCTGGTCATAGGTTTCCATATCCATGAAAGTATACAGATCACCGTCGTTGTACAGGTACTGCATATCTCTTCTCTCGATACGGGCAGTAGGACATTTCTCAGTAGGACGGAAAGTCTTCTCAACAACACCGCCGCTCTTAATATTCTTTAACTTGGTTCTAACGAAAGCAGCGCCTTTACCAGGTTTAACGTGCTGGAACTCAATAATCTGGTAAATATTGCCCTCAAACTCAATGGTAACGCCGTTTCTGAAATCACCTGCAGAAATCATATAAAATCTTCCTCCTAAATAATCACGGTTTCAATACTATACAAGTGTATCCTAAAAAACCTCATATTTCAACTGTTTTTTTCAGAAATTGCAGGGGTAATCTCCGATTCTTCCCCGGCAAGCTCCAGTTCAAACCAGAACCTAACGCCGTTTTCGTAATTGATTACGCCGTATTTCTGGTTCATCGACTCCATAATTGCCTTGACGATCGACAGTCCGATACCGCTTCCGCCGTATTCCCTCGTTCTCGCCTTGTCCACCTTGTAAAACTTCTCCCACAGATGCGGCAGAGAATCCTCCGGGATCGGCATACCGGTATTGAACACCGAAACTCTGGCGTGCCCGTCCATTTCCTCGATCTTTACCTCGACAACCTTTTCTTTTTCACAATGGTTGACCGCATTGGAAAAATAGTTCATCAGAACTTCTTCGATCTTGAATTCATCGCCCCAGACATAGATCTCCTTCGTCTGATCCATATGGACGGAAATGCCGTTCTGCTTCGCAAGAAGATCTGCGGACTGCAGATAGTTGTGCACGAGTGCCGTAATATCAAAGCGCTCCATCGAAACAACGTCGTTGCCGGCTTCGAGCTGGTTGAGCGTCAGAAGCTTTTTGACCATGTTGTTCATCTTCGCCGCTTCGTCCACAATGACGTCGCAGTAAAATTTCCGGCTCTCCGGATCGGAATTGACGTCCTCCAAAAGTCCCTCTGCATAGCCCTGGATCAGTGCGATCGGCGTTTTTAACTCATGGGAAACGTTCGACAGAAACTCCCGACGCATCTGGTCGATCTCTTCTTTTTTCTGGATGTCCTTTTTTAATTCATTGTTCGCCGTTTTCAACTCTGAAATCGTATGCTCCAGCGTATCGGAAAGCTGATTGATATTCTCGCCAAGAATGCCGATTTCGTTTTTGCTGTTTCCGCTGTAACGGGCTTCAAAATCCAGATGGCACATTCGTTCCGAAATGTCCGCCAGCTGCAGAATCGGCGTCGTCACCCTGCGGGAAACAATCCAGATCACAATACCGCTGATAATTGCTGAGAAAATACCGACGCTTGCAAGGAACGTATTCGCAATTTTCGCGCTGTCCCGGATTCCTTCCAGCGCACTTCTTACAATAAAAAAGTATCCGCCCGTCAGAATGCCCCAGCTTTCTATATATTCCATTTGCGCCCGACTGTCTGAAACGCGTGCGACAATATAATTATTGCCGTTTTCCATAATCTCGTACTTCTCGCCGCTTAGTGCAAACAGATGCTGTAAAAGCTGCTGCTTCAAAAATTCAGAACCGCCGCCGGAGTCCGCAACCACCTCGGAATTCGCATTAAGCACGAGCAGAGACAAATTATACTTCGAGCACTGCTGCTGGAGAGAAAGCTGATATTCGTCCGTATCAATCTCGCCGTTTGCAACCGCCTCTCCCAGTTCCTCATACATCCGCATCAGAACTGCTTTTTTATTCGAGATATAATATTTCTGCAAAAAACCGCTGTTTAAAAACCAGCAAAGCAGAATCGTCCCCGCCATCAAACCGATAAAAATCCCTGCAAACTGTTTGCGAATGGACGTCCGCTTTGCGGTCTTTCTCTCTTTTTTATGCATCGAGCTTATACCCCATTCCCCAGATGGTCTTGATCAGTTCGCCTTTATCGCCCAGCTTGCTGCGCAGCTTTTTTACATGCGTGTCAATCGTACGGGCATCGCCGAAATAATCATAATTCCATACGTTATTCAGTATCTTTTCTCTTGAAAGAGCGATTCCTCTGTTTTCCATAAAATAAGTCAGCAGTTCAAATTCCTTATAGCTTAAATCGACGCTTCTGCCGTCGATCTCCACCATATGCGCCGCCTTGTCCAGATGGATTCCTCCAACGTCCAGTACCTCATTTTCCTGTGCGCTTTTACCGGTGCGGCGCAGAATCGCCTCTACTCTCGCTACCAGAATCTTCGGGCTGAACGGCTTGGAAATATATTCATCCACGCCCAGATCAAAGCCCTGCAGCTCATCCTTTTCATCGCTTCTCGCCGTCAGCATGATAATCGGCACTTTGGAATAGGACCTGATCTCCCGGCATACCTGCCAGCCGTCCATCTTCGGCATCATCACATCCAGAATTATCAGCGCGATATCCTGATGGGCAAAAAAGACATCCAGTGCCTCGCTTCCGTCTCCTGCTTCCAGTACCTCAAAATTTTCTCTCTGTAAAAAGTCTTTTACGAGTTTGCGCATTCTGTTCTCATCGTCTACCACAAGAATCTTCTGTCTGTCCATATAGCCTCCTCATCTGCCGCAGCGCGGCAACTGTCATCACTCATCTATCCGCAGTGTAGCAGAAAAATATGTCAGAAATGTGAACTTGTGATGCCAGGGGCAAAAAGTCGGAAATCCGATGTAGGCTTGCTTCCAGGAGGTTTCCTGATCTTTGTTCCGGTATCACCAAACCGCTTACAGCTGCTCCCGTTTCCCGGCAAAGAAATCTTCCACCCGCCGCATGACATACAGATACGCCGGAATCAGGAACAGATCTGCAAACAGCCATGCCAGCGGATTTGCAACGCACGCGCCCAGAAATCCGAACATCGGAACGAGCACGAAGCCTGCAATACCACGGGCGATCATTTCACTCACGCCGGAGAAAATTGCCAGCGTGCTGAATCCGATTCCCTGAATCAGGAAGCGGACATTGTTGACCAGAATCAGGAACGTATAGCTTCCGCTATTGATCAGAAGCATCTGCTGAATCCGATTCATCAGCTCCGGGTCTGTCCCGTCCACAAACAAAAGCGCCATATACTTACCGGCAGCTGCCAGGATACCGAATGCAATAAGTGCATACACGATTCCGTAAATATTTGCCATCCGAAGTCCTTCACGGATTCGCTTCGGCTTCTTCGCGCCCATATTCTGCCCTGCCCAGGTCGCCATCGTCGCACCCAGCGCATCGGACGGGCAGACGAAAAATCCGCTGATTCTCCCGGATGCCGTAACCGCTGCAACCGCAGTGGAACCGAGCGTATTGACCGCGCTCTGCAAAATAACGCTGCCGATCGCCGTAACGGAATACTGCAATCCCATCGGAACACCCATTCCTGCCAGACGAAGCAGCAGTTCCGGGTCAGCCTTTCCTTCTGTTCCCTGCATCCGCAAAATCTCGTATTTGCGGATCATATAGACCAGACAGCAGATACCGGAAATTGCCTGAGAAATCACGGTTGCCAGCGCTGCGCCCGCAACACCCATTTTCAGTACCAGAATACAGAACAGATCGAGTACAATATTTAACAGTGCCGACATCACCAGAAAATAAACCGGTGTTTTGGAATCTCCCATCGCACGGATAATCGCTGAAGTCAGATTGTAGAGAATTGTCACAGGAATTCCCGCAAAAATGATGACGATATACATCCATGCATCGTCGATGATATTTTCCGGTGTCCGCATCCACTGCAGGATATTTCTGCACAGAAGCACCGTCACGATCGTGAGCACCACTGCAAAGATCACAGATACCCATGCACTGTTGGCTACACAGCGGCGCATTCCGCTCTCGTCCTTTGCTCCAAACCTCTGCGCAATCGGAATCGCAAAACCGCTGCAGATTCCCATACAGAACCCGATAATCAAAAAGTTGATCGAGCCGGTGGAGCCTACCGCCGCCAGCTGATCCACGCCCAGAAACTTTCCAACGATCGCAGTATCCACCAGACTGTAAAACTGCTGGAATAAATTTCCCAGTAAAAGAGGGATAGCAAATTCCAGAATCAGTCTTCCGGGCTTGCCTTCTGTCATATCCTTTACCATAAAAAATCCCCTTCCCTTTGTAAATTACTCTGTGTAGTATATACCACAGACAATTTCAAAAGCAATGGGGATTTTTGCATTTTACATGTAAAAAAATGATCCTTGTATTTTGTGGTACCAAACGGCGCTGCACATTGGATTGCACGTCATGATCCGATCCGTTTCCAGACCTGTACCGCAAAATCTGCTGCCGCTGCCTCATCCGCCCGATCCGGATGCAGCATCGCCCGGTCGAAATTTCGGATCATAGCCTGAATCTGTTCGGTATTTTGTCCGCTCTTTGCCATTTCCTCGTAGCGTCTGCGCACCTGAATCGGCATCTTACCCTGGCAGAGAAATGCATCCATATATTCATTATCTTCCGGAATCCATGTCTTTACCCGGTCGATCACCTTCTGGTAATAGGCAGGATCGTTTCCCATCCCGCAGGTTCCGAACAGGGCGATCTTTTTGCCATGCAGACCTGAAAGCAGTTCTACTGTCTTTTCGTCACAGTCGCCTCGATCCACCCAAAAACCGACAAAATAAAGCTCCGCGTCCTTTTCCCGATATTCGTCAATATTTTTTAAGTCCTTGGAATCGCCAGGAATCGCCGCAAAAATCTGTGTTGCAAGCTTTCTGGTATTTCCTGTCTGACTGGAGTAAATCACAATTGTCTGCATAAAGTATCTCCTTTCTCAACAATAGAATGCACGCTCTGCAGCATTCTATTGTCATAAATGATATCCTGCCGGCATACCGCCGCAGCATAATCCCCCGCCTCCACAGCAGAGGTTGCAGATCAGGTTTGCCAGACACAGCTTCCAGCAAAATCCGCTGCCACTGGATACCGGCATTCCACCATACTGCGTCTGTCGTCCGGTATACCAGCTGCCGCCGGACTCCATCCGCTGCCGCCAGCCTGCGTATTCTGCGTTCTGCGGTTCCATCTCCGTCGCCTTTTTCGCCTGTTCCAGCGCCGCCGCATTATTTCCAAGTCCCTGATTTGCGATGGAGCTGTAATAATACCACTGCGCGCTGTGCTGCGGAATATTGTTCAGCACATTCAACGCTTCTTTATAATGTCCACTGCTGATATAGTTAAGCGCAGCCCTGAAATAAACGGATTCTTCGTCATCCGCACCGGCGTTTGACCGTCCATAGCCATTCTGTCCATAGCCGCCCGCTGAACTAAAGCCGCCAAAGCCAAAGCCGCCGAAAAAATCATCGAACCCGCCAAAATCACTATAACCTCCGTAGCCATTCTGTGCATTCCCGCCATTTCCATAGCCGTTGTTCCCGTAGCCATAGCCCTGATTGCCGTAAGGGCTGCTGCCCTGCTCGCGCTGCTTCATGATCTGCTGGTACGCCTGCTGGATTTCTTTAAATTTTTCTTCCGCCTGCGCCTTGTTCGGATTGTTGATATTGGCATCCGGATGATACATCCGGCTCAGTTTCCGATATGCCTTTTTGATTTCTTCCTCCGACGCATCCTGAGACACGCCAAGTACCTGATAAGGGTCACGCATCCTTTTGTTTCCTCTTTTTCTGTATCATCTCATAACGGCACCATACGCCGGAATACAGGATGTTGCGTAAAATTTCCGCATGCTCCAGTATCGGAAGCTTTTCAAATATTCTGGAGCACTCCGCCATCATCATCTGCAGAATCTGATAGGCTTCCTGTTCGAATGCTTCGTCATCGGAAAGCTTCTTCCTGCGCAGTAAAAATACGTTGTAATTGCCGTCTTTTTCGTCCTTTTCCATATCCTCGTAGGCATCCATCAGATAAATAAACTTTCCGAGGAAAAATCCCATCCTGCGCAGGTCGTCTTCCCATTCATCCTTCCGACAGGCGAGGATTTCGCCCATAATTTCGCCAAAACAGCCGCTCGCCAGATCCACGTCAGGCTCCTGCGCCTTTTCGTACAGATGGATGTGCTCCAACAAGGTATAAATATGCTCCGCTTTCTCCGGATAGCGCGCTTCCACCATTTTGTCACGGCCGCGCAGCGCTGCCGCCCGCAGACGCCCTTTCCATTTGCGTTCGTCCGTCCAGTCGTCCAGACATTTATAATAAGACAGTAATAGATTCATATCCGCCGCGTAATCGGTAAACACGCTCCGACTCGTCGCATGCGCTTCAAACGGATGCGCCACGCATTTGCAGGTGGAGCTTTCCACCGGCTCGTCATACAGCGCAGACAAAAGCAGCGCAACAAACGTCATGTCGTAGCTTAACGTCAGCTGTCCGCGTCTGCCGAAGCGTTCTTTCAGGCTCTGGCAAAGCCCGCAATAATAGGACTGATATACGTCAAATTCCCGAAATTTCAATTCTTGTTTATTTACGATAATATATCCAAACATAGGCTTCTTAACTCTTCTTTACAAATCTGGTATTGCATTTAGGACAGCGGATTTCAATTTTGCCGCGCCCCCTGGGCACACGGATTTTCTGTTTGCAGCCAGGGCATCTGTAAATATGGTAAATTTTGCGCTGTGCAAGCTGGGATTTCCAGGAAGCAAGCTTTCTCCGGATTCCCGCCGTCATCTTCAGATATTTCTGGTTTTCCGCGTAGCGCTTTGAAATATTTTTGGAAAACATCCGGAAATAATTGTAGACGATTCCGATCACCGCCAGCAAGAACCATGCCTGATTTCTGGAAAACAGGGAAATGATCAGAAACACCATGCTGACTGCCGAAAGCATCTGTCCCATCTGATCTGCCCCGTAGCGTCCCTGCATAAACTGCATCATTTTATTTTTCCAATTGTTTTTCATGCTGCCTCTCATTCCGCCGCCAGGTTTGCGGCTTTCTCTTCTGATACCAGTCTATCTTACTGCATTCCGCCCAAAATGCAATATACCAGTCGGGAATTAAATATTAAAAAAGGATAAACTTTCCTTCGACATCCCGTTTTCCACAATGCTGCGCACCGCCCATCCTCAGTCAACATACGCCGCACGCTGCGCTTCCTATACGGAAAAAAACTGGCTGCCGCCCCACAGCGTCGCTCGTTACATTTCCTCCAGCATGGAAAACAGTAGTGCAGTCCCGGCGCCTGCCGTCAGGCAAAGCAGGCTCACTGCCGACGTTTTCGGATTTCCAAACGCAGAAAACGGCACAATCACCAGCGTCGCCGCCAAAACAATCCCGATGATCCCATGAAACACAACCGAGTAATGTCGTTCCAAAAGCCGCGTGATCTGTTTTGCCAGAAGCACCATCGTCACGCCTGCGCTCAGCACCGCCGGAACAACCGCAGGCAGGTACACTGCTCCGACGTCTTCCATAAACGGCGTATAGAGCCCAAGCGGCATCAAAAGTGCAGAAAAACTCATTCCGGGCACAATAATGCTGAGCGCCACACAAAAGCCGCAGAACAGATTTCCAAAAAGCCCCTGCGGAATCGAAACGCTGATCCGACGCACGAGACTCAAAAGGATCAGCACCGTAAAAAACGCCCCCGCCAGCGTATACAGATCCCACCTGCTCCTTCCTTTTTCTCCTGCCTCCCGAAACATCGACGGCAGCATTCCGACGATCAGCCCGACAAACAGGCACACCGACAAAACTTCATAGCGTGTCAGGAAAAATCCGATCGCACGCGCAGAGAGCAAAAATCCGCCCGCTGCCCCCAAGAGCACCGGAAGCAAAAGTCTGCCGTATTGTGAAAGTGCCTCCCTGGGGTTTGACAAAAATGCCATAATCGGTTCGTAAATGCCAAACACTACGCTTAAAACACCGCCTGAAATTCCCGGAAGCACTGCCCCGATCCCGATCATCGCGCCCTGCAGCAAATGCAGCACAAACTTTTGCAGCTCCGATCGGTCTGTCAAACTGCGACGGCACTCCGGATTGCTTTTCTTTTTTGCCATCTGACCTCCTGATCCGTACAAACAATTCTTGCTGGAACGTTACAAGTTCACACGCAGCATTTCATTCGTAATATTATTTTATGGGGAAAAAGGTATAAATATGCGTTAAATCGAAGCAGCAAAGGCATTGACATGCCGTCTGTAAACCTTTATAATAATTCTGATCAAGGGCTAGTCAAGGTTTCGACAGGGGTCTTGCAGCTGGAGAAGCTATCCGCAGGTGATGCGTCAAATCACAAATTAAATACAAACGCTAACAACGAATTAGCATACGCTGCCTAATGGCAGCTGTCCGACTTAGAGCACTCACACTTTAAGACCCGGGCATCAACTATGTGAGAAACGATGCAGGTTAAGCTTTGTCCCTGCAGGCGTATCATGAAGCTACCGAATGGATCAGGGTGTCTGCTCCCGGATTCAGGAGGGAACGTGCCGGAGCAAGACCGGCGGCAAATAGACAGACTATGATAGTAGAAGGACAGGGAATGGGCTTTTGGACACGGGTTCGACTCCCGTCTAGTCCACTAAAGCTAAACAAGTCGAACTCTGTATATGATATTATCGTATACAGGAATATGTTTTGTTTAGTGTATCGAAGGAAATAAAAGTAACGACATTGTATGTTACGAAAGTGATATACAGTGTCGTTATTTTTTTGCTATAATGTGGATATGAATTTAACAAATCTGAAGTTGTGGAGGTAAAATATAGATGAATCAAGGTAGAATTATTGTAATCACAGGTGCGCCGGGGACAGGAAAAACTACAACGGCATCTGCTGTTGCAAAAGAATCAGATTTGGAAAAGTCTGTGCATATGCACACAGATGACTTTTATCATTATTTGAGTAAAGGGGCAATACCACCGCATTTGCCAGAATCAAATGAGCAAAATTTGATTGTCATTGAAGCGTTTTTAGAAGCTGCGAAGCGATATGCTCGTGGTGGATATGATGTAATTGTAGATGGCATTGTAGGACCGTGGTTTTTAGAGCCGTGGCTCAACATTGTTCAAGAGCATTATGAAGTACACTATATCGTTTTAAGGGCAAGTAAAGAAGAAACTATGAAGCGAGCTATCGAACGCTCAAAGTTAGACAGAGAAACAAATATTGAATTAGTTGAAACAATGTGGAAGCAATTTTCCAATTTAGGAATCTATGAATTAAATGTTATAGATACAACTACGCATTCAATCAAAGATACTGTTTCAGCAGTAAAAGAAAAAATAGCAAGCGGTACGGCTTTACTATTTTAGACAATTCCAGTTTGTAGAAAAGAGAATGGCGAAAGCTGTTGCTTTGACAAACTCGGAAATTTCACATTATCTATTACAATGTAAATAATGCTTTTTCGTAGTCATTAACATAATACTTAATATTGGTTCTACCTTTTTGGATTACGATATGTCCCTCTTTTTCAAGCATCTCCTTTTGTGCCTCAACGCCTCCTGGATACTTTGCATTTAATTCCCCCTTTGCTTTTAATGTTCTCCAATAAGGGGTTTTATCTTCTGCACGCTGATAACTAGCCCATGCAACTATCGAAACAAAAATTCCAGCTGTAATTGGCTCTGTAAAATCGGCACCATTTTGTTTAGCAAAGAATTCCCTTATTGTACCTACTGTAAGTAATTTTCCACAAGGCACAAGTTGCATTACTTTGTCGTAGTCAATAGGTGGGGCAAAATACATTTTATCTCCACCATATTTTTCGATGCTCTTTTCATCTGTTATGATTTGAACTTTTGGCATATCCTTACTATCCATAAGCATAGCATTAAAATCTTTTTTATCTTCATTTGCCATAATGTATCACCTCCAAGCCAATCATATCTTAATAAACGAAACCATACAATGAGACAGTTTTAAAAATCCTTACGAAACTTCAAATTTTCATGTGTTCGACAGTCGAGTAGACTAAGACCTCTCAATCTTAGCCCCTCACAGATCCGTACGTGCGGCTTTCCCGCATACGGCTCCTCATAGTAACATTCGCTTCAATATAAACAATAGTACGTTTTAGGTTTTGCTAACGGGTAATACTTGAGCATTTCCACAAATCCATTCCATGTGTATGCCCGTCTACAACCTCTCCGATTCATGGCTTTGAATAGAAACTGTTGTACTCTATGCAGGAATGTTGTTATCTTCCGAAAATTCCATGTAACACCATAATACCGATAGTGTCCAATTAGTTTTACGTTCAACTCTTTAATTATTTCTCGCATTGGTCGATTTCGATTATCGTAAATCCAGTTCTTGTATGCTCTAACCTTTTGCTCTAACTTCTTTCTTGAAGTCTGTACCTTTGGCACGAAACCTCCCTTTCGAGTTTTGCTACAGTAGAAGGTAAATCCCAGAAAATCAAATGTTTCAGGCTTACATTCTCCTCTTGCTCTACGATTCTGCTCTGCAAATCTCCCAAATTCAATTAGTCTGCTTTTACTACTTTCCAGCTCCAGTCCAAACTTTTCCATTCGTTCCTTTAACTCTTTATAGTATCTTTCAGCTTCTGACTTATATTGAAATCCTGCAACAAAATCATCCGCAAAGTTGACGAGAAAACACTCTCCCTGCATTTCCCTTTGCACCACCAGCTTAAACCACAGCGTCAGCACATGATGCATGTATATATTTGCAAGCATCGGACTCATTGCTGAGCCTTGTGCCGAACCTTCCTCTGTTGGCTCGAATTTTCCTTGCTCCATTATTCCTGCTTTAAGGTATTTACGTATTAGCCACAATAAGTTCTTATCCTGTATATTCCATTCAAGGAACTTCATCATCCAATCATGGTCGATATGGTCAAAGAAACCTTTGATATCGGCATCTACGATATAGCTGATTTTTCCATAGCTTATCCGTTGGTATACTTCTTTTATTGCTTCGTGACACCCCCTATTCGGTCTGAATCCATACATGCAGTTTAGGAATCTCGGTTCATAAATAGCTCCCAGTATTTTCTTCACTGCCATTTGTACAATCTTATCTTCATAGGAAGCAATCCCTAATGGTCGTTTCTTTCCATTTCCTTTAGGTATATATACCCTCAGTGACGGAAGTGGCTTAAAGGATTTGTTTTTCAACCTCTGTACCAGTTCCTTGATATTTCTATCAAGGTTCTTCCCATACTCATCCTTAGTTACCTTGTCAATTCCGACTGCTTTGTTCCCATCTAATTCCTTATGGCATTGCTTTAGCATATCTTCATTTATCAAGTGGTACACTGATGTAAATATAGGATGTTTTGATGTTGCCGATATCTCAGCTATTCTTACTAATTTCGTTTCCATTATTTCCTCCGTCCCTGAGTACGGATAATGTGTCCTCAGTAAGACCTTTACTATGCAATCCCCTTCCCTCCATCGGCATTGCCCGATTTCTACAGTACTATGGGATTGTCCGACCACCTACCATTCATTTGAAATACTCCGTTTTCAGTTGCAATTTCATACTCTTCTTCGAGAAATGGCAGGTTCTCCCCAGTTGATGTGTATTCACAATGTAAAACATGATTGGTTCTCTGACTCCGCAGTGCCACATAACACTCGCCATATCGCATTACATGATATTGTCTTCCGCACCAGTTAAGACGTCGACCGACTGAAGTTAACGTTTCGAAGCTCAATCACTATTCAACCCTGCTTTCTTGCTGTCTACGCTTGTCAGATGCCGTTACCGGCATCATCCCAAGACTCGCTATTATCTGGTTGGCTAAACCTTGGATAAACCGGAATCCCACCGGCTTGACTACACACCCTTAGCTGGGCGCACAACTGGAATTTACGATACCTTATACATATCGTTTTTATAAAACATTATTGCATCTTTTTTATTTGCATTTTTTAAGACAATAAAAACATTATATACATCGGGAAATGGCGAAACCATACCCATACATGACATGCCAAACATTAGTCCATTTAGTTCTCTATATTCTGCCGGACTAACAATAAAAATCAATAATGGTATTATTCCAAGCACAAATGGTAATAGGCACATTACAATAAACCTTCTACGCTTCAGCGGATATGATGCTAATGCAACAAATGATATCTTACCCGTTATTTTACCTATCGTAACCAGTGCGTTTCTCGGATAGACAATCCCATGTAACCACTCGTGTATCACCAAACAAATATACCCCAGGCAAAAACCAATCAAAATAAATACATGCGAAATAACAACTGTCTTGTTCATAACTGTTTTACACAGCATCGTTACAAACATTAAAACACATAATACCGCTGCAATAGGTGCCGCTTTTTTCATCATCTCTTCAATGCTCTGAGGTGTTTCTATTTTAACAGCATTCTTTGGTAAAATACCTGTCTGATACTCACTTATATCTTCAATAGACATTTTTAATTTTATCATTACCAATTCACCTCCAAAAAGAGTAACAAATTTCGATTTGATAATCTTTTGAACAAGTCTACCATATGGGTTATTCTACCACATATTCATCCTTAATTCATCCAAATTTTTCACGATTGATTTACCACACATCTAAACAATCTTCAGCATCCACCCAAGCCTGCATCTCGTTATCCAGGACCAACCGGGCATACTCCATAGGGGTGTCAATGGCAAGAGTATTCAATGCACACTGTGAATTAGGTGTAGTCTTCAATCCATCCTCTGCCTTATTACAGTCAATTCGTAAAAGCATATTATCAAAAGTGGTTATATCAATGCTATTGCAGCGTTGGTTATATGTAGCATATATAAATTTCATAGCTTTTTTATCCTTTCCGTTTTATTACAGATAAGCTGGTTGTGTTGGTAAATTATTATGTGTCCTAGAATTATCCTTTAGAACGTGAAACACAGGTGTTTTTCTCTATAATTTTCGATTATATGGCAGTTTTACAAAAAAGGCATGTGAAACTAAACAATCGTTTCCACACGCCTTTTTATAAATAACTGTTTAAATCGCGCCGATCATGCTCAGGTAATACTGATACAGTACGAGATTGGTATCGTCCTTATAGTGTACGCCGTCCGACGCATGGACACCGACGCTCATCAGGTAATCGTGGCTGTCCAGCCAGATAATCTGCGGAATCAGCTGTCCTTTTAAGCGGTCGTTGAACAATTTTACGCGTTCTTCCGTCATCCCATAGCTGTTTGCCCAGACCGGATTGACAGACGCATAATAAATCTGCGCGCCCCTTGCACTCCAGACTGCCGCCCAGTAATTGACATCCTTTGCATATTTATCCGCATCGGAAAGATCGTTGACGCCCATGTTGATGATAACTCTGCTGCCTTTGCCGATGATCTTGTCCGCCTGCGGGATCCCAGTGTCGTGCAGCCATTCGTGCCGGCTTCCGTTTTTGGCAACGACTGCTGCCGCGCAGCTGCCCAAGTTGCGCTCTACCGCATCCTTGAGCGTCACCATCCGGGAATCCCCAATGAAGACAATTCCTGCCGCCACTGCCGGCTGATTTGCAGCTGCTGCCGCGATCTGCGCCTGCTGGGCCGCCTGAGCCTGCGCTGCTGCGGCTTGTTGCGCTGCTGTGGCTGCCTGAGCCTGTATCGCAGTGATCTGATCCTGCGTCGCATACGCTGCCGCTTCATAACGGACATAGCCAATCTGGCTGCCAACCTGTACAAAATACCAACCGGTGTTGGTCTGGCCCCAGCCCCAAACGGTATTTCCTGCCGTCACGGACGTAAGCTTTTCCGCGTTATGGTCCGGCAGCGTCCGGACAACAGCATTTTTTGTCACATTCATCAGTCTCGGCGCACTGAACTGCTCCACCACAAAACCCGGCATCTGAATCTGTACGGATGTCAGTGTCTCTGCCGCCTGCAGCGTCATCTCCGGCACGCATACCCCAAGCGCTGCCGTCAGAACTGCAGCCAAAATTTTTGCCGTTTTTTTGTTTCTTTTTTTCATGCTCCCTCTCATTTCCGCCCCGAGTGCAGGACTGGTGGTTTTTATGTCTTCTGCATTGTATATCCATCATACCAAATATCGACGAAAATCAAAAGCTCTTTTATTCATGACAATAGAATGCTCGCAGAGCGTGCATTCTATTGTTGTCATACCATAAATCTGACAACTCATTTATTTTCCTGCACCATATGATAAAATACACCTTCCCCGGCTGACGTCGTCTGACGGATCGGCTCACCTTTGATTACAAAGCCCGCCTTTTGATAGCAGCTGACCGCTCTTTTATTCCATGTCCGGACCTCCAGATACAGTGGCTTTTTCCCAAACAGTTCTTTCGATATTTCACAGGCGGTTTTCGTCATCTGCTGCCCATAGCCTTCGCCGCAGCAGTCAGGATTTACGCCGATTCCGAAAAAGATTTCTGTTTCCTCTTCGTATAAATTGATAAAACCGACCAGCGCCGTTTCATCATAAAAAGAGTAAAAATGGTTCGCAGGATTGGCAAACCCAAAGCCTCTTTTTTTCTGTTCCTCATACGGTGTAGAATCATACACTGCATATTCTCCAGGATATTTCCACTCCGTAATCACATATTTTTCTTCTTCTGTTGTTTTATGATAAGTAAGCATAATTCCTTCCACACTCATCTCCCACTCAGCGCGGCCGCCGCTTTCCATAACAGATCAAACAGCATATGGATTACCCAGGCGAGCGCAACTGCAATTGTGGCGGCAGCCACGATCTGCACAACATTTTCCTGCTGTGGCAGCCAGTCATTGACAACGCGGTAAAACACAAACATATGGCACAGATACAGCTCCAGCGAAAAGCTGCCCACTGCTTCCAACCACCGGATTTTCTCATGCAAAAATGCGCAGCCCTGCACCATCAGATACGTCCAGATCAGCCCTGCAAGCAGACCGCTGCGGATTTTTTCTTCCAGCGGAGGGATCACGGTATAGCCTGCCAGTTCCGTTTTGACGACAAAATACATTCCGACCGCCAGTGCCAGAAGCTGTAACGGATACAAAAACCCCGCCGCCTTTAACAGCTGCCTTTCGTACTGCGCAAGCAGCATTCCAAACAAAAATGTAACATTGGAAATGTACCAGAACAGCGCGCGTCCCTGCCAGATCAGCAGTCCGAAATACGCCGTCAGGCAGAGTGCCATCAAAAGCATCCGCACCCACGATCTGTCAGAAAGCCGGTAAACAACGTAAAACGCCAGATAAAAGACCAGAATATTTCGGATATACCAATACTCTGCCCCGGTCAGGAACGAAACCCATCCTGTCATTCCCAAAATTCCACCGTCATAGACCGTAATCAGTCCCACAATCAGAAGATACGGTAAATAGACAGTTTTAAAACGTTTCCACAAAAATGTTCCGTTGATTCTCTTTTTCCCAACACTTTTGACCAGCCCGTAGCCGGACACTGCAAAAAATAAATCCACACCGTAAACACCGAACCTGCCCAGCCCATATTCCAGCAGATCGCTGTGAAATATCTCCCCAATCCACACTGCATAATGGCTAATCAGAACCAGGAAAATGGCAATTCCGCGCAGCATCAGGCTCTGTTCCTTCGTAAGAAAAGCTTTTCTCTGAGTCATTGTTTTCTTCTTTCATTTATTCCTTTCAAATACAGAAAAATTCAGGTTTTAAAATCGCAATGCTGCCCGGATCGTTTCATATAACGCCGGGTTTCCGGTCTGCAGGTTGATGCTGCCGTCCTTATTGACCAAAATCAGAAACAACACCGCTGCCTGAAAGAAAATCGCTGCCTGCAGCCAGGCAACATACAGGCCATAGACCTTTTTCTGCCGCGCCGCTTTCGCTGCCCCAAGCACTGCCACAACCGCCGCCAAAAAGATGCCAAAGGACACGTCGCAGCCATAGCGGATCAAAATTCCCGCGCCGTTTGCATCCACACAGCCAATCACAAGCGCTGCTGCAAGGGAAACGCAGCAAAACCACGTCAGTTCTTTGGAAAGTACACCGCTTTTTTTGAGTCTGCCGAGCAAAAAAATCCCCCAGGTCAGCATACTGCAGGCGAAAATCCCGCCAAACCAACTTTCCGTTACCAGTTTTCCGAGATAATCCGTCGCAATCGACGCGCTCTGCAAATACGGAAACTTTCCTTCCAGCTGCATCGGCTCGAACAGGAAATACCAGATTCCATACAAAATCCGCTCCAAATTCATGCCGCGGTGTGTCATATCGTTGCTCGTCATGCTATAGGACGCACCAAAATCAAAGGGGGAGCCAAACCGCAGCGCATTATACGCCATCAGTCCGGCCGCAATCAGCACATAGGGCACAACAAGCGCAGCTGTCTGTCTCCAGCCCTTCTTTGAAAACAGCTCCCTTTTTACAAAGACCCTCTCCCAGAACAAAACAACCGCCAGTGCTGCAAACAGGATAAACTGGGGTCGGCATCCTGCCGTGAGAGCCATACAGAAAGAGCCAAACGCATACAGCCCCACCGCTTTTTTCGGACGGTTCAGCCCTGCCAGATACAGCCAGAGTCCCCCTGTTGCAAACATCGCGGACGCAATAATCGGCACATGGTAAAGATCCGGTCGAATTAACAGATAAAACATCGAATAGCTTCCGACGAGCATCCCGGTTCCTACCGCCCACAGATAAAAGGGCTGCTCCTTAAAATACCGTTTCATCAGTTCATAGACAAACCCAGCCGCCGCAATGATAAATCCTACAAAAAAGACAAATACCGCCACATAGTTTTGCAGCGCGCCCCCCGTCAGCAGATAATAGGGCAAATACAATAGCAGCACTGGGACAATACCGAAATACACATAATATTTCCCATTGTAATAGGCATAGTCCGCCCGATAGCCGATTCCCGCCGCCTGCAGTGCGATGGTATCATAGGGATTTTTCATTGCTAAAAGCGCTTCTTCTGCATCCCCGACACTGACTTTCCCCTCCGAAAGTGCTTCTGCCAGCTCCTGGTACTGTGCGTGATGCACTGCCAAGTTCTGTCGACATGCCGGATTGATGCGGACGGAGAAAAATGCCCCTGCCAGCAATATTGCTGTAAACCCCAATACAACTACAAACCGCTTTTGACGACCGCGCGCATCCTGCGCGTCAAAGCTGATCTGATGCAGCCTGCTGTCTTTTTTCAGCAAAAGCATTCCAAACACAGCCGCCCACAAAACCACAAAGCGTCCCGCTCGAAAGTGGAATGGAATCGTTCCATTTGCAGTCAATCCCTGGTATTTTACAACCAGCTCGCCATAGCTTCCTGCGGCAGCATTTCCAGAGGCGTCCGCCGTCTGGATGCGGATATAGAAATCCGACACCTGTCCATACGGATACACCTTTAAATACCGATTTTCCGGAACCGACTGCAGCAAAATTCGCCCGTCGCCCAGGATATAAGGATAGCTGTTTCCCTCGTCCCGTGCAAATACCTCTGCCAGAACAGGCTGATTGTACAAAAAATCCAGATTCAAAAAAATCCGTTGCAGCGAGCCTTTATAATTTTTTACCCGCAGCGTCAGGCTGCCGTCCGGGACATGCAGATAGCCCGCGTCATCCAGGTAGCTGCCGTCAAGCAGGTACAGTGCACTGCCGCCTTCCGTTGTCTGATCGCCTGGCGTTGCCGCAGCGCCGCTCGCCACGTCCTGATCCAGCTCCTCGATCGCCGTATAACCCGCGAGAATTTCCGCCCGCGCAGTCAGATCCTCTGTTTTTTTTGTCACCGTCGTCCAGAACGAGAACTGACACGGTATCAGTTCCAGTAAAAGGGCTGCCAGCAATGCTGCAGCCGCCTTTTTTATCCATTCAGAGCGCATCTTGCCTCTCCCTGCTTTCTGATTTTTCTCCTGCCTGCCATCCAAATATCCCATATGTCATAAAAATCTCCATTCCGCAGGCGCTTTGCGCCGAAGGAATCGCGAGCAGAACTTCCAGTTCTGTTCTGCGATAATAGCTACTTTGTGACGCCTGCGGCACAAATAGCTGTGTGAAAAATAAGCGATCACGCTTATTTTTCACACTAGGCTCCTGTTTCAGTGTAGCATAAAAAAAAGAAAGTGAAAAGCTCTGCATTTTTCATGCAGAGCTTTCACTTTCTTATGAGGGGGGAGATAGTGAGTTGTTCTACTATCTGAAATCTATGATACCCGAAAATTGTGAGCATTTTGTGTACAGTTTCTAAAAAGCTTCTTAAAAGTTATAAACTGCGTCTAAAATCCATTTCGCGTTGTCAAAAAATATCAGCTTTTCGCCACCATCGCGCGGCTCTGTTACCGGTACTGCTGCATCACAAGCTGCAGCTTCGTATTTCCCTGCCAGGTATTGACGCCCGGATAATACACGACGTCAAAATACAGCGGACTGCCTTTTCCGCTGTACAGTCCGTCCAGCGCAGTCTGTCCGTATTTTTCCGCCGCATAGGCTTCGAAATTGTCCTTTCCACCAAAATACATCATCTCCCAGCGTTTTTGCTCGCTGTCCTCCACCGTAAAACGAAGCACATTTCCTGCTTTGCCGAGTGCACGAGCCGAAACAAACTTCAGATCTTTTTGTGCAAATACCGGCTTCGAATTGCCTGTTCCAAAGGGCTCCAGCAATTCCAGCTCCTCCACCAGCCTAAACGATACATAAGATACCGGCATTGGAACATCGATATGAATTTTTTCCTGCAGATCGTCCTCCGTCAGCGTACATATTTCATTGATTTTCTGACGGAACGGCTCCACATCCTCTTCCCGCATGGAAAGCCCCGCCGCCATCTTATGCCCGCCATATTTGGTGAAAAAGCTGCTGCATTTCGTCATTTCTTCATAAATATGATAACCTTCAATCGAACGCGCGCTGCCTTTTACGCCCTCTTCGCCTCTGGTCAGCACAAAGGTCGGGCGATAATAGCGTTCCCGGATTCTTCCTGCGATGATACCGGCGATGCTCTCATGGCAGTCCGGCAGGAAAACAACCAGAACACGGTCGTCCTTTAAGGGGCCGGATTCGATCATCTCTACCGCTATTTTGACATATTCCTCTGTCATTTCTTTCCGGCTGTCGTTTAACTGCTTCAAAAATGCTGCCTGCGCTACCGCAGCTTCTCTTGTTTTGCTGTCCAAAAGCTCCATCGCGCGCTGCGCGCTGTCCAGACGCCCGGAGGCGTTCAGGCACGGGCCGAGCACAAAGCCGATATGAAATGCCCCCAGCTTTCCATCCTGCCAGGGTAAAATCTGGTTGACCTCCATCAGCGCATGCAATCCGACATTCTGCGTCTGTTTCATCAGCTCCAGCCCGTGCCGCACCAAAATCCGGTTTTCCTCCCGCAACGGCATAACGTCGCAAATCGTTGCAAACGCCGCAAATTCCAGCAGTTCATCCAACAGGCTTCTTTTTCCGGATGTCAAATCTGTTGAAATCCCGTCAAAGCCGAACTCTGCAAATAAAAGCTGCATCAGTTTAAATGCAACGACCGCACCACAGATCTCCTGGAACGGATAAGTGTCTCCCGGCTGCTTCGGGTCGATGACCACATCTGCAGGCGGAATTTTATACCGCCGTCTGGATGTCTCTCCTGTTTCCGGATCCGGCTCTGCAAGGGGTTCTTCCTCATATGGAATTTCATGGTGATCCGTAATAATCACAGTCATTCCGTATTTTTTTGCCTGCTCAATCTGTGCATACGCTGCAATGCCGTTATCGCAGGTCAGAATCGTGTCGATCCCATCTGCGTAAGCTTCGTCTACCAGATGTTCGTTTAAACCATAACCATCCCTCATGCGGTGTGGAATCATCGTATCCACCACCGCGCCGCAGGCTTCCAGACCGCGCTTCAAGATATAAGAAGAACAGATGCCGTCCGCATCATAATCTCCGATGACGCGAATCGGCATCTGTCCTTTGATTTTATCCTTCAGCAGCAGCACCGCCTCACGGCTTCCTTTTAAAAATGCCGGATCATACAGATCCCGGATCGTGCCGTGGAGATATTTTTCAATTGCTTCATCTCCTTCGATGTCCCGGTTTCGTATGACGCGGGCCAGCACCGGGCTGATGGAAAACCTCTGCCCGATGCCATTAAAATCCGCCTTTTTTGCGGCAACGTACCATTTTGCCATTATTTTGCTGCCTTTTTATCCTTCTCTGCTTTCTTTCCGCCTACTCTGGTGCGCAGCAGATACCAGAACGCGCTCGCCAGGCAGATGGAGGAATAAGTACCGCATGCAATGCCGACCATCAGGGGCAGTGCAAACTCTTTGATACTGGACACGCCCAGGATGTACAGCACTGCAACCATAATAAAGGTCGTCAAGGATGTGAAAATACTTCTGGACAGTGTCTGGGAAATACTGCGGTTTACAATCGCCGCAAGCTCTTCCTTTGTCTTATAAGAGGTCATGTTCTCACGGATACGGTCGAAGATAACGATGGTCGCATTGATCGAATAACCGACAATCGTCAGCATGCATGCAATGAAAGTATTGCCGACAGAAACTCTTGCCGCCGCATAGAACGCAAGTACCACCAGTACGTCATGTACCAGTGCAGCTACACTGCTGGCACCGAATCTGACATCCTTGAAACGGAACCATACATACAGAAGCATCAACACGGTAGATACCACAACCGCAGATACTGCGCCGGTACGCATTTCAGAGCTGATGGTGGAGCTGATGGTCTCTGCTGTGATCTTCTCCGGATCTACACCAAATTCCTCTTCCAGTCTGGAATTTAATTCTTCTCTCTGGGAAACATCCAGCGTTGCAGACTTGAAGATAACCTGATTGGAGCCCTGCACCTTCTGGGTCTGTACGTTTGCATCCTTGCTGATTTCCTCGATGATCGGAACGACCTTTTCATCCAGCTCTTCGATGCTCATATCTTCGTTAAACTCTACACTGGTAGAAGTACCGCCCTTGAACTCCAGGCTGTAGTTTAACGCATCGCCGCCATTGCCCTTATGCACGCCCATTGTCACAAAGCCCGCAATGATGACAACTGCAGACAGGATGAAGAAAATCTTCTTTTTGCCCAGGAAATCGATTACCTTTGTCTCTTTTGCACGGCCATAGAATTTCTCATTGCGGATACCCATCGCATAAAATGCGTTCAGGATCAGCTTGGTTACAACCAGCGCAGTGAACAGGGAAACGACGATACCGAGTGCCAGGGTCTGGGCAAAGCCCTTGACGGTACCGGTACCCATAAAGTACAGTACAACAGCTGCGATCAGCGTCGTTACGTTGCCGTCGATAATCGCGGACAGCGCTTTCTTAAAACCGATCTGAATCGCAGATTTTACAGTTTTGCCAGTTGCGATTTCTTCCCGAATTCTGGCGAAAATAATAACGTTTGCATCGACTGCCATACCGATCGACAGGATGATACCTGCGATACCGGACAGGGTCAGGGTAACATCAAAGCCATTCAGCAGCAGAACAACCAGCACCGTGTAAATGCACAGTGCGATGGAGCTTGCAACACCGGGAATCCAGTAAACAGCGATCATGAAAACAATAACAATCGCAAGACCAATTGCACCGGCAATCAGGCTCGTACGGACCGCTGCAGATCCGAGCTGTGCGCCTACTACGTTGGAACGCAGCTCCTCCAGCTCCAGCTTCAAACCGCCGATACGGATGGTAGAAGCAAGGTTTTCCGCCTCTTCAAAGGAGCTCATGCCATTGATGACTGCCTTGCCGTCTGTGATCTCCGCCTGTACAGACGGTGCACTGATCACCTGATTGTCATAAACGATGTAAATAACATCATGGTTCGGATATGCTGCCTTTGTCGCATCAGCGAACTTTTTGGTTCCATCTGCAGTCATAGTCAGAGATACAACAGGCTCCTGATTATTCATACTATTGGTCTGATAGGCTGCCTGTGCATCTGCTACATCCGTACCGCTTAATACTTCCTTACCGTCCTTATCCAGGAAGGTTAAGGAACCGGGCTTACCCAGTTCTTCCAGAATCGCATTTGCGTCAGTTACTCCGGGAATTTCAATATTGATCCGGTCGGAGCCCTCCTGATATACCTGCGCCTCTGTGGAATAATTGTCTACACGCTGCTGGAGCTTATATATGGTATCTGCCATATCCTCCGAGCTGGGTGCTTCGTCTCCCACCACCTGATAGGTGATGCTTACGCCGCCTGCCAGATCAAGTCCCTGCTTAATATTTGCAGCGGAGCCTGTCTTTGCACTATCCAGTCCGAATACCGCAGTCCAGGTACCTGCCAGCAGAAACGCGATCACACAGACAAGTGTAATGATGCCTTTCTTCTTGCTCATTTTGCGTACTCCTTATTCTTCTTCGTCGGCCAGTGCCGCTTTTATCATAATCGCGCATTCCACGCGCTTTTTCTGAAGCTCACAGCCAAGCTCGTAGACGTCGTCGATCTTTCCGTGACAATTATAGGAATTGGCAGCACAGCCACCGCTGCAGTAAAATTTTGCAAAACAGCTTCTGCACTTTTCTTTGGCGTAAACATTACAGCATTTGAACTCGTCCACGATGTCAGGACGCACAATGCCTTCGTCCACGTTGCCCATCAGGAACTTCTCGTTGCCGACGAACTGATGGCAGGGATAAAAATCGCCCCAGGGTGTTACCGCCAGATACTCTGTACCCGAGCCGCAGCCGGAAAGGCGCTTTGCCACACACGGGCCGCCGCTTAAATCGATCATAAAGTGGAAGAAGTTGACGCCTCTGCCCTCTTTCTGACGCTTTAACAGCTCGACTGCCAGCTTGTCATATTCCTCAAGTAGCTGCGGAACATCTTCCGGACGCAATGCATAGGGCTCTTTGGGGTCTGTCACAACCGGTTCTACCGAGATCTGTTCAAAACCAAGGTCTGCCAGATGCTTGACATCCTCGGAAAAATCCAGATTATTATGGGTAAAGGTACCGCGTACATAATAATTGGTCTGGTGACGGCTCTCTGCCAGCTTCTGAAACTTCGGTACAATCAGATCATAGCTGCCCTGTCCACCCCTAAACGGGCGCATTCTGTCATGTACCTCTTTCCGACCGTCGATACTCAAAACGACATTGCTCATCTCTTTATTCAGAAATTCCATAATTTCATCATTTAAAAGCACGCCGTTGGTCGTCAGGGTAAAGCGGAATTTTTTGTTATGAGGCTCCTCCAGGCTTCTGCCATATGCAACCAGATCCTTAACAACCTGCCAGTTCATCAGCGGTTCTCCGCCGAAAAAGTCTACCTCAAGATTTACTCTGCTGCCGGAGTTGGCTACCAGGAAATCCAGCGCCTTCTTGCCGACTTCAAAGCTCATCAGCGCTCTTCTGCCATGATATTCGCCCTCTTCTGCAAAGCAGTACTGACAGGCGAGGTTACAGTCATGGGCAATGTGCAGGCACAATGCCTTGACTACAGTCTGGCGCTGTTTGAAATTGCCGATATATTTTTCATAGATGTCTTCTGTAAACAGGACATTATCCTGCGCCAGCTCCAGAATCTCCTCTACCGCCTCACGCACCTCGTCGTGGCTGTAGGTCAGCTTCTGACAGGCTTCCACTGCCGCTGTCACGGTATCCACATCCCGAATGCCGCCGGAAACAAGCTGTTCCGCCAGAGGGATTACATCATAAACCACATCGTCTACAATATGCACGCTGCCGCTGTTGACGTCCATAACGATATTGTAGCCGTTGTTCTTATACTGGTGTATCACTTTCCAAAATCCTTTCGTTTCTCGTATTCCTCTTAAACGCATAATAAGCAGCGATATGCATCGCTGCTTATATCTCGTCGCGTCGTCTGCTTATTTCATCTTCTCGCAGCTCTGATTGCCAACCGTGCAGGATGTCTTACATGCGGACTGGCAGGATGTCTGACACTCGCCGCATCCGCCCTTCTTCATGGATTCCTTCAGGTTTCTTGTTGTTAATGTCTTGATGTGCTTCATCTCACATAACCTCCTTATGTGTCACGCCAAAAAAGGCGCCGTCTTTTCGAAATTTAATTTATTATAGCATAGATTCTTCTATAGGGGAAGTGTTTTTTTAAAATGAGCTGCAAAGCGGCAGAACTCATGTTACCGTTTACCCGCGCCATTCGCAATACAATAGAATGCACGCTCCGCGAACATTCTATTGTCATGAACCGCGTCTTTGCCCTTCTCCCGGCGTCAGCTGAGCATTCCGCCCAGCATTCCCGCGCCGCTGCAGATCATCAGTGTAGTAAAAAAGTGATTACCGACATCCTGAAGACCGTGATTGACTATCAAAGTCAAAGCTGCCAGCACACAAAAATACAGACTCCCGGTCAAAAGTCCCCATAAAAAACGCCGATCCTGCATTCCTTTTCCGGCAAGCCAACCGGAAAGTCCCGCTGTCACCGCATAAATTACAAGAATTCCGATCGACACTGCCTGTGCGGAAAGCTGCATCCGATACAGCAACAGTGCCAGAAGTAATAACAGCGCCCCAGCCATAAGATACGACACCAACAGGCTTTTTAACAAAACAACCGGCATCCGCGCACCGGTTTGTGAAATTCCGGTTTTCTTTTTTTCCATGGACATGCCTCCTGCTGCATACCGCCTGCCAGACGGCAGACAGTGCTTTGCATTTCTTCATGTCCCATGTATATTCCCCGTCAGCTAAAAACTTTCCGATAAGAGAAGTTTTTTATAAAAACTTCCGGCGTTTCAAGGCTTTCCCGGGCAGTATCCGCACAGAAACCATCACACCTCTTCCGGGCAGCTGCAGGCGGATAAAAAATAATCCTCCAAAACCGGGTATTCACAAAACCTCGATCCCCAACCAGGCCGGTCTGCTTCCTCGACCCTGTTTTGGTTCCAGTCTACCATCAGTGCACGCAAATCTCTCGAAAGCCCGGTTCCGGTCAGCTTGACATAGCTTTCCTTGACTGTCCATTCCCGTAAAAATCGCTCCGTCTCTGCTTCTGACAGGAACAGTTCTTCCTTCTTGTCAAACTGTTTCTTCCAGGCCTCCAGCTGTTCCTGTAGATAAAACTTCTGCAAAACGCTGCGCCGGATCTTTGTTCTTTGCTGAAGATCCACGCCCACCGGGCAGTCAGAAAAAGCGCACACCGCATAATCTCCCGAATGGGAAAGGCTCAAAAATGCCCGTCTCCCATCCTGTATAAAAAGATACGGCTGCCCGTTTTTGGTATAACACACCGGACAGCCGTCAAATCCGTTTCTGCGTTTCGCCTCTTCTGCCAAAAGACCTGCCGTCAGACTTGCCGCACGCTGTTTTGTCTGTCTGCACGACAATGCTTTTTGTCTGCGAACCTCATCCAGCTGTGCGAGCGCCTTTTTCTGCATCGTCTCATCAAGGAGCGGCCGGATATCCGCCAGATAAATTTTTACTTTTCCGTTTTGAACCATCCGGTCGCTCCTTTCTGTCTGCGAAAAGCATCCTGCGGCAAAGTGGAATTTTATCCCCTTCCCTGCCGCTGATAAAAAGCCTTTCGAGCTACGTTTTACAGCAGATGTGCGCGCAGGTCTTCTGCACTTCTGGAAGAAAGATAAGCCGGAGCGATATCAAATACAGTCTTGCAGCCACTCATGCCCTCTTTGCTCATGCGATAAGCGGCTCTTGCATAAGCTACGATAACAGAACCGGTAAATTCCGGATTGGAATCGAGCTTTAAGTTGTATTCGATCACATGCTTATGCTCGTTGTCCATTCCGGTCACGCCGGTACGAATGACACAGCCACCGTGGGGAAGTCCGCTGTGATCTCTCTTCATCTCTTCCTCAGAAATGAAATGTACGGTTGTATCATAGTCTGCAAAATAGTTCGGCATGGTCTTGATCTCTTCTTCGATCTTTGCAAGATCTGCGCCCTCTTTGGCAACAACGAAGCACTCTCTCGTATGCTTCTGTCTGGTGGTCAGTTCAGGATTTTTGCCGCTTCTGACCGCATCGAGTGCCTCCGGTACCGGAATGGTATACTGTCTGGCATCCTTTACACCCTCAATCCGGCGAACCGCATCGGAATGACCCTGACTGACGCCCTTGCCCCAGAAGGTATAATCCTGTCCTTCCGGCAGAATACAGTTTGCATATAAGCGGTTTAAGGAGAACATTCCAGGATCCCAGCCGCAGGAAATAATGCCGATTTTTCCGCCTTTTTTTGCAGCAGCGTCAACGTCTGCGAAATGCTCCGGGATTCTTGCGTGGGTATCAAAGCTGTCTACAACGTTGTAATCCGCTGCATATTTGGGGGTCTGAGCCGGCAGATCCGTCGCGCTTCCGCCGCAGAGAACCAGCACGTCGATCTGATCCTGCATATGCTCCAGCTCAGAAGCTTCCAGCACCTTTACGCCTGCAGTGCGTATCTTTACGTTTTCCGGATTTCTTCTGGTAAATACTCCGACTAACTCCATATCCTCATTATGGGCGATTGCGCTCTCTACGCCTCTGCCCAGGTTTCCGTATCCTAAAATTCCGATTCTGATGCTCATTTTTTCTCCTTACCCGCTATTATGTCTATGCGATTTTTTTGTCGCGTTTATTTTAGCACAAACCGTTTTCATAGAAAACCTTTTTTTAGACTTTTTCCCCACTAATATAGTCGGAAAGATCCTGCTTTAACTGTTCCCAGGCATCCTCATGCTCCGCATAATACAGCGGACAGAGCTTTCCGCCCGCATCATAATGGCGTTTTACGTCCGAAACATCCAGATTGTATTCCTCCATCAGCCAGCCCAAAAGCTTTAGCAGGGACTGATAGGTTGCATCCGTAAATTTTCCGTCCTGGTCCAAATAGCAGCATTCAATGGAAATCGAGTGGTCGTTTTCCCCAATCACCGCATATGCCATCTCATTTAACGGAATACACTGGACAATCTCGCCCTCATATCCGATCACAAAATGTGCGGAAGCTGATGTCAGCCCGGTCTGTGCCAGTCCTTCGAAATAGTCCCGGTTCTGCCGTGCAGATGTCCCAGGATTCGCCGTATAATGCACATACAGCTGCGTAACCGTCGAAAGCGCATCCTGCGGTCTGGAGTATGGATTCGGTGTCAGGAGTGCTTCTTCCATCGGCGGTTTCTCGCACTTTTTTTGTTCCAGAATCTGGGTAATCCGGGAAATCGCCCCGGTTTCCGTACTCTGATTCTTCGAAATGCTGACGAATTTCCAAACCGCAAACGCCGCCAGCACTAAAAACAGCAACGCAGCAATATAAACCGCAATGCTTTGCAATTCTTTCTGCAGGCGGGTTCGACGACGGCAGCTCCTTTTCCTGTGCGCAGCAGGCGGTACAGGGCGGCGCCTGGCAGGAGCTTCATATTGTACAGTAGCACGACGGCGGATGGACGGTTCGTACTGCGTAGCGGATGAACGGCGTACCGCCAAGTCGCTGTAGCTCTGGCAATCCCGCGCACGCGCCGTTTTTTGCTCCATACGGTTATCCCAGTCATCGAACAGCGGCCGTTCTTCGCCCCATAAAAGATCCAGTTGTCCTGTTTTTCTGTTCTTCGTATATTTTTTCGTCGTCACCGGGCTATCCCACAATTTCAGCTCCGGTTCCGAATTTCTTTTTTCTTTTGTCATATAAAAAACCGCTCCCTTATATCCTGTCCGGCAGTTTGCCATACTCGACAGGATATCACAGGGAACGGTTTCTTTTCAGAAAAATTTCCTAAGATTTTCTTAAATCATCCAATACCGTCTCAAACAGGCACGCAGCGCTTTGACGCAATGATTCATGACAACAGAATGCTCGCAGAGCCTGCATTCTATTGTTTCTCGATCGGATTTTTATAAAACTCTACGAAATCCGTGTACCCTTCTTTGGTCAGCTGTTCCTTCTGGAACTTCTTGTTTTTGTTCATGCGCGCAACCAGAATCTGATCGCCGTTCTTTCTCGCTTCCTGCGCCTGTGCGATCACTTCGCAAAGGCGGTCGCCGGATACACCTTTTTCGATCAGGTATGCGATCTTTTTCGGCTGTCCGGGAATCTGGAATCCGTTTTCCATCATCAGCAGGATGATGCGCTCAAAGCCGATGGAAAATCCGCACGCCGGAACGTCTTTTCCGGTAAATTTGCCTACCATCTTGTCGTAACGACCGCCGCCTCCGCAGCTTCCGCCAAACTGAGGGATGGCAATTTCGAAAATGGTTCCGGTATAGTAGGACATACCGCGCACCAGAGTCGGATCAAAGGTGATCTCAAATTCAGACGCCTTTGTGGCGCGGACGCTGTCAATGATCTCAGAAAGGTTCTGAGAAACCTCAGGCTCGAGGAAATCCCCCAGCTTTTCTGCCAGCCATGCTACGCTGTTCCCGTTTGCAGTCAGCTCATCAAACAGAGACATATATTTGTCTGCCGCTTCTGCTGCGAAACCACTCTCTACCAGCTCAGCCTTTACACCATCTGCACCGATCTTGTCCATCTTGTCCAGAATGATGAATACCGTATCATAATCCTCTTCTGCAAAGCCGCTGTAGGCTGCCATTGCCTTTAAGATTCTTCTTTCATTGATGCGGATGACGAAATCCTGAAAGCCGAGCTTGCCAAGGGTCGTAGTCGTTGCCAGAATCAGCTCGATCTCCGCCAGATTGGAAGGCTCGCCCAGAATATCAATATCACACTGCATAAACTGACGGTACCGACCTCTCTGCGGACGGTCAGCTCTCCATACATTGCCGATCTGAAGCGCCTTAAACGGGGACGGAAGCTCGTTTGCATGATTTGCATAAAAACGAACCAGCGGAACCGTCAGGTCATAACGCAGACCGCCGTCTACCAGATCCATCTCCTCTTTTGCTTCCGCAAGATTTAATTTCTCGCCGCGTTTTAAAATTTTAAAAATCAGTTTTTCATTTTCGCCGCCCTGCTTGCTGTTTAAGTTTCCAATGGATTCCACACAGGGTGTTTCAATAGAAGTAAATCCAAATTTTCCGTAGGTTTCCTTAATCACGTTGATGCAGTAATCCCGCAGCTGCATTTCTGCAGGCAGAATATCTTTCATACCGGTGACAGGCTTTTTATTCAGTGCCATTTTACCGTTCTCCTTTGTTCGCAGTCCTATCGTTTCCGATTTTATACTATTTGAACGCTTTTTACAAGTAATAAATCGCTCCTGTTTCCGCACACAGGCACGCCAGCCGCGCGTTTGCCCGAATAGTACGGTAAGAGCAGCCGCAGTCGATATCATAATACAGACAGTTCTTCTGCGGATCATAATGCTGGTAAACCAGACCGCCGTTATACATCATGTAATCCTTGGATAGCGTCGGCGTATGTCCCGCAACGATCATCCCGTTTTCGATTCCCCCTGCCAGATACGCATCTTCCCGCGCCCGGAGATAAAAATCTTCGACACAGGTATATTTTCCGGTCAGACCTGCTGTCGGAAACTGCTCCAGGTATCCGGCATGTACTACAACACATTCCCTCTCCGGCAGGGAAAATCTGCAAAAATACGGCATTGCTTCCATCCTGGCTGCCCACCGCCGCAGATCTGCCATGGAAATACACTGTTCCGTGATCAGCTCCTCCAGGGTTCCGTAATGATCGAACACCCGGATTTGGTCTGCCTGCCGGTTATGCTGCTCTATCAGGTTCTTTGTCTCCTGATAGAGCAGCTCCAGATCTTTGCTGCTGCTTTCATCGATCACAAGCTGCCGCTTCTCCTGCACTGCCAAAAGCAGCTCCAGATAACATAAAAACTCTTCCTCATGATTGCCGCGCAGCAGCAGGATATTTTGAGGAACCTGCTCCATCCAGCATAGCATTTCATAATTTTGACTTCCACGGTCAATATAATCTCCTGCCAGGATCAGCTTATCCTGATCCGAAAAGCCGATCTTTGCAAGCATCGCGTTCAGCTCGTCAAAACAGCCGTGCAGATCGCTCATGATATAGGTATATCCAGCTTCTGTTTTGCCTGTTTTGGGGGACAGCTTTTTGCCTGGTGTCTTTTTTTTGAACCAGCTTGTCCAGTGTTTTAAATTGGTCATATCTCTCTTTCCTGAACTACTTCTCTGCGCAGATCAGATTCTTATAGAATTGCACTGCGCCGGGCAGGCAGTTATATTCCATGCACTCGTTCAGCCCATGCATGCCCTTCATCTGCTCCGGTCCGTAAACCACAGGCGCAAAGCGGATGCAGTTGTCACATACCGGACTATAGAACTGTGCATCGGTAGCCCCGGTCATTACATAAGGGCTGGATGGCAGTCCCGGAAAGGTCTGTGCAATCACCTGCTCCATCAGACGATAGCCCTCACCATGGATATCTACGGGCTTTGTATAGTCATTGGAATGGATAATTTCCGTCTCTAAACCGTATTTGGAAGCCAGATTCCTGATAATTTCAAGACTTTCCTTTTCTCCCTGATGGGGAATAAAACGCATATTGGCTCCAAGGGTTGCTTCCTGCGGAATCACATTATATGCATCGGAACCGGACTGCATGGTAAATGCAATTGTCGTCTGCAGCATAGCTCCTGCCTGTGCGCTGATCTTCGGAAGTACCGCTTTTAAGAGCGGCTTAAACAGCCACATATTTCCAAGCACCAGCTTTAACCCGAAAGAGGCATATGGTGCCAGAGAAGTAAACATGGCAGAAACCTCCGGAAGCATCTTCTTTTGGAACGGTGAATGTTTCTCTACTTCGTTTACAAAAGCACAAAGGCGTGCAATCGGTGTTCCCTTAGACGGCGCGCTGGCATGTCCTCCATTACTTTTTGCAGTAAACTTCACATCGGCCTTGCCCTTCTCAAAGACACCCACCATTGCAAAGTTTCCAGGAATTCCTCCAACGGGTTCCGTAATGATAGCTCCGCCCTCGTCACACAGAAGGAACAGCCGGATTCCTCTTTTCTGCAGTTCCTTTACAAGCTTCGGTGCTCCGTCTCCTGCCCATTCTTCGGTACAGGAGGATGCCAGATACACGTCCGTCGGCGGCACAAAGCCTTCCGCAAGCAGTTCTTCCACAGCCTCCAGAAAAGCCATTACCGTACACTTCGTATCCGCCGTGCCTCGTCCCCATACCTTACCATCTGCAATATCTCCGGAAAAAGGAGCGTGAATCCACTCTCCCTCTGCCGGAACGACATCCTGATGACTCATCAGAAGGATCGGCTTTTCGGACGATTTTCCCTTCCAATAATATAACAGATTTCCGTCTATTTCGGTTTTCTGAAGCTCTTTATGTACCAACGGGAAAAGCTCCTCTAAAACCTTATGAAATCCGAGATATTTCTCTATTTCCGTCTCTCCGGCATGTGAGGTCGTGTCACACTGTACCATCTTGGAAAGCTTTTGGGCAAGTCGAAGTGCCTCTTTTTCATCTGCATCCGGCTTATAATTCGAAGTTTTCTTCGGCATCAAAAGCGTCCGGACTATTGCAATCAGCAACAATAAAATGATAATCAAAAGGATTCCCAGTAAAACCAATCCTACATATTTCATGATTTTCTCTCCTTCTTTCCCTTCTTAAAGAAAATCCACGCTACCAGAATGGCAACTGCACCAGACGGAATAATCATAAAGCTGGTTGATCCGATCAGTCCCGGCACAAAAATAAACAGCGCACTCATCAACACAAGGGGGAATACAGCGATATGCATATTCTTACGGTAATATTTATATGCCATCGCTCCAAATAACGCCGGAACCACGTTTTCAAACGCCGGCTGCAATACTTCACTCTGTAAAACCGGCTGCAGCGGAACCATTAAAAGGACTCCGACTGCCAAAACCAGAATCGTAACAAGGGATGAGGTTGCAATGGAAATTGTAGAAATGATTTCATTTTCCGGTGTTCCGGTCTTCGCTCCAACCATATCACGCGCATTGACTGCACACGGAATCTTCATATTAATCAGATTACCGGTAATAAATGCAAGGTATCCGCCACCGGAACCCAGCATCGGTGTGTAGATCAAAAACTCTGCCACACTGCTCACCAGCCATACCAGTCCTACGGACAAAAAAGCTCTTGCCACCGCTCCAAGATCCGGATAAGCTCCTAAAATTTTCCCCATCAAAAACGGTGCCCCTACCAGCATAACCAGTGTCACGGCACTTACTACTCTTCCGATTACATGCGTGCGTTTCCGGTATTCTTCCCACGTACTTGTTTTATTTTCTTCCATAATTCTCCTGTCCCTTTCTTAAAATTGTGATCCACTTCTATGTATCTGCTTTTCTTCATCTATCTTATCAGATCAGCCCGACAATCACAGCGGCTGTCATACCGGCAATCATACTTCCCGCAATGGAAAAGCTGTCTACCCAGCCAAGCTTTTTCTTTTCAGACAGAAATACGAAGATTCCCATTACCAGTGCAGAAACCACCATAACCACAAGCGGAATGATATCACCATGAAAGGTAAACAGACCATTTTCAGAAATGAAGCCTCCGATGTAACGGCCAATGTAGGTACTTACAAGTCCAATGAACATTGCTGTCATCGCAAGATCTGCAAAACCGGCCGTTCCCGACTTGCCGGAGGAGGAATTCTTCGTGAGCTTCTGTGTATACTTCTTATTCAAGAAAATCGATAATACCATGCCCCACATAATACAGATACTCATCAACAGAGCAATCGTAGAAAATGACGTTGCTGTCATTTCAGATGCAGAAAGTGTCGTCATTCCCACCTGCTCCGCTGCTGCCTGCGCTACCTGTGTCTCATAATGAAGCGCTCCAATCACGGAAAGACGAAGCCACGGCCACGGTGTTCCCAGACTTCCGGAAAGCGCAATGACTCCCAGCAAAATTCCAATACTCGGCAGTACCGAAAAGGTTGCACTTGAAATAATGGTCCGTTTCATTTTTGTTTCATCCATTCCCAGTGCCTTGCCCGCCTGATATGCTCTGATGAGGAAAATCACACAGACGACTGCCACAAATGCAATAATACCGCCGCAAATGAGGTACATGGGCGCGCTGTTCAACTGATTTAAAATCGTCATAACTCTACACTCCTCTACTTTTATGGATTTAATCTCCCTAAGATTATGCCACATCAGCTTCAAAAGTTCCACCCGATCTTTTTCAAAGAAACGAACAAAGGATTAAAATCAGATTGTCATGTCAATCGTTATTTAATCCCTTTTCTCAAAAAGGCAAAAATAGAACGTATAGTTTATTTCCATACGCTCTATCTCACATTTCATATTATTTTTTTCTTCCATTACATCCAAATCAAAAGAATGCCGGATTACTATCTTCCTTATTTGCAGTTTAATAATATCTGCTTTACATCAGAACTCTCCAGCCTGACGTATGCCTTTGAGGCAATTGTGCTTGTCCTTACTGCTTCTGATGCCATTTCATCAAATAAATCCTCCGGTACGCCCGCCTCAGAAAGAGTTGCGGCATTTCAAGTGACTGATTGAAGGCTCTGACCTTTTGGATTCCAAGCTCTGCCGCTTTCCGGTTATCAGCCTCTTCTACGCCAAATACTTCTCTTGCAAATCTTGCAAAACGGGGTGCCGTCATGTCCGATAATACATAGCTCATCCATGCAGGTGTCAGTACCGCCAGGCCAACTCCGTGTGTGATGTCATAATAAGCACTGATCACATGCTCGATCGGATGAACACTCCATGCACCACCTTTTCCGACGGTAAGCAGATGATTCAGCGCTACTGTGGATGACCACATCAGATTGGAACGCGCCTCGTAATTTTCCGGCTCATCCATGGCCTTGCGGGCATATTTTATTACGGCTTTCATTACTGCTTCACTGAGCACATCTGTGATATATGCCTCGTCATTCGGTTGGAAGTACTGCTCCATTACGTGGGACAATATATCAACTGCACCGGCTGCCGTCTGCTTTGAAGGCAAGGTATATAAATAGGTCGGATCATACTTATCCCTCTTGCAACTATAACCAAATCCTGTCCCTACACAAACATCAATCTTTGTCTTGCATACAATACCTTCTTCATCCTGCCTTGACGTGATGTCATTGCAAAGCTGACCGCACTCATATCTGCATTTTCAAAATGAAGCAGCTTGTGTATCACCATTGCATAAAATAGCTGTTTTGTTGCAATAATCATTCTCTCAGTTTCTTCCGCAACGATTCTGGCTGCCATCGGCTGAATGCTACGCTCAGAATATATAACCTTATAAAATGTAAGCAGTTTTTCCTGATGATTCATATTGACATAACCCTGCACCACTCCCTGCAATACTTCGTATGCAGTTTTCCCTTGAAAAATTTGGCTGAAATCCACAGCCTTTATATTGGCATTTTTCTTGGACTGTTCTCTGAGGAACTGATACATTGCTTCCACAATTTCATCTTTGGATGAAAAATGCTTATAAAGCGAATTTAGCGTGTTTCCTGACTACTCAGGAAAAATATTTCTACCCTCGCCCCACCTGTATTTTCA
>NZ_JBKVPW010000003.1:0-309157 GCF_046968865.1 Gallintestinimicrobium sp. | reverse complement strand
ATTTTTTTGAATTTCTTTTCAGAAATCCGTGTTGCTTTCGTTCGCCGCAACAGTCATAAAGTATATCAGGACTATTTGTCGATGTCAAGCACTTTTTGAACTTTTTTAGAAGTTCATGTTGCAGCCGTTTGCCGCAACAGATATATATTTTATCAGCGTTTTTCTGTTCTGTCAACAGCTTTTTAAAACTTTTTTTGCCAGGCGTAAACGCAAGGTTACTGTCTACAGATTTTCCTGCAGGCATGGAAGCTGCATCCGGAAAACTACGAATGAAATAGAACAACATAGAAAAACGCCCGCAAAAAGCGGGATTACTACCAGCTTCCTGCAGACGTTTTCTACTATGGCAGCGATTCCAGATATCCTTCTGGCAAGCTGCTGCTTTAATGGTTCATATTTCTCTTAATGACCTTCAGACGTGTAAACTCCTCACGTTCTTTTTCTTCGAGGGCGTTGCTGATATCCTTTACGAGAATCGTATAAGATGGAATCGTTATATTTTTCAGGGCGTTTGCACGCTTCTGCGTCTTGCGGATATTCATTGCAAGACGGTAGGCGGAGTTTTCCACCATGGACAGGCGGACGGTCAGATCCTTTACCTTTAAAAAGCTTTCCCGGGCAGCATCCACCGACTCACTGGAATTATAAAAGCCGTAATAGGGGATTTTTTTCTCCTCCTCGCAGCTTACCAGCGGGATCTCTGTGCCCATGATGCTTCTGGTTTTGATACGCACAGAATCCTCTGCAGGAATCGCCTTTGCAATTTCCTGCACAGAATGAATGCCCACCTCTATATTTGCCTGCTGAAGCGCCTGGTATGCCTCCGTAAACGTAGCGTCAATCTCTGATTGGATCGTTTTCGCCTCTTCGATCAGATTCATCAGCTCCCGGATCAGGATATTCCGTTTTTTATCCATCAGCTCATAGCCCTGCTTTGCAAGCGTCAGGGAGTTTTTCGCCAGCATCAGGTTACCTTTTGTGGGAAATGCGTTTGTATTCATAGATAACGCTCCTTATTCCAGTACACGACCCTGTTTGTCATAATACTCGTCCAGGATCTTTGTATCCACACGATCCAGCTCTTCTCTGGGCAGCATGCGCAAAAGGCTCCAGCCGATCTCCAGGGTATCGATAATGGTTCTGTTTTCATCCTCCCGCTGACCGACGAAGTATTTCTCGAACTTTTTACCGAATGCCAGGTATTTTTTATCCAGCGCAGACAACTCATCTTCACCGATAACGCTCGCCAGTGCTCTCGCATCGCCCACCTTTGCGTAAGAAGAAAACAGCTGGTTTGCGACAGCCTGATGATCCGCTCTGGTATAGCCCTCACCGATACCATCCTTCATCAGACGGGACAGACTGGGCAGTACATTGACCGGAGGGTATACCCCTTGTCCATGCAGCGCACGATCCAAAACGATCTGCCCTTCTGTAATATAACCGGTCAGGTCGGGGATCGGGTGTGTGATATCATCGTTGGGCATGGTCAGAATCGGGATCTGCGTTACGGAACCGTCGATTCCTTCTACAATACCCGCACGTTCATAAATCGTCGCCAGCTCGGAATACAGATAGCCCGGATACCCTTTTCTGGACGGGATTTCACCCTTACTCGAAGAAACCTCACGCATTGCCTCTGCAAAGGAGGTCATATCCGTCAGGATAACAAGGATGTGCATATGCTTCTCAAATGCCAGATATTCTGCTACCGTCAGCGCTACCTTGGGTGTGATCAGACGTTCTACAACCGGGTCATTTGCCAGGTTCAGGAACATGACAACGTGATCGGATACCCCGCTTTCCGCAAAGGTATGGCGGAAATATTCTGCAACATCATATTTTACACCCATCGCAGCAAATACAACTGCGAATTTCTCATCGGAGTTATCCCCCAGAGATGCCTGACGCACGATCTGTGCAGCCAGCTGGTCATGAGGCAGACCGTTTCCGGAGAAAATCGGCAGCTTCTGTCCGCGGATCAGGGTCGTCAGACCGTCGATCGCAGAAATACCGGTACGGATATAGTTACGGGGATATTCTCTGGATACCGGATTTAACGGTTTTCCGTTTACATCTGCATATTTTTCTGCTGCAACTTCACCAAGATTGTCGATCGGGGCACCGATACCGTTAAAGGTTCTGCCAAGGAGCTGATCCGTCAGCCCGATTTCCATCGGATGTCCGGTCAGTCTGGTATGGGTATTTTTTAAGGAAAGGTTATCTGTGCCTTCAAACACCTGTACAACCGCCTTGTCCTCGTTGATCTCTACGATACGGCCAAGCTTTTTTTCCTTACCGTCTGCAACGATCTCCACGATCTCATCATAAGCCGCGCCCTTGACACCCTCCAGCACGACGAAGGGGCCGTTGACACTGTTTAATCCCAAATATTCAATTGCCATCGTTTTTCCCTCCATTATGCATTGCGTGCAATCACGTCGTCGTAGAACTTGTCGATTGCCTTTTTGTAATCATCAAATTTGTCCAGTCGGTCATTTTCCACATCGTATTTAATGGAAATTACCCGGTCAAAAATTTTATCCTCCTTCAGCACGGACATGGGCATCCCCATGGATACCAGTGCTTTGGATTTCTCGTAAAGATACAGGATCGTCTCCATCATCTTCTGCTGCTTTGCAAGGGGCACAGACGTATCCTGCGGATGGAATGCGTTCTGCTGCAAAAAGCCCAGACGGATAACTCTGGCGATTTCCAGAGTCAGCTTCTGATCATCCGGCAAAACGTCGCTGCCGATCAGCTTTACGATCTCCATCAGACTGCTTTCCTGGTTCAGGATCGCTACCATCTGATTTCTGTCATCAATAAAATCAGAGCCTACATTATCTGCATACCAGCTCGCCAGATCGGGCAGGTATTCGCTGTAGCTGGTCAGCCAGTTGATCGCAGGGAAATGACGGGAATATGCCAGGTTTTTATCCAGTCCCCAGAAGCAGCGCACGAAACGCTTCGTATTCTGGGTAACGGGCTCGGAAAAATCGCCGCCCTGCGGAGATACCGCACCGATGATCGTAACACTTCCTTCAGTTCCATTTAAGTTTTCTACCATACCGGCTCTTTCATAGAACGCAGACAAACGGCTCGCCAGATATGCCGGGAAGCCTTCCTCTGCCGGCATTTCTTCCAGACGTCCGGACAGCTCACGCAGTGCCTCTGCCCAACGGGAGGTGGAATCTGCCATGATCGCTACATGGTAGCCCATATCACGATAATACTCTGCCAGTGTCAGACCGGTGTAAATGCTCGCCTCACGGGCAGCCACCGGCATGTTGGAGGTATTGGCGATCAGAACGGTACGGTCCATCATGGGATTTCCGGACTTGGGGTCGATCAGCTTGGAGAAATCCTCCAGAACCTCCGTCATCTCGTTTCCTCGCTCACCGCAGCCGATATAAACGATCAGATCTGCATCAGACCATTTTGCGATTGCGTGCTGAGTCATGGTCTTACCGGTACCGAAACCGCCGGGGATCGCCGCTGTGCCGCCCTTTGCGATAGGGAACAGGGTATCCAGGATACGCTGTCCGGTTACAAGCGGGCGGGATGCCGGATGTCGTTTCTGATTCGGTCTGGGAATACGGATCGGCCATTTCTGGGTCATGGTCAGCTCTTTTACGCTGTCATCCTTTAACAGCAGAGTTACGATCGTATCGTTGATCGTATACTCACCATCCGGAACAACTGTTTCCACAATACCCTCCACGTCGGGAGGCACCATTACCTTATGCACAATGGCGGGAGTTTCCGGTACCTCTGCAATAATCGTACCACCGGACACTCTGTCTCCGGGCTTTACACACAGCTTCGTCTGCCATTTCCTGTGAGTATCCAGAGAATCCATAGAGAAGCCTCTGTCGATATATTTACCGGATTTTTTCTCAATTTCGGCAAGGGGGCGTTCAATACCATCAAAGATATTGGACACGATGCCGGGTGCCAGGGTAACAGAAAGTGTTGCGCCCGTCGGATACAGCAGCTCTCCGGGCTTTAAACCGGACGTCTCTTCAAATACCTGAATCGTCGCCAGCTCCGGAGAAAGACGGATCACTTCGCCGACCAGCTTTTCTTTGCCGACGTATACCATCTCGCTCATCTTTAAATCTGTCTTACCTTTGACAGTGACCAGCGGGCCGTTGATCCCATAAATGCTTAACGAGTTTTCCATCTAAGGCTCGCCTCCTTTCCATCAAAAGCTTCCTTCAGTTTCGTATCAAAAGACTGGTCGATCAGTATGCCGCGTTTGGAAATTACCGCACGCACGCCTCCGCCGAAGCTGTATTCACTCACAGTAACGGCTACGTTTGCACCTGCAGAAATCGCATTCTTATGGCAGATATCCTCCGGATCGATATAAACGGTCACGTCGTCTCCATCTGCAAATTTCACGATTTCACGTGCCTGATTTACCAGATAGGTTTCATATGCACTGGTCGCCATATAGCGTTCCAGCTTTCCCTTTACTTCGGAAGAAAGCTTTTCATCCAACTCCCGCAGGAGCTTTCCGGTCTGTTCCCGGATCAGGATCTGTTCTGCTGCCAGATCTGCGTTCATCTGCTTCTTTAAGCTTTCTTCTTTTAACTTCAGTGCAAGCTCGGATTTGCGCAGGGCCGTCTCTTTGTAATCCTCATAGACCTTTTCCAGTCCCTGCTCATATTCTTGCATCTGTTTGGCATTTTCTGCATTGACCTTTTCTGTGGTCACATCCATAAAATGCTGCAGCTTTTCGTCTATTGTCATGGTCTCCTCCGAAATATCTCCTAAAAGATGCTGCGCCTATGCAGCTCTTTTTCAGATATTGATTCCGATCGCTTCATTCACATAAGATGTGATGAAATCCGGTGCACGGCCTGTGCCGTGTCTGTCCGGGATTTCCACAATCAGCGGTAACTTCCGCTCCAACCTGATATGATCGATGATATCCGGAAATTCCTTTCCGAATTTTTCCGTCAAAAGCAGGATGCCGATTTCCTTATCGGCAAGCACCTTGTCGATTTCTGCCTTCAGCTCCTGTTTCTCGTGGACCACCGCACCTTCTACTCCTGCCAGCCGCATTCCTGTCCAGGTATCAATGTTGTCGCTGATCAGATACATTTTCATTAAAGCTTACCAATGATCATGAAGGCGATGATCAGACCATACAGGCAGACACCTTCGGCCAGACCTACAAAGATCAGGGACTTACCGAGGATAGAGGAATCTTCACTGATTGCACCAAGTGCTGCGCTTGCTGCACTCGCTACGGCGATACCACCACCGATACAGGACATGCCGATGGAAAGTGCGGCTGCAATATAACCAAGACCGGTTGCTGTGCTGCTTGCTGCAACTGCTGCAGTTTCAGCAGTCTCTGCTGCAAATGCGTTGCCGGAAAACATCATAACGCCGGTAAAAAGCATCAGTCCAAAGAACATTACGCCGTTTAATGCCAGGGTTGTTTTATATCTGTGCTTTGTCTGTTCCCCTTTTACAAATACACGGAACGGAACTGCGATACAAGCTACAAGTGCTGCGAATAATAAAACTTTTGTCATGACAAATGACCTCCTTAAATGTTTTCTTCCTTTGATAAATAGGGTTCAAATTTTCTGCCGTCCCCTTTGTAGAAGCGGCTGAAAAATTCATAATACTGTAAACGGAGTACCTGAATGCCTACGATCAGACCTTCCATACCCATTACGACCAGATTGCCGACGATCACAACGATCACGTTGGGCGCCTGTCCGTTTTCTGCGCCTGCCAGCATCATAACCACCTGCATCATCGCCGCATGGCTGACTGCAAATGCACCGATACGGACAAAGGACAGGGTGTTGGAAAAATAGCTTAAGCATACTTCAAATAATTCGAAGAAGCCCTGCACTACGAACATCACCGGTCCGTTTTCATCCTGATACTTTTTCTTTTCCACAAGGGCACTGAGCGGCTCCTTGCATACGATGACCAAAAGCGGTACTACAAACATTACAACCAAAACGCCTGCTGCCGGAATGGTATGTCCGGTCATGAACAGCATGATGACTGCAACAACTGCACCGTAAAATACAAAGCCAGCCAGTCCGTTCGTATCAAACAGTGCTTCTCCGGGCTTTTTCTCCCTGAGGGAATTGATCATATGGAAGATCATCGTCAGAAGAATCAGTCCCATACCGATGGTGATCGTCACAACAAATACGGTGTTGAGTGTTCCGATCACCGGCAGATTCGTCATTGCCTCCGTCGGACGCAACCACAGCGCCGGGATCCAGTCCTCAAAACCAAATACACTGCCATAGAGGAGTCCGAAAATTGTAGAGAAGAATCCGCAGCTCGAAAGAACTGCTGCCAGGTTGATCTTTTTAAAATGGTACAATAAATATCCGCCGATCAACAGCACCAGACCCTGTCCCGCATCACCGAACATTGCACCGAAGATAATCGAATAGGACAACGCCACGAACAGTGTCGGGTCAAATTCCTGATAGTTCGGCAGGCCATACATCTGGATAAACATTTCGAACGGCTTGATCAGCTTCGGGTTTTTCAGACGAGTCGGAGGGATTGAAACTCTTCTGTCCGGATTTTCTTCCAGTGTACAGAAAATATCCGGATCCTCTTCCAGCTCCTTTTTCAGCAGATCTGCCTCCTTGTTTTCCATCCATCCACAGAGGATGAAGAAGGTTTCGTTTTTCGCCTTGGTAAATGCCGCCAGCTTGCGGACATCAAACAGCTTGGATTCATACGCAAGGGTCTTGCTTGCAGCAGAGATCGATTCAGACATCCCATTTAATTCTTTTGCAAGCTCTGCTCTCACTGCTGTGATCTGCTGCTCCAGGGCATCTGTTTTTTCCTTTAATTCCCGGCAGGCCTCATCAACGGTACCCTCGTAGGCATCCTCCAGATGAATCCGTTCAAAATGGAGAGAAGCATAAATCGCATCCACCTTTTTGGCTTCTGCCGCCGGAACGAAATAAACGCCCCAAACATAATCCTCCGTCTCCTTGCATTTTTCAAAAATCGTGCAGGCATCGTCGTATGCGTAGGTTTTTAAACGCTCATAGTAGCCGACTGGAAGTCTGCCGAAACGGAATCTTACTTCTTTAAAGTGAAGGATTCTGGAAATATCAAAATGCAGCTCCTGATAGGGGCTGACCGCATCCAGCAGTCCCCGCTCCTTTTTCAGTTCCTTTTCCAGTGCATCTGTCTCTCTGTCTGCCTTTTGAATTCTGCTCTGCACTTCAGTGATCCGTTCCATGGCTGTATCCACATCCATGTCTCTCACTGCCGTTGCTTTGCTTCCATAAAGCGCAGCAATCTCTGCTGCTCTTCCTGCTGCTTCCCGGTAAGGGTTCAACTCTGCGTTGGGTGTGATGTTGTTTAAATGCTTCAATTCGCCCATCGCATTTTCCAGCTGTATCTCATACCGGCAAAGATACTGCCTGGTTACTGTGTCGAGCTGATCCTTTGGCCCGATCACACTGATAAATTTCATTTTTTCAATCAATTTTGCCGCACCTTCCTTTATGCCAGGTATTCTCTGATTTTTTCAGCCGGCAAACCGTATCTGACGCATTCCATCGCCGTGATGATCCTGTGCACTTCCTGTTCTTTCCTATATAAATAGACTTCCAGGCATGCAGCTGAATAGGGGTTCTGTCTCATCAGCGCACGGTGCACGTTTTCCTGGATCATACTGCCGACCCGTTCCAGATTCGGTTTTTCCATTTCCTGCAGATATTTTCCATACCTGGTTTCTTTTGCGAAGTTCAACATTTCTTCTGTGCTCTCCGCCTCCGCCATTCGTTTGACCTGCTCCAGGTTCAGCCGGTAATGCACCGGAATGATCAGGGCATAAACATCTGCCGCTTTCATCCCGTAATAGCGTTTGGCACGGTAAATCCACTGCAGATTCAGGGTATCGATTGTAACACCCACCGATTCCAGCACTGCTTCCCGGTCTTCTTTTTTCAATTCTTTTCTGACCCGTTTCCAGAGATCCCTGAAATAAAACATATCCAATGCAAATTCATAGTCAAACAGAGTTGTGGACCCGCTGCCTGCCACCTTACGCAACACATCCCCGTAAGGAGTATCCGAAAGGACGCTGACCAGTGTCTCCATCGAATCTGCAGACGCTGCCTTCTTTAACGGAAATGCCGAATGCTTCGCAAAGGCTTCCTCATAATCGGAAACATCCGCAAGTGTCGGGCTGTCTGACAGGATCGCCTGTACAATGTTTTTTAAACAGGTGATTTCGTAGCGTCTGAAATACGTATCCAGAAAATTTCTCTGCTCCATGTTGGAAAACCGGTACAGCTTGGAAAAATCAGCGTAGAAGGAACGTTTGATCCTTCCCTCCGCCTGTCCTCTGTGCATGGTGTTCTCATTTTCATTTCCGAGCACCTTCCCATAGGACGGCTTCTTTTTCAGCCATGCGACAACCTCAGGAACATTGCCAAGGGTGCTGATCTGGTCAAAATCCTCTTTGCTCAAAAGCGCACCGCTCATGGCCCGTACCTTCGTTGTCAGACCGCTGTAACGAAATAAACTCATCTGCTCACATCCTTAATCATGGACTGCAGAATTTCATCCGAAATCCTGTCGTGCTCTGTATCATACTTGTGCTGCATTCCGGCAAGCTGCTTTTTCGTTTCCTCCCGGAGTTTTTCCAGCGCGGCTGCCTTCTCGTGCTCCATGTTTGCTTCCAGTTCTTCGGTCTTCTGTTCTGTCTTTAACTCCAGCATACTGTCAAACTGTTTTTTCTTTTCTTCCATCTGAGCAGCGAGTTCCTTTTTCTGTGCATCCACCGCATCCTGCATCTGCTGTGCGGCGTCTTCCACAGCCACAAGCCTGTTTAAGACTTCTTCAATGGACTGCCCCATGTTCACATGCCTCCTTTTCTACTGTTTTGAGCATGTACGTTATAAATGCTTTTCAATTTGCTCCGTGCGTATTATACTAGATTTACCCTTTTTTTAAAAATATAAATCTGATATGTGTGTAATACCAAAAACGTATTACAGAATTGCTTTTATGTCTGCTTTTGAATAAAATCTGTGATTTTTTTCACGATCCCAGGAGGATTTCCCATGTCTGCAAGCTTTGATTACTACAGGACCTTTTATTATGTTGCCAAATATAAAAACTTCACGCGTGCTGCTACCATGTTGCTTTCCAGCCAGCCGTCCGTGACCCGGAGCATCCAGAACTTAGAAAGCGAGCTGGGCTGCCGCCTTTTTATCCGTTCCCGTCACGGCGTCACCCTGACTCCGGAGGGCGAGATGCTTTACCGATATGTTGCTCCCGCCTGTGAACGCATCCTGCGGGGCGAAGAGGAGCTCGGGCTTTCCCTCGGCCTGCACGGTGGAGCAGTCAGCGTCGGAGCAACCGAAACCGCTCTCCACTGCCTGTTGTTGGATCGGCTGGCGCTGTTCCAGAAGGAGCATCCGGATGTCAAAATCCGCATCAGTAACGGAACCACTGCCCACATGCTTTCCGATTTAAAGGAAGGGCGAACCGACGTCGCTGTTGTTCCAACCCCTCTGCAGATTGAAAAGCCTTACAGCACAGTCCGGCTCCGTCCCGTTCGCAGCATTTTAGTCGGCGGACCCCGTTTTTCTGCGCTCATGGATAAGCCCATCTCCCTGCAGGAGCTGATACAGTATCCTCTCGCCGGTCTGACGGAGGCAACCATGTCCCATCAGTTTTATGAGAACTTCTTTGCCGCCCACGGACTTCCCCTCAACTACGATATCGAGCTTGCCAGCGCCGACCTGCTGCTGCCTGTTGTCAGCCATAATCTGGGACTTGCGTTTATGCCGGAGGATCTGGCAGCGCAGGCACTTTCTGAAAAACGCATTGTTTCAATTCCCCTTACAGAGGAAATTCCGAACCGCTACATCTGTCTCGTGCGGGATCCAAGCCGTCCTCTCGGCGCTGCCGCACGCTGCCTGATCGACATGCTGCTGGCAGATCGGATCGGATGAGAAAGCATAAGCTGCAGACCGGTTGGGGGATGGTTCCTGACGTATCGTCCCCGACCAGGCAGCGTAACCCGAAGCCTGTAGATATCTGTCCACTATAAAAGGGGAACAGTCCGTTTCTGGCGCAACTTGTGCCAAACGCTGTTCCCCTTTGAACGTTTTTATCAAATTAGAGCTGATTTTCCGAATGAAGGAATCAGGAATATAAGAGATGATCCTGCCGTTCCAGACAGTCAATCATGCGTGCGATAAACTCCGCGTTTGTCGGACGGTTTCCACTTTCCCTGTCGTATCCAAACACCATGCGCTGCTGTCTGACATCTCCCTTTTCCCAGCTCGTATGAATGGCATGCCGGATTGCATGCTCTACTCTGCCGGCACACGTCCTACATTCTTTTGCGATGGCTGGATATAGTCGTTTCGTTACGCCTTCCAGCTCTTCCCTGTCCTCAAGACCGATTCTCGCAGCTGCCTTCAAATAGACAACACCCTTCAGATTCGCCTTAAACCCGAGCTTTGTCAACAAATCGCCCGCCCTGTTTTCTACGGTTTTTGTTTTCCTTTCCTTTTCCATAAAGGGAAACGCCCTTGAAACAATGATCTGAAAATCCTGTTCCCTGCAAAGCATTTCCGTCAGTTGAAGAAGTTCCTGGCTGCCGCATTCCTGCGTTGATAATAAGATGCTGTTCATGCAATCTCCCTTCTGTCCATATTTTGGACATCCTCAAAATCACGAGCCTTCGGCTCAATCCCCATGCAGTTTTATACGTTATACAAAACTACATCTTTTATTATATAGAACTTTTTTCCCTCCGAAAAGAATTTGAAATACATCATTTTGTAATCTCCTGTCGACTTCCTGTGTATTTTGCGTCCCCTTTTTAACGTTTTTAGCACGATCTTAACATCATACACCAGTTCACCTGTCCTTTCCTGCGGTCTGATTTCCTGCTTGAACAGTGCCTGCTTGTATGTTACAATAAAAGATAATTGACGCATTATAATGTTTTACCGAAAGTACAAGATCAGAGAAAGGAATCCTGTTTCATGAAAAAAGCCTTTATCATCGGCGCGGGCCCTGCCGGCCTTACCGCGGCATACGAACTGTTAAAGCAGTCCGATGAGTACGAAGTAACTGTATTTGAAGAGAGTTTTCATATGGGCGGTATTTCCAAGACCGTCAACTATAAAGGAAACCGTATGGATATGGGCGGTCACCGCTTTTTCTCCAAGGTTCCGGAAGTAAATGCATGGTGGGAACAGATGCTTCCCATGCAGGGGGCTCCCGCAGCGGACGATATCATGCTGCAGCGCGACGTTCCGCTGGAAAAGGGCGGTCCCGATCCCCAGAAAGAAGACCGCGTTATGCTAAACCGTAACCGCGTGTCCCGTATTTATTTTGATCAGAAATTCTACGATTACCCGATTCAGTTAAAGCCTGAGCTATTCATGAACATGGGCTTTCTCCAGACGATGCAGGTCGGCTTCAGCTATCTCGCGAGCCTGATCCACAAACGCCCGGAAAACTCCCTCGAGGATTTCTATATTAACCGTTTCGGCAAAAAGCTCTATTCCATGTTCTTTGAACACTACACCGAGAACCTCTGGGGACGTCATCCCAGGGATATCGATCCCAGCTGGGGTGCACAGCGCGTAAAGGGACTTTCCATTATTGCGATTTTAAAAGACATCCTCTGGAAAATCGTACCGACCAAAAAAGCACATCAGGTAGAAACCTCCCTGATCGAATCCTTCCGCTATCCCAAGCTCGGTCCCGGCGAGCTGTGGGACGTAACCGCTTCCGAAATCGAAAAGCTAGGCGGTAAAATCTTAAAGGGCTGCAAGGTTGTCGGTCTGGAAAAAGATGCAAACGACCACATCGTCGCTCTGACCTACGAGCAGGATGGCAAGAAGATCCGCGAAGAAGCTGACGTCTTCATTTCCTCCATGCCGATCCGCGATCTCGTCGGCGGTATGAACGACGTTCCGGAAAAAGAAGCCAAAATTGCGGCAGGACTTCCTTACCGTGATTACCGCACACTGGGCGTTCTGGTGCGCAAGCTCAATCTGAAAAACAAGACCAAGATCAAAACCGTCGGCAACATCGTTCCGGACAACTGGGTTTATGTCCATGACCGCAACGTACAGCTCGGCCGTTTCCAGATTTACAACAACTGGTCGCCTTACATGGTTGTCGATCTCGAGCATACCGTATGGATCGGTCTGGAATACTTCTGCAACGAAGGCGATAAGCTCTGGAATATGTCCGATCAGGAGTTTTCTGACTTTGCTGTGGACGAGATCATCAAAATGGGCATGATCGACAGCAAGGATGACGTGCTTGATACGCATTCCGAATCTGTTAAAAAAGCTTATCCCGCTTACTTCGATACCTACGAGGAAATCGATACTCTGATCCACTGGCTCAACGGCATCGACAACCTCTACTGTGTCGGTAGAAACGGTCAGCACCGTTACAACAACATCGACCATTCGATGTGCACCTCTTTCGAGGTCGTACACAACATCGTAAACGGTATCCGCGACCGCTCCAACATCTGGAACGTCAATACAGAAAAAGAATATCACGAAGCGAAAAACTGAGACAGAAACGAACAATAGAATGCACGCTCTGCGAGCATTCTATTGTCATGAATTACACGGCGAAAGAGAACCAGGCGCAAAGCGGTTTTCTTTCGCCGTTTCTGCGTCTTGCTAAAACCAAAACAGGCTGCAGCCTTTCTGACATAGTTTCCTGTCAGAGGCTGCAGCCTGTTTTTTTCTTTTTAATTTCAGTGCAGTTCGCCCGTGTCATCTACAAAGCTGTATCTTCGATGCGCCCTGCTGCTGTGCAGCTGCTTTTACGCATGAACCGACGTTTATTTCGCGTATTTGCCGTATCCTGCTTCTTTCATTGCTTCTTTCGCAATGTCCGTGCGCAGCTTCGTGTCAATAAAGTCACAGTGTTTACAGAACTCCCAGTTCTGTCTGCCGTCCTTTACTGCAGTACGCAGTCGTTTGTACAGGGCACTGTTCCATGCGTCCTTCAACGCGATATTGTTCAGGTTACCGAAATCCGTCACTTCAAAGTTATCGCAGCAACAGATACCCAGCTTGCCGTTGGGTGTGATCCACATATCGGTAAACGGCATCAGGCAGGTTTCTTTGATAATCTTGCTGGTCGCCTTTTTGTTCGGTGCACTGCCTGCACGGTTGGTCAGGACTTCTTTCAGATAGCGCATCTGAATCAGGATATCAACGTCCTTGAATTCATCCGGATGCGCATTGACATAATCATAGATCTCCTGAATGTTGTCATGCAGCTTCATGTCCAGACAGTAGTTATTGATAATCAGCTGGTTGACATACGGAATGATCGATTTTACCTTATCGATGTCCAGGATCAGTCCGTTCGTGGACATAAAGATAAAGCAGTCCGGCAGCTGTTTTCTTGCGTATTTGTGGAACTCTACGATTCTGGTATCCAGCCAGGGCTCATTGTTTCCGTACAGGGTCAGATGTCCCTTGTAGTTCCAGTCCCTTAACTGATCGATAATGCTGTAGTAAAGCTCCTCCGACATGCGGGCATAGGGACGCTTTTCTGCATTTTTGTTCGCCGTACAGAACTCGCAGGTCGAGTTGCAGCGATTGATTGTCTCCAGGTTTACTACATGCGGATGCGGAATTTCCGGTGCATTCAGAAAATAGTCGATATAGTCCTGCTGTACCTTTCCTCTGGTCGTAAACTGAAGCTTCAGGTAAAGTTCAGATGCCAGTCTAGGAAAATATTTTCTCGCGTTCCATCCAAATTTTCCAGCATAATTGCTGATTCTGATCGGCATTTTACATGTCCCCCTTATCCTTATCTGTCAGCACCGCTCTCTGCGGTCATTACTCACAATCATATCATGTATCAAATACTTTGTCAAATTTCGTACAGGTAAATTGTATACGGCGCGCTTTCGTTCGAATAAATCCCCCGCAGTGTGAAGCCTAACTCTTCTGCATTATCCAGCTCATAACGGGAAAAAAGATATTTTCCGCCCATTTTTACAAACTGTTCACTGTCTAAATATAAATGGTGATCCGACAGCACCTGATTGCGGTAAGGATTGTAAATACTCTCGCCGCTCCCGGCAAACAGGTAGGCCCGTGCGCCCCATTCCCCGTAATAGGTCTGCCATTGTGGCACTCTCTCATAGGCAGGCCAGATCAGCTTCGTAAATTCTTCCTTATAGCTCTGTGGGTAAAAACCGAGATAGCCGTCCAGCGTGGAAATCCCGCTGTATTCCAGCACAGCGGTGTTCAATCCGTAGCCGGCCGCATATTCTCCATCATAATTGATATCCGCCTTGATCTCCTCCATCAGGTCGGTGCTGTAGTATTCCCGGAAGTTCAACAGATTGACCTCTGTATGCTTCACTGCACGGTACGCCTGATGATAGCAGGTCCAGTAAAATTCATTGTAAACCGCAGGTGTGAGCAAAATTACAGCAGCTGCAATGCACGCTGCCAGATTTGCGATCCGTTTCCAGAAAAGCTTTCCGGTATCGTAGAGCGCTTTTAACGCCAGAAACAGCGCCGCATACCATAAAAACGGATTGAAAAATACGGTTCGATTGAACTGAAAACCTTTTAATGGAGGCAGAAGCGTTTCAAACAATCCCCGGAAGTCCCCCTGAAAGTACAATCCATACACCAGACAATTGAACACGATCAGCAAGAGCACCCACAAAAGCGCGCTGCTTTTGAACTTTTTCAGATTTTTCTTCTGAACTGCCGCCACCAGCTGCCAGACGAGTACAATTACGCACACCGGCAGCACGAAAACTGCATGGTCGGAAGCCGCATGGAACACCGGCGTCAAAAACGCTTCCCTGATCTGACCGAGTACCTCGGAAAAGTTCAAATTGCTCTCTACCATCGTTTCCCGTATCGTCTTGACATCCGAAAACAGCATCTGTCCAAACAGACGATATTCAAAGCAAACATAGCCAGCCGCCAGCACCGGCACAGCGACTGCCAGACGACCGCAGAATTTTTTGTCTCGAATCGACACAATCACAACCGCACACACCAGATACGCCAGCAGAAAAAATCCGAAGTAGGAAAAATACGATAAAAACGGGTAGACAAAAAGCAGTGCATACCACCATTTTCCCTCTTTCCGATAGATCCGCCGTAAAATAAACACTGCGAGCGGAATCGATGCAAACGCGATTCCATATGCCGGGAACAGCGGCAGAAGTCCATAGCACAGCCCAGCCGCCCAGGCGATTCCCCGGTACCGCGGATACGCTTTTTGATAGACATCCTTTGCCAGCAGAACAAAAGAGCCTGTCCCGATCAGGATTTTCAAAAAATACCCCGTCAGGTACGCCCAAAATACCGGCATAAATGTATACAAAATATTGTATAGGTTCCATTCGCTGCTCAGGCTGTCCCGGCTGATGCCGCCCAGCATCGGAACCGTCGCGCCGTGTGCAAACCAGCTGTTTGAGTGGCTCAGTACCTGAAAGTGCGCGACAAACAAATCGAGGTTATCCTGCACTGTAAAATAGCTGTTCTCCCGAAAAATCAAAAATACCAGCAGCTCTGCGCCGATACAGCCGCCTGCCAAAAACAGGTACCAACGGCGATCCAACCATCCTAAAAATCGTTTCATTCCAGTCTCCTAATTACAAATTCTACCAGCAATGGCACTTTGAGGCTTTTGTTTATAATTGCTCACACTTACGCGCTTTTGGCACATTTTTCACAGTATCGTGCCTGTTCCCGCTCACTTGCGCTCATTATATCATGAACTTCGTTCATGATCGGCATTCGCCGTTCGCGATGAGCAGGCTTCGCCTGTTCCCGCTCTCTTGCGCTCATTATATCGTGAGCATAGCTCACTCAATAACTTCGCCGTTCGCGATGAGCAGGCTTCGCCTGTTCCCGCTCACTTGCGCTCATTATATCACGAGCCCGCGCTGACGCGCTTTGCCGCCTGCTACGCAGGCTGCTCGTTCTCTAATGGCACAAGAAAAACAAATGCCGCCTTCGGCGTCGCTTGTTTTTCTTTCGTGCTCATTATATCACATCTTACCTTTCAGGTAAAACAATAGAATACATGCTCGGCAACCATCTGCCCCTGCGCCGAGTGCGCATCCTCGCGGAGCATTTTTATCGTATGGAAACGAAGTTTCCTATACGATAAAAAAACTGCCACCTGGCAGTTTCCCGTCAGATGGCAGTTTTCTATCGGCGCTGTTTTTACAGCAGACCGAAAATGTTCCATTCTTTCATTTCGTTCATCGCTTTTACAGGTTCAAAGCTGTCCTTCGCGGAAATTATTCTCCGTCGTAAGGAACAACGCTGCCCTTATAGTTCTCGTTGATGAAGTCTTTGATCTCATCAGATTTCAGAATCTTTACCAGTGCCTGTACACCTTCGTTGTTCTCATTGCCTTCCTTAACTGCAACCACGTTTACATACTGCTGGATTGCTTCGGAATCAGCAGACTCCAGAGCAACTGCATCTGCACTGGTCAGGCCAGCCTCCATAGCGTAGTTGCCGTTGATAACACCGAAGTCAACATCTTCCAGAGTACGGGCTACCTGCTCCGCTGCAAGAGGAACGATCTTGATGTTATGAGGGTTCTCAATGATGTCATTCTCTGTTGCAGTGATACCAGCTTCGGGATCCAGCTTGATCAGACCCTCTGCCTCCAGTAACAGCAGTGCTCTTGCACAGTTTGTTGTATCGTTTGGAACTGCGATTTCAGCGCCGTCTGTGATTGCAGCGAGGTCGCTCTGCTTGCCGGGATACAGACCAAGAGGCTCGTAATGGATCTTGCCTGCGATCGCAAGGTGCGTTCCTTTTTCTTCATTATAGCTATTTAAGTAATTCACGTGCTGGAAGTAGTTTGCATCTACATCGCCGCTCTCCACTACTTCGTTAGGCTGTACGTAATCGGTAAATTCTACGATTTCCAGGTCCCAGCCTTCTGCAGCCATCAGATCTTTTGCCGCCTCCAGGATTTCTGCATGAGGAACAGGAGTTGCTGCAACCGTAATAGTGCCTTTGGATTCCACTTCTGCTGCAGTCTCGGTGCTTTCTGCCTCGGTAGATTCTGCTTCTGCAGCTTCGGTGCTTTCAACAGCTGCTACAGTGCTCTCTGCTTCTGCAGCAGTATCTGTGCTGCTGCCGCAGCCTGCCAGCAGACCTGCGCTCAGTGCCAGTGTGCATGCCAGTGCCAGTACTTTTCTTTTCATAATATTCTCCTCTCTCGGCCGGATTTTCTGGTATCCGGAACCACTCTATGACTAAACAGAATATCCTGCCCCTCAATGGGTCAGTCTTCTGTCCAGTTTCTTGGATAAACGGCTGCCGACAATCTGAATGATCTGCATCAGAATAACAAGCAGTACAACCGTCGCCAGAAGGATTTTGGTATCCCATCTGGAATAGCCGTAACGGATCGCCACATCCCCTAAGCCGCCGCCGCCGATGGCACCGGACATTGCAGTATAGCCAAGCACAGTCCCCAGTGCAATCGTGGAACCGACGATCAGAGAAACTCTCGCCTCTCCGATCAGCACCTTAAAAACGATCTGCCAGATACTTGCACCCATACTCTGAGCCGCCTCAATCACACCCTTATCCACCTCAAGAAGAGAAGACTCCACCAGACGGGCAATAAACGGTGCTGCTGCCAGTGTCAGTGAAATGATCGTTGCATTTGCACCATAGGATTTGCCTGTCACCAGACGTGCCAGCGGCGTTGCAAGCAGCATCAGAATCAGGAACGGAATGGATCTCGTAATATTTACGATAAAATCCAGGATCTTATACAGCACAGCCTTAGGCTTCAAGCCGCCCGGTGCGCATACAACCAGTAAAATTCCGATCGGGAGACCGATCACATATGCCATCAGGGTAGAGGCCAGCGTCATATAGACGGATGTGCCGGTAGCCTCGATCAGCATGCTAATTTCCTTGCTACTCAACATAATCCTTCAACTCCTCTACTGTAAGATTTTTTTCTCTCAGATACGCAATCATCTTGTCTGCGGTCTGATTTTCCTCCGGAAGCTGCAGAATCATCTGACCGGTTGCAATTCCGCCGATGTCCTGGGTATCCGCCATCAGAATATTGACGCTCGCCCTGCATTCCAGAACCATGTTCGCAATCACAGGTTCGAAAGAAGAGTTCTTCGTAAATACGATGCGAATGCAGCGGCGGCTCTTCATAATCGCCACCTTCTGATCCCCCTGAAATACCAGCTTCTTTGCAGCTCTGGACTTGGGGCTTGCAAAAACATCTGCCACTGTACCATTTTCTGCCAGCTCTCCTGCATCAATGATTGCCACATGGGTACAGATTTCCTGAACAACTTCCATGGAGTGTGTTATGATCACGATCGTAATGCCGTATTTTTCGTTAATATCCTTTAACAAAGCCAGAATTGACTTTGTCGTAGTAGGATCCAAGGCACTGGTCGCTTCATCACACAGCAGGATCGTCGGGTTCATTGCCAGCGCCCTTGCGATCGCTACTCGCTGCTTCTGTCCGCCAGACAGCTGTGCCGGATATGCTTTCTCTTTGTCGGAAAGCTCTACTACCTTTAGAAATTCCCTTGCCTTTTCCCGGGCTGTCTTTTTATCCACGCCCGCAATTTCCATCGGGAAGCATACATTATCCAGAACCGTCCGCTGCATCAGCAGATTAAAATTCTGAAAGATCATTGCAACATGCTTGCGCAGCTGTCGCAGCTGTTTTGCATCCAGGGTAGAAAGATCCTGTCCCTCCACATAAACAGTACCCTCTGTGGGCCGTTCCAGGAAGTTTAAGCATCGTACCAGCGTGCTTTTGCCTGCGCCGGACATACCGATGATGCCGTAAATATCACCCTTTGCAATGTCAAGACTGACATTTTTCAGTGCTTCCACCTTATTGTCTTTGACAGAAAACGTCTTACTGACGCCTGCAATCCGTATCATTGGTTCCACTTTTATCACTCTGCCTTCCCAGCATCCTCTCAGATGCCTGGTTTTTCAGGATTAGGTTCGGATTTCCGAACCATCACACATCAGCCCTTATCATATCACAAATCGTTTGGTTCTGTAAATATCCGATGCCGCCGAAACTGTGCATATATGCGCCGTTTCTTTAAACCTATTTTTTTGATATGTTTATACGTATAATAATCAGTTTCTCCTGTTTTGTCAACTATAAATTGCAAACATTGTTTGTTACAGTCCACGCGTACCCAGCACCACCGCCATCGTGCCGATCAGGATGCAAAGATCCGCCAGATTGAATACCACGCGATCGATCGCTGCAATTCCTGTTTTCAGGCTGACATAATCCACGACATATTCCCGCATCACGCGGTCGTAGGTATTAGAAAAAGCGCCGCCCAGTAAAAGCGATAACCCGGCCTTCAAAAGCTTTTTCCCGCGCATTCCAAGCGTCAGCACAAACACCACCAGCACTGCCACCGTCAGAAGAACGGACAGCAATGTCACCAGCTTTCGTTTTTGTTCTCCGAAATTTAAAAATGCGCCCTTGTTGTGATAGCGCCGCAGAACCGCCTTTCCATCTAAAATTTCCTTCGGCGTATCCAGCACGTCGTATTCTTCTACGTAATTTTTCATTCCCTCGTCAATCAGGAAGGATGCTGCAGCGATTCCTGCAAATTTGTAGTTATTCCGGATAATTTCCTGCAATTTCATCAAATGTCCTCCTCATGTCCAGTTGTCCGTAGCCCCATCTTCTGCTCGGGTATTCTTCCTGTGTCTGTTCCCGCGCACCGCGGCTTAGAAACGTCTGGATTCCCCTTCCGGAAATCCTCGGGTAATTGTTCTCCGCAACGCACCACTGCATCAGCTGCGCACAGGCTCCTGCCGTAAGTGCAGCCGCCATAGAGCTGCCGCTGTAGGGACCGTTTACCGTGCTGATCTCCACGCCCGGCGCCGCCAGATCCGGCTTGATCTCCCCGGTTCTGCCAAAGCCCCTGCCGCTGCGGTAATAAAAGCTTCCGTTTTCACTATTATAAAAAGTGACCGTCACCGCATCTGTCGTATAGGAGGGAACTGTGAGCGTCACATCCGGGTCCGGAACCAGAAAAAACAGCTCGCCGCTTCGAAACTGCTGCGGTGCAAGCCAAATATCAAAAATACTTTCCGGAAATACCCGTGCTCCACGGATTAAAAATGTCCAGACGCCAGGAGACGGTGCTGTAAAGCGGATCAGCATCAACTGATCTCCGGTATTGCGTTCGTTTGCAGTATCTGTAATCTGTATCCGCGTCTTTTCATAGACAAACGTGTATTCCACTGTGCTGCCCAGACCAAATTCCACCTCCGGCAGCTGCTCCCCGCCGGGTGATCGAACCGCAAGCCGGAACACTGACGGCTTGCTTCCCCATAGCTCCGCCGTAAATCCTGTGACGCCTTCTCCGACCCGAAGCTCCACCTGCTGCTGGTTTTCTGTCAGCCTCCCCCGAAAATGGCCCGCCGTGTTTCCTTCATTTCCACCCCCGATCACCACCGCCTGTGAAACGCTGCGCGCGATCCTCTGCAAATACTCCGAAAACAACGAAACGCCGCTGTGGCTTCCAAAGGACGTCCCCAGCCCCAGGCAGATCACAATCGGACGGTACAGCGGGATCACAAACTGTTGCACATATTTCACAGCGAGCAGAATATCGTCTGTGCTGTATGCCGGTTCTTTGTCCGCGATCCGATAATAATCCCGGAGATATTGTTTTGCAGGGCGAAGCTTGACTGCTACAATCTCGCAATCCGGCGCTGCACCGGTAAACAGGCTGCCCTCTTCCAGACGGCTTCCCGCCGCGACGCTCGCCACTGCGGTTCCATGTCCAATTTCATCTTTTTCCGGCACCAGGCTGTGCGGATCTTCCAGCTCCAACGCCCGGTCGATCTGTTCCCGGACGTATTCCGTTCCATATAAAAACCCCTCCGGCGACTGTCCGCTCTGATCCGTCTGATCCCAAATCGCCAGAATCCTGCTGCTGCCATCAGAATAGCGAAATACCGGGTTTTCATAAGAAATCCCGGTATCGATAAACGCCATCACTACCCTGCGCCCCGTCAACTCCAACGGGGGCCGCTGCTGTGCCAGAATCCCGGAGCCTTCCAACGGTTCTGCACGAAACGTCCGACTTCCCGCCGCTGGAAACGCACCGAGGCAAAACAACTGTGGAAGGTAGCGATACAGGTAATTGACCGGAGAAAGCGGCAGCACCGCAGACCGATCCAGATAATAAATTCCCAGAGTTCCATCCACCTGCTGATAGCAGAAGGCTTCGTCCTCCTGATTTGCTTCCTCCGGCACATAGTCCAGCAAAATACTCATATAATCTTCAGAAAGAATTTTTTCCCGACAGTTCATCTGTCTCCTTTGAACACAGAAATTTCCCCCTGTGCCCTGCGGATTTTATATCAGCATATGCGCAGTATTGCTGATATGTTCCTGTAGTATTCCGTTGAACTCTCAGCTTTCGAACATTTTCTTCATGCAGTTCAAAGTTCAAGCTTCTTTCGTTTCCGCCGCTGCGATCTGTTTCATCTGATCCCGCTCTTCCAGCGAATAACCGTTACTGCGGATATCAATCAGCGGTCCACCGGTTCCCCGGATATAATCTCCGGTAATCGTCACGCGTCCGATATTGTCATCCTTCGGAATTTCATACATGATATCCAACATAAATTCTTCAATAATCGAACGAAGCGCACGAGCACCGGTATCTTTTTCCATCGCCTTGTCTGCAATCGCTTCCAGTGCATCGTCGGTGAACTCCAGCTTCACCTCGTCCAGCTCCAGAAGCTTCTGATACTGTTTCAAAATCGCATTTTTCGGCTCTTTCAAAATCCGTACCAGCATATCCCGGTTCAAGCCCTCCAGCGTGCAGATCACAGGGAGACGGCCCAAGAACTCCGGTATCATGCCGAACGTCCGCAGATCTTCCACTTTTACCATGGAAAGGATATCCTTTTCCTTATCCCAGCGATCCTTTAACTCCGCATCAAAGCCGATCGAGGTCTTTTTGCGCAGCCGCTGTTTGATAATCTCTTCCAGATCCGGGAACGCGCCGCCGCAGATAAAGAGAATATTTCTCGTATTGACTGTTGTGAGCGGAACCATCGCGTTTTTGCTGTTCGCACCGACCGGAACCTCCACGTCTGCTCCCTCCAACAGCTTCAGCATGCCCTGCTGCACCGATTCCCCGGAGACATCCCGGGAAGTCGTGTTGTGCTTGCGTGCGATTTTATCGATCTCATCGATAAAGATGATGCCCTGCTCCGCCTTATCCACATCGTTGTCCGCTGCAGCGAGAAGCTTGCTCACAACGCTTTCGATGTCGTCACCAATATACCCCGCCTCTGTCAGGGAGGTTGCATCCGCAATCGCCAGCGGAACGTCCAGAAGCTTCGCCAGCGTCTTTACCAGATAGGTCTTACCACTGCCGGTAGGTCCGATCATCAGGATATTGGACTTTTCGATTTCAATCTCATCCATTGTGCCGGTGGCAACCCTCTTATAATGGTTGTAAACTGCTACGGAAATGACTTTTTTGGCATATTCCTGACCGATCACATACTGATCAAGCTGCTCTTTAATCTTATGTGGTGCGGGAATGGACTTTAAATCAATCAACGGCTTTGTGCCGGTTCCTTTTTTCTTGATCTTCTGTTTCTGCGGCATCCCGTCGTTCATGAAATCCGCAAGATTGATGAAGCTGATGTTCGGGAATCCTCTTCTATTGCCCGAGGATTCGTCGGAGACATTCTTGGAATCGTCATCCGCATCGGATGCCTCCAGAATGTCAGCGGCAGTGTTGTCGGATGCGTTGTTTCCATCCTGTGCGTCAGTTGTTTCTGCGTCAGTTGTTTCTGCGTCGCTTTTTTCGTTTCCGCCGCCTGCAGATTTCTGTCCTGACGTTCCATTCGACTTTGTTGGATCTCCATACGGATTGAACGGATTATTCAACATGTTCATGAACATCGGATTATTCATCATCTGCTGATAATCGAACTGACTTACCGCATCCATCGTCTTGTGCATACAGTCGTCGCAGATACAGATGTTATTCGGCAGGTGGAACATTCTTCCCGCCTTGCTTTCCGGTCTGCGGCAAATATAACAAATATCTTCAAATTCTTTTTCATCCATAGTCGGTTACCTCATCTTCCGCTTTCTGCTATCAAAAGTATAATGCAGGATCGTTCCTGAGACAAGTAAACTTTCTCTAAACAACTGTCTCCTGTACAGAAATGGCTACTGTTCACACGCGCTATTCGCAAAACCGGGATGACTGCAGCTCTCGCCCAGCCATCCCGGTTCCGTTTTTTATCTCTGTTTGCTTTCCTGTGCAGCCTTGCTCGCCGCATTGATCTGGTCATAGGAAGAAAGCGTGACTGTCACGTTTTTCTGCTGATAACCGTTTGCTGAATTTACCATAATCGTAATTTCAACGCTCTCCCCAGCTTTATAATACTGCATCTGCTTCGTCAGCTCTTCCTGATTCTGAACGGTTACGCCGTCAAACGCCACCACAATGTTGCCGCGCACCAATCCGGCAGCTTCCGCACCGGTTCCGGAATAAACCTGCGCCACAAAAATTCCCTGCGGCATACTGAAGTTCTCGGACAAATCGCTCGTCACATTGATGCAGGAAATTCCAAGATATCCGCGCTCTTCCTCGGAATATTTCGTCCGCGTCTGGCGTTCCATCAGATCTTCAATAATCGGTCTTGCCGTCGAAATCGGAATCGCGTAACCCATTCCCTCGATTGACGAGCCGCCGATCTTATTGGAGTTAATTCCAATCACCTCGCCCCGCATATTCAGCAGTGCTCCGCCGGAGTTACCGGGGTTGATCGCTGCATCCGTCTGAATCAGGGAAGTTCCTTCTTCGGAATTGCTGCTATCTATCTTACGGTTCAGTGCACTGATAACGCCTGTCGTCACAGACTGTCCATAGCCTAGTGCATTACCGATCGCAATGGCCGGTTCACCGATTTTCAGGCTGTCCGAATCTCCCATCCTTGCAATGCAGATTTCCTGTTTTGTGCTGTTCGCAATGGTATCCAGTTTTACTGCAACGACTGCAAGGTCTGCGGAAGCATCGGTACCCTTTACCTGCGCTTCTACGGTTTCCCCGTCGATAAACTGAACATACAGCTGCTCTGTGCTGTCCACTACGTGATTGTTGGTAACGATCAAAAGCTCCTGCTCGTTTTCTCCGATGATAATCCCGGAACCGCTTGCCGTCTCATCCTGGGAATAAGTCTGTCCCCAGAAATCCTGTACCGTCTGTGTAAAATTATTCGTAATCGAAACGCACGCCGGCATTACCGCTTCTACAACCTGCGTTACATCCGTTACAACTGCAGATGCGCTCTGCTGCTGTGCAATTTCCGATGCTGCAGCAACCTGTCCGTCTCCCGTTGTTGTATCCTCTGTCAGGGACGAATCTCCAGATCGTCCTGCTTCAGAGCGTTCGGGACTGTCTGTTGCTGCATGGTTTCCGTCATCTTCCTGATTTTTTGCATCATCTCCTGCATCCGGAGCTACCTCCAAAACGCCGACCGACGCGGAATCCAGCTGATTTGCCGATCGGATCGAATAAACTCCGATCAAGCCGATTCCAATGCAGACGCAAACAAAAATGACGACAAGTGCGCTAACAGCAATCCATTTGCCCGCAGAATCTCTTTTTTTGGGCGCAGGCGTCTGCTGTACGCCTGGCTGATAGCCATATTTCTGTTTTGAATCATCGCCCCGGTATCTGTCGTTATAATAATTTTGATATTCGTAACGGCTGCGCGAGGGCTGCGCGCCCTGGTCAGCGTCCGATGCGCTGTTGAATGTGTCCTGCATGTTGTCGGATGCGTTCTGTGCGTTATCCGCCGCACCCGTGCTTCCGCTGCTATATGCCGATGTGTCATCGGACACGCCACTGTATGCCGACATATCCGACGCATCCGTTTTCTGTGCACTGTCCGTGTATTCCTGCCCGCCGCTCTCCGGCGCTGTGCCGTCCATATGCTCCTGTCCGGTTGTTTCTTCCGGGTCGTATCCGTAACCCATGTTGTGACCTCTTTTCTCATTCGCTGCCGTATCCGGTGCGTCTGCTTGCTCTGCAGACAGTATACCGAATAGTTGTGTCCATTCTGTGAAAAAAGCCGCTTCCGGAGTTTTTCGGAAACGACTTTTTATGTCTTATTCTTTCTCCTGCTTCCAGTAGCCTTTCTGCAAACTGCAGAAGCGAACCAGCCCAGGCGGAAGCTTCTGGTATTTTTTACCGAAACGGTAGCCCAGCCATTTCATGCCGCTCTGCCAGATCAGCTTCGGCAGAAGCCACGGTGCGGTTTTTGCAAGATAAACGGCGGTCTTTTTGACCAGCTTCATGCCCTCGCCCTCCGGCGGCACACCGTCAAACACAGCCGGGTACTGCACATGGGATACACCGAGGTCAAAGTTTCTTGTAAACTGCTGCCAGCCGGAATAATTGTGGGAATGAATCACCTTCGCATCCGCTGCATAGGCGATCGCATAGCCCGCCTGAATCACTCCGGCAGCATAAATCATATCCTCGTTAAAAATCGTATGATTCACGAATCCGCCGAGCTGTTCAAAAATATCGCGCTTATAGGCGGCGCAGACGTTCGAGCAAAAATATGTCTTGATTCCGAGCCTCAAAAGATCCGCCTTTGTTTTGACCGACGGCTGCTCCGGGTAATTGAACTGCCTCGTATAGCGTTCCATTCGGCTGCAATTTTCTTCCGGAAGTTGTCTTGCATAGGCGGCTGCGATTTTTTCATCGGAAAACAAGGCCTTGCACAGCTCCTGCGTCAGATACGCATCCGCCGGAAGCGCATCCTGCGTCATGCAGACAAACACCTCCGCATCCGAATTGGAAACAGCGAGGTTCCGTGTTTTTCCATGATCGAACTCATCCTGAGAGATATGGAATAGCATCGCTTTTGGATGCTCTTTTAAAAATGTGTCGCAATCCATCAGCGCTTCAAACGCTTTTTTTTCGGTATTTACAATTACAATCCGGTTCACCGCAAGCACCTGCTTCTCCAGCTGCTCCATCAGCGCCAGAAAACGTTCCTTCGGGTGAAATGTCGGAATGATAACATCTACTTTTACAGAATCCATATTTTACTTTTTCATATACTGGCTGGTGTCTGCCTGTACCTTCTGGCTGTACTGTTTTACCTGATCGGAAGGTTCGTACTCGGTTACGTCGAACAGCAGCTCATGGAGCTTGACAACGTTTGTTTCCAGATCCAGCGGAATAACACAGGAACCCTTCTTGCCAATTGTGCCGGTTGCACGGCTATCTTCAAATGGCACACCGTCCTGTGCTACGATCTGATAATTTGCAACATCGGACAGGATGGAAGCCATTTCCGTCACATCCAGGTTGGTGTATACATTTTCCATCACCTTGTTCAGGATCGATACCAGAGTAGTCGGACTCATGGTCTTTGCCTTATCCATACATGCCATCAGCACTTTCCGCTGACGCTCTGCACGACCGAAGTCATCGCCGACATAGCGGATACGGCAATATGCGGTTGCCTGCAGACCGTTCAGCGTCTGCATACCGGAATGCGTAACCTTTACGATGTTCTCGTTCAGCGCATCATTTTCATTTTCTACGAACATGCTTCGCTGATAGTTGTTCAGATGGTCGATTTCGTTATCGTGCACGTCAATGTCTATGCCGCCCAGCTCGTCAATGGTCTCGATCAGCGCATCAAAGCCCACTGTCACATATTCTGTGATATCCAGGTCAAAGTTCATATTCAGCATGTTGATCGCCTGCTCCGGACCGCCCTGCGCATATGCCGCATTCGCTTTATTGTAGCTGTCCGTTCCGAGATTTAAGTAGGTATCGCGGTAAACGGAAACCAGCTTGACGTCTCCGGTGTCCTGATTGATAGATGCGATCATGACTGTGTCGGAACGGGAGCCCTTGCCCAGCTTGCCCTTTCTGGAATCCACACCAAACAGTGCGATATTACGGTAGCCTTTCATTTCCTTATTATTTTCTACCTGCGGGTTTACCACAATATCTTCTTCATTGATCTTGATCTTGTCAATCTTCGTTACCATATTGACGCCGACAATCGCAATCAGTAAAACGATCAGCGCTACGATTTCTACTGCAAAGAAGATGATTCTTCTTCTCTGTTTTGCCTTACGCTTCTTTGCAGACATCTTTTTTCTGCTGCTGGAACTGCCACTTCTCTGCGGTGCTCTCTTAGAGCTATTTGTACCTGTTGACATGTTTTCCTCTCCTTGTGTTTTTTTCACGCATCCAAATCAATACGCGTTTTCGTTGATAAATCCTCTGAAAATAGTTAAAAACATGATTTTGAAATCAAAGCTCATGCTCCAGTTTTCAATATAATAAATATCATACTCAATTCGTTTGCGAATCGACGTATCTCCCCGGTAGCCGTTGATCTGCGCCCAGCCGGTCAGCCCCGGACGAACCTGGTGCTTGATCATATAGCGCGGAATCTCTTCCTTAAACTTCTCAACATACTGCGGGCGCTCCGGTCTGGGACCTACCAGACTCATATCCCCGATCAGGATATTAAACAGCTGCGGCAGCTCATCAATGCTGGTCTTGCGCAGAATCCGCCCCACCTTTGTGACGCGGGGATCGTTTTTCGTCGTCCAGCCCTTCTTTTCTTCCGTGGTGTCCTGAACATACATTGTACGGAATTTGTACATTTTAAACGCATGATTGTGCTGTCCGATTCTTTCCTGACTGAAAATAATCGGTCCCTTACTCGTCGCACGGATCAAAATTGCTACGATCAAAAGAAGCGGCGACGTCACTATCAATCCGCAAAGCGAACCGACAATATCCACAGCGCGCTTTGCAACCGCATTTAATGTGTTGCTCAGCGGGACATAACGGATGTTGATGACCGGCAGTCCGCCAAGATCCTCCGTATAAGGCTTGCCCGGAATCAGGCTGTTATAGTCCGGAATAAACTTCGTATGCACGCCGGATTTTTCACAGAGATTGACAATCTCTTCCAGACGGTCGTAGTCCTGCAGCGCAAGGGTCACAGCGATCTCATCCAGTTTGTTTTCCGGCAGGATAAAGGGCAGGTTATCGATGGAACCAAGCACCTTGACTCCCTTGTAAACCGCGCCTCTCGGCACATTATCGTCCAGAATGCCCCGCACCATATAGCCCCACTGGGGATTGGCGATAATCCGGTCGATATAGGCTTCCGCCGCACGAGAATACCCCACCAGCAAAATGTGTTTCAAATTATAACCGCGTTTGCGCATCAGATGCAGGATTCTACGGATCAGCGCACGCACCAGAATTCCCGAAATCGTATTGATGATGGCAAATAATGCCAGCATGCCGCGGGAAAAATGCTGCAGCTCGCGGTCGATGGAGTTGGCAAGGTATAACCCTGCAAGAAACAGGATAATTCCGATCAGATTCGCCCTGATAATATTCAGTATTTCATTTTCCGGGCGTTGTACACGCTTCGGCGTATACAATTTGTTCCAGTAATAAAGGATCAGATAACCGGGTACAACAAAATAAAGGGCGGAAAAATATATGCCCATGTCCAGTACACCTATTTCTTTATCTGCAAAGCGGCTCCCGAACATCAGCCACCAGGCCAACAGATAGGAAGCTGCTGTAACCACGGCATCTACAACAACATGAAGCCGGTTCAAATAACGTTGATTATCCTTTATCATTACGGCTCGTCCCCATATTCAAAATGTAGTATACAATACCTTCCAGCAAAGCACAAGGATTTTTACGAATCGCGCAGGTGAACCGTAACACTTGTGTACGCCCACAATCACCGCTCACACACGCCGAAACAGGTTGACCCACAGCTGTAACTGCAAACTGCAATAATGCAGCAAATTTCGTCCTGCAAAGGGGACCTTATGCGCGCGTCCCTCTTTCGAAGCAGACAGACAGATTCCCGCCCGGATTCCTTTTGCGTAAGTCGCTCCAAATCCTTTTTTCATAAAAAACAGCTGTTTCATCAAAAATCCCGCCAGCAAAAACGGCAGATTCAGGATCAGCTGCAGCAGCGGCATATTTTTATAGATCAGATAAATATTGTTTCTCGAAGAATGCGTCACCTTAAACGCATTGTACCGCGAACCGGTAGAACCGCTCCCCGCGTGATAGACGACTGCAGCCGGCTCTGTGACATTTTTCAGCCCGAAAATCTGCGCCCGGTATCCGATATCCACGTCTTCCAGGTATGCAAAATGAAGCTCGTCAAACCCTCCGATCTGCTCCAGATGTGCCTTGCGGTAGAGCGCCGCCCCTGCACAATTGGAAAAAACGCGCTTTGGCGCTGTGTAATTGGAAGAAGGCCTTCCTTTGCCAATCGCATACGCCCAGCCAAATGCCGAGTACAGATCCCCCGCCGTATCGACAAGCTCCGGTTCCTTCATCGAAAGCATCTTCGCCCCGACTGAAAAAATCTTCTCATCCGCGTCCATTGCCCTTTCCAGACATTCCAGGCAGAAGCGGTCGGTTTTTGTATCGTTATTTAAAAGAAAAACGTACGGTGTAGCAGCAGCTTCAATTCCGGTATTGACTGCCGTACAAAAACCCTTATTTTCCGAAAAACAGATCAGCTTCACCTGCGGAAAATGCTCCTGTATCCACGAAACACTTCCGTCCGTCGACCCATTATCCACAACGATCACGGCGATTTCCACTGTGCTCTGAAGCAGGCTGTCCAGACAGTCCTGCAGAAAATGTTTTCCGTTATAGTTCGGTATTACCACGGTCGTTTTCATCCACCGATTTTGCTCCTCATGTTTCCTGTGTTTGCCGTCCGCGCGAGGGAAAGCCTCAGAGCGCGGATTGCCTGCCTACGCAGCAACAAAGCCGCCTGCCGCGGTGCACTCTATCTGCGGCTTACGCCTGCGGATCCCATAAAATCCCATACCCTGCCGCTGTCGCTTCTTTACAAAATTCCATACTCTTTTGAAGGATCTTTGTTTCCTGCGCTGCCGTCGGAAGCCCCTGGCAGGCTTCTTTTAATTCCGCTATCGTCTGCGCGTAACGCTCCTTTAATGCGCTGCAAACCTCCATGCTGCGCAGGTCTGCTGCCGGTGCGCTCTGCTGCAGCGCTGCACGGTGCATCGGTCCGGAATATCCTTTCCGAAGCCCTGCATACCGCATTGAACCGTCGTTTTCATACAGTCCGCTCACCAGGAAGCCTTTCGGATGCCGGATGCCAAAAATATCCCTGCCGCCCGGCAGAGGCTTTGCCCAAATCCCGATTTCCGGGCGCTGGCAAAATACACTGTCTTCATAGTCTTCCCGATAAAAGCCAAGATGTTTCAGCCCGCTCACTGTCGCCTTCCAGCCTTTTCGAAGACAATAATCTTCCAGCGCACGCTGCCCCGCCTCGTAAGCATAGCGCTTGCTCTGCGGGTTCGACGCCGTAGACGCTTCATGGCAGCGCCAGTGGTACAGCACCTTCGGCACATGCACAAACTGTCCGCCTGCCGCATACGCCCGCAGCATCAGATCGTAATCCTGCGCCCCGTCAAATCCGCTGCGCAGCTTTAGTTCTTTCAAAAATGCCGTTTCGATCACCGTAAAATGACAGATATAATTGTTGGTCAAAAGCAATTCCCCGTCAAAATCCAGCTTGAAATTCGGCTCATAGAAGCGGCTCGCCGCTCCGTCGCATTTATCTTCATCGGAAAACAGCACAAGCTTTTGTTTTCCGCGCTTTTTTTCTTTTTCCAGACAATCCGCCATCTCCCAGAGCGCATTCGCAGTCAGCAGATCGTCGTGATCCAGCAGACCGACCGCGTCTCCCGCCGCAAGTTCAATTCCTGCGTTCGTATTGGCGGAAATTCCTTTGTTTTCGGAAAGGGTGCAGAGCATGATGCTCTGATCCATCCATTCTGCAAGATTTGATGCATCTGCCGCTTTCCGCAGGCAGATTCCGTTCTTTTTTGCCCAGGCCTGTACAGACTCTGCCGTGCCTCCCGCATCCGCTACAATCAGCTCCCAGTGCGGATACGACTGCCTCGACACGCTATTAAGCATCGCCTCCAGATGCTCTTTTTTCGTCCGGTATGCCGGAACGATGATACTGATGCGCAAGGAAGCAGAATGCTCCCGTTGGAACGAAAGTGTCTTTTCGTCCGGCTCCTGCCAAGTATAGACCTCCTGTTCCTGCCCAATCCGCTCCAACACCGCCCACACGGCATTTCTGATTCCGTTTTTCTGCAGATAATTCCAGGTTTTTTTCAGATTGGATAGGGAAAAAACAGACATCCGTCGAACTCCTTTTCCTGCTACAGACGCCTGCGCGTGCCCAAGTGCCGGAAAACTCCGACACCGGGCACGCGCCGTGTCCTTTTGATTCGTGATATAAACCCTATGCCAGAGCGCATGCTGCATTTTTGCTGCAAAATACGCTGCTGGTGCTCCGGCTTTTTCTTTTACAGAATTGCCTTCAGGTCAGCGGTCAGCTTGTCAACCTTTGCCTGTGCATCTTCCAGACTGGTTCCCTTTACGCCCATATAGAATTTGATCTTGGGCTCGGTTCCGGACGGACGTGCACAGCACCAGGAATTGTTGGTCAGTTCAAAGTACAGAACGTTGGACTTGGGAAGTCCGGTCGGGCGAACCGCGCCGGTTGCCATATCTTTAACCTGATCCTTATCGTAGTCGCGCATCTCTACAACCTGCAGGTCGCCGAAATTCTTCGGAGGATTGCTGCGAAGCTTATCCATCATTGCGGAGATCTGGGCTGCGCCGTCGATTCCCTTCAGGGTGATGGCATACTGGGTTTCTTTGTAGTAGCCATATTTCTCATACAGTGCAAGCATCTGATCCCAGCAGGTCATGCCGTGCTTCTTGCACCATGCAGCGGTCTCGCACAGACACATTACTGCAACGATCGCGTCCTTATCTCTTGCATGGGTGCCTGCCAGACAGCCGTAGGACTCTTCCAGACCGAATACATAGTGGCCTTTCCCAGCCTGCTCCATCCATTTGATCTGCTCGCCGATATACTTAAAGCCGGTCAGAACTTCTCTTAATTCTACGTTATAATCTGCTGCAATCGCTGCTGCCATGTTGGTCGTAACGATGGTGGATACCATAACAGGATCAACCGGCATCCGGTTGGTAGCGGTGCGCTCGCGCAGAATGTACTCTGCAATCAGCATGCCGGACATGTTGCCGGTGAAGGGCATGTACTCGCCGGTCTTGGAATCCTTTGCATAAATGCCGAGACGGTCTGCATCCGGGTCAGTAGCCAGAACGATGTCTGCGTCCACCTTCTTTGCAAGCTTTAATGCCAGGGTAAATGCCTTGGGATCTTCAGGGTTCGGGTAATCCAGCGTCGTAAATGCAGGATCGGGACGTTCCTGTTCAGGAACAACATAAACGTGCTTGAAGCCCAGCTCAGCCAGAATTCTTCTGACGGGCTTGTTGCCGGTACCATGGAACGGTGTGTACACGATTTTCAGTTCATCCGCTACTTCCTTGATGATTTCGGGATGAATGATCTGTTTCTTTAACTCTTCCATGTAGGCAACGTCGATTTCTTCGCCGATGTACTGATACAGACCGGCTTCAATGGCATCGTCCTTGGACATGGTTTTTACCGTATGGAAATCGGTTACATGCTCTACCTCGTCGATGATCTCATGATCCTTGGGGGCAGTTACCTGTGCACCGTCCTCCCAGTAAACCTTGTAGCCGTTGTATTCCGGAGGATTGTGGCTCGCCGTTACAACGATACCGGAAATACAGCCTAAGGTACGCAGTGCAAAGGACAGCTCAGGTGTCGGACGGAGTTCATCGAATACATACGCCTTAATGCCGTTTGCAGCCATGCACAGTGCAGCCTCATCTGCAAATTCGGGAGAATAATAACGGCTGTCGTATGCAATTGCAACACCCTTGTCAGCGCCGCCCTGCTTTAAAATGTAGTTTGCCAGACCCTGTGTTGCTTTTCTGACAGTATAAATATTCATCCGGTTGGTTCCGGCTCCGATCACACCGCGCAGACCGCCGGTACCAAACGCCAGATCCTTGTAAAAACGATCTTCAATCTCCGCCTGATTATCTGCAATTTTACGGAGCTCTTCCTTGGTTCCTTCATCAAAGTAGGAATCCTCCAGCCAGAATTTGTACTGATCCATGTAATTCATCGCTTTTGCTACCTCCATCTTTTCTGATGCCTGCCGTCTCTTACGTCCCTGCCTGTCAGTCTTCCCTTGGCTGCAGTGCATCTTCTTTAAGTCAGTATACACTATTTTTTCAGACCCGTAAAGAAAAGTCAGATTTATCTAACGAAAAATTCGGGTTGAAATAAGGATCTCCGGCTTCCAGCTCGGCTTTCCATTTGTTGCGGAAGCGTTCGGACTCTTCGTTATACCGTTTTGCTTTTTCTCCCTGATCGTCTAATCCTCTCGAAATCGATTCGAAGTGATACAGCTCGGCAAAGGGCGTAAAGACGTTCAGATAACCAGCCTTGCGCAGCTTCAAACAGAAGTCCACATCGTTTAATGAAATTTCAAAGCTCTCGTCCAGACCGCCGACCTGCTCATAGAGCGATTTTTTCACCAAAAGACATGCTCCGGTTACTGCCGTCATGTCCTGCGCATAGCACAGACGTCCCATGTATCCTAAATTTTCCCGTTTCTGGCGGTAATGCACATGTCCTGCCGTCCGATGCGCGCCAAGCCCGATCACGACGCCCGCATGCTGGATCGTTTTATCCCCATAGTAAAGCTTTCCGCCGACTGCGCCGACATCCGGGCGCTGCGCATACATCAGAAGCTCTTCCATCCAGTTGATCGTAATTACCTGCGTATCATTGTTTAACAACAGCACATAGTCTCCGGTCGCAAGAGAGACGCCGAAATTGTTGATTTTCGAATAATTAAATTTACCCTCGAAGGTCACCACGCGGATCTGCGGATTATTCTGCAGCTCGTCATAGTAGGAAAAAATCTCCTTCGTCTCGCTGTTGTTCTCCACGACAATGATCTCGTAGTTTTCCCAGGTCGATTTTTCCACAATGGAGCTGATACAGCGGCGCAGGTCTTCCACATGATCCTTGTTCGGAATAATGATAGAAATCTTCGGTTCCCCGATAATTTCATAACTGATTTTAAAAATCGTCTCAAACGCGCGAGTGCTCGTAATTGTAAAGTTTTTGAAGCCGTGTCTGCGCAAATGATCCGCAACCGCGCCTCTCGCCGCTTCGACCACGTAAGGCTTTGCCTCGATATTGCCCGCAACACTGCCTGCATGGGAGCGCCAATAATACAGAAGCTTCGGCACATGGACGATATGCTTCGCATTGTCCGTCAGGCGCAGAATCATGTCATGATCCTGGCTGCCGTCAAATTTTGTCCGAAACAGCTCCGTGCCATCCAACAGCTCTCTGGAAAATACGCTGAAATGACAAATATAGTTGTTCGCGCGCAGGTTGTCGATCGCATAATCCGGCTTGAAGTGCATCGTGATCATCTTGTTGATGTCCGGGCTCTTAAACGTCGCCTCATCACAGTAAATAAAGTCCGCATCCTTTTCGTTGATCGCCTTTACATACTCGTAAAGTGCGCAGGGATGCAGAATATCGTCGTGGTCAAACAGCCCGATAAACTCGCCGGATGCAAGCTTATAGCATTCGTTCGTGTTGCCCGAAATGCCCTCGTTTTTGGCAAGCTTCTGATAAACGATTCTCGAATCCTGCGCCGCCAGCCTTTTGCAGTATTCACCGACATAGGCGTGCGCATCGTCCGAACCGTCCGCCAGACACAGCTCCCAGTTTTTGTAGGTCTGCCACTGGACGGAGCCGATCATCTCGGTTAAAAAGCTTTCCGGCGTGTTCCACAGCGGAACAAGAATACTGATCTTGGGCATCCGTTCAAAGACAGCCGCCTCCTGCTTCTGTCTTTCCTCTGCGGACGGGAAGCTCTGGGTGCCGTAATGGGTCATCGCCTTCTTTTCCCAGGATTTATAGCGTACCTTTGCAATCACGCCCGACAGGCTGCCGCAATTTTTCAAACGGTCCTTCTGGCGGATCACAAAATGCATGCACTTTCTGGCAGGGCCGGACGCTTTCCAGATCGGATTGTTTTTGATGCGGTTCAATTTGAACTGCAGATCGTCCACCTGATCCTCCAGCTCAGCGACCCGGTTTGCCAGATAAACGGCTTTATAATGTTCTTTCTCGTAAGCGTCCTGATAGTCCTTTTTTTCTTCCATGATTTTATTATTTCCTCACTGTAAGCATTTCCGGACTGAAGCGGTAAAGCTTCTGCCGCGAGCAGGTATCTTCCCACAAAAAGCCGATCAGGTAGTCTCCCTCCGGCAGGCTGTCCCGATCGAAGGTCACGCACACGCCCGGCAGCTCGGTATGGACAATTCCGTGCAGATTTTCGTCGATATCCGGGCGGAACTGCCTCGTACAGGGAATCCTCCAGACCTCGCCCCGATCCTCAGGAATCGCTTCCGTACTGGAGCCGGGCGCAATATAGCCGGTCTCCACCTTCTTTAACAACAGGGAAAAATCGTACCGACAGTTGTCAACCTGCAGTGCCCACGTCCAGCCCTGGATCATCCAGTCGCCAGTTCCTGCTCCTGCAGCGCCTCTTTGCCAGCGCCCCATGTCCCCGGCGAACTCCACACCGATGCGCAGCACCTCGTTATGCCACTGCGGTTCCAGAACACCCTCGATCTTCTCAGGGGAAACTTTTTCCACTCTTTTGTCAAAATCATAACGGCAGCCCGTATAAAATTCCGCATCCAGCACATCCTTTACCAGATATCTGTGATAGAACGGGTCGGTTCCGTATAGGGACGGGTGCAGTTCATAGAGCAGATTCAGTTCCTGATGCAGGCGGCGCAGCTTTTCCGTGCTGTCGTCCGCACCGCGGCTTAAGGATTCATGATGCGTCAGCGTCACGTCGTTGCGTACCACGTTGTAATAGCCCATTTCATATACATGATAGCAGAATTCCACGTCGTTGAACGCGACACGCAGGTTCTCGGACAGTCCTTGCGCCTGATCGTAAATGCTTTTTTTCACCAGCAGGCAGGCTCCGGTTACACCCAGGACATCCATCGCCATGCGGTTGCGCCCGAAATAAAATTTCAGCGCATCGGAGCGGAACTGCAGCTTGTGTGCAGGCCCCAGATGAATGTTGGTGATGCCCGCGTGCTGAATGATCTCCGTGCCCGGATAGATCAGCTTTGCGCCCACCGCGCCGACATGCGGCAGAACCGCCTTTTCCATCAGCTTTTCCAGCCAGTTGTCCTGCGTAATTTCGATATCATCATTCAATAACAGGATGTAATCGCCGGTCGCCAGGGACACGCCAAGGTTACACATTTTGGAAAAATTGAACTCCATCGGTTCATAGTGATAAACGAACCGGAAATCCTCGTTCAACATATCGCGCATCCGTTCAATTCTTGCACGGTTTTGTTCATTGCTTCCGTTATCCACAACGATGATCTCAAAATCCCGGTAGTTTCCACTTTCCAGGACAGAATGAATGCAATTCGATAAAATATGGGGATGATCCTTGGTCGGGATGATGATTGAAACCTTCCCGGAGGGCGTAAGAGGCCAGCCTCTTCTTACATATGCCGCCTTTTTCAGATCATCATACGTCTCTTCCATACCCCAGACTTCGATTTTTTCATGATGAAACAGCACACTGTCGATATGCGCCGTTCCATTCTCGATTTCCGTCAGGCGCAGCACCAGGTCATAAAGGTTGCGCAGTGGGTTCTCATCTGCCAGCCACGGACAGTTCTCCATCGCCTGTCTGCGCACCGCAAAGAATCCGCCGAAATAAAAGCAGGACATCAGTGTATCCGGCGACCAGTCCGGCTTCAGCCAGGGATTTTTGCGCTTACCGGCTTCGTCGATTTCATCCTCGTCCGCGTAGGCGATCACCGTTTCAGGATGGGCTTCAAACCAGCTGAGCACATGTGAAATGCCTCTCGTGTCCGGGCTTGCGTCCGGCGCGTGGAAAATCAGGACGTCCGCCGGCGTTGCGCCATTTCCATACCGCCGCACATCAAAATCCGCGCGGCACTCATCGTAGGAGATCACCTCCGCGTGCTCTGCCCTGTACTCTGCGCGCAGTGCCTCGTCCTCCTGTGCTTCCTTTTCCCGAATCCACTCGTCATAGGTGAGGGTCTGTTTCTGAATCTGCTCCTGATACCAGCGGTATCTTTTCTTTACCAGATTATTCTGAATTGTTTCTTTTATCTTTGAAACCAAAAACCTTTCCTCCTTGCCGCTGCCGCCAGGCGCGCCTGAATATCCTGCAGCATTTCCGCCGACAGCCATGCGATCTGTGCCCGGATGATCAGCGCTTCGCCATCCGTCGCCTCGTTGTCCAGACAATCCAGCCGAACGCTGATGTTCGGATCTCCTGTTTCAAACAGTACCGTCGGAACATGGTCCGGGGTATCTGCAAGCACCTGTCCGTTCGTCGACAGGCACTGATCCAGCTGTGCCCGCGTCAGCGCTTTTCCGCGCCATTCGATTCTATGAATCTGTACCAGACACGGCAGCTCCGCAGGATCTAAGCGAATCGCTTTTGTACCTGCTTTGCAGATGATCCTGGCGTTGATCAGATCGTCCGCCTCATATGCATCATATTGATAATAAGAATGCTCCGGTGTATATCCTGCGCCGAAGTCTTCAAATACCTGCACCTTTTTGCGGTCCGCCCGGGCAAAAAATTCCTGATACGGCACAGCTCGGTTGCCGATCAGATGCCGAAGCTGTCCAAGGGCCGTCCGGCTCCGACCGTCCTTTTCCTGCAGGACAAAATGCTGGAACGCCAGCTCTTTTTCCGAAAGCTCATACATCTGCTCTTTGCCGATGCCGAGGGCTTCCAGATGCTTTTTCACAATCGGATGCTCCATCCGAACCGGATCCTCCTGACCATAGCAGTTCAATGCCCGGCTGATGATCTGCTGCGGCGTCAGCTTGTCTGTCGTCCACTCGTAATCGATCATCGTCCAGATATCACCCTGTACGCAGATATTCGGGAAGGTCAGGTCATAATCCTGCTTCGTCCCCTCCGCTTTCCACGCTGCGATTTTGCAGTAACGGTCAAACAGCTTATCAAAACCAGCTTCGTCATTGTTCTGTAAGCACTCATCCAGCAGCTCTTCCAATGTCCGGCTATTTTCGAGATATTCGATTTCCGCAAAGGGCAATCCATCCGGATTCCGTTTCAATTCCAGACGGTTGACTGAGAGGGTGCTGCCTTTAAACCGTTCTGTGAAGACGCATTCATTTTCTGCCAGGGCTTCAATATGTGCCGCAGCAGCTGAGGCTGCCGGATATTTCCGGACAGTGTGTTTTCCGTCCTTTTCCAGAATATCCGTGCGAATGCTCAGATGCTCCGCCCTGTCGTTGGAAAAACGGCTGTATACAATATCCGTCATGGGCCCTGTCATCACGAGGAACGAATTGCTGTACTGTCCAAACAGTCCCTCGCGGATGAGCATGTCGAACACCTTTTTTTCATCGAACAGCAGCATCCGGTCACGGTCGAAATTCCGTATGTTATTAGATAGTTCTCCGACTTTCGGCAGATACCGGTCGGAGTACAGCGTCGTCATAAATTTATAATCCGGATAAGGGTAGTAGAAATGATATTCCGTCTCACCGCATTCTTTCAGGATTTTTTCCAGACCGCTCCGGGAAAAGGTGCGAGCCGCACCGCCCTGAGGGTAATCCTCCAGGCCCGAAAAAAACGTGCCGACGTGGTCTTCCCGGCATCCCGCCCAATATTTTAAACCAAGCTTATTCTCTATCGCAATCACGATATGTCCATCGGATTTCACATGTTTTTTGATAATCCGGTAGAAATCGTGAAAGGGGGTTTTTCCGCCGATATAGCTCTGCCCGTATTCGAACACGCCGATCAGACAGACAAAATCATAATCCGTCGGCAGATCCGGCTCGATGTCCGAAAAGTTGCCCACATGGATCGTCACGTTGTCACGGTCCTGATGGCGGTAAGCGTTGATCAAGCTGCGTTTTTTCGAAAGGTCGACGCAGGTTACGCTGCCTGCCTTCTGTGCGAGGCTTCCCGTAATCGCGCCGCAGCCGGAACCGATTTCCAGCACCTTCATGCTTTTGTCAACAGGCAGCCATCCGACGATATTTTCCCGCAGGTCGGAAAGGTGGTAAAGCACCTCCCAGCTCGCCGCTTTATAGATTTCCTGGGGATATTCCCGGGGCGGGATTGTTTTTACCAGCTCCAAAAGTGCATCCTCCGACGCTCCGTCGCAGTAAAAATCCTGTTCCGGATAATGGGAATAATCCAGCACAACATTCCCGATCTTCTCTGTCCTGCCTGTCTGCATACGTTAAATCTCCTTCACCTCAACCTGAGATTCCATATCAAAATAGCCCACCGTATCCTTGTCGGACACGACCGTAATATTCAGCACGTCATAAAGGCGATGATACACTTTAAACGTATCTTTTTCATATCCTGTCACACCCAGGGATATGAGATAGTCACCGCCCTGCAGGCGCATCTTCTGGCGGAATGTAATTTCCAGCACCTGACCTGCCTTTACGCTCTCCAGAAACGTCTTTTCAAACATCGTGTTCGTTCCCGTGATCTCCACGCCCTTGATGTTTTTGATGGAAAAAGCAAAGATCGGTGCCGGAAGATCCTGACCGATTTTCACCTTCATATGCATCGTGAATTCGTCGCCCTTTAAAATTGCGGTCGTCTGCACGTCGTTTTTGTCCGTAATGTAATACGAAACAATTTCCGCCTGCTTCGTGCCGTATTCCAGTGTCTCCGGGTTGACGCCCATGCGCGCCGCTTCCTGCTTCTTTTTCTGTTTGTCAAGCGCCGCCCGAACATCCCCGTCCGCCGTCAGGTCAGGTACATCCACGCCAGCCTTAGGCGTTTCGTACTGTCCCACCAGCACCTGCTTGTAGGCGTCGATCATGTCTTTGGGCAAGCCTTCTCCGAGCTTTACGCCCTGATTTAACAGGATCGCACGGTCGCAATATTTGCTGATCGCGCTCAGATCGTGGCTGACGAACAGGATCGTCTTGCCTTTTTTCTTGAATTCCTCGAATTTTCGATAGCATTTTGCCTGGAAAAATACGTCGCCAACCGAAAGCGCCTCATCGACGATCAGGATTTCCGGGTCGATATTGATGGCAACTGCAAATGCCAGTCGGACAAACATACCGCTGGAATAGGTCTTTACCGGCTGGTACACATAGTCCCCGATATCCGCAAAATCCAGGATATCCTGCAGCTTTTCATCAATTTCTTTTTCAGAAAAACCGATCATCGTTCCATTCAGATAAATATTTTCGATGCCGTTGTATTCCATGTTAAAGCCTGCGCCCAGCTCCAGCAAGGCGGAAATTCTGCCGTTTACCTGCACAGTGCCGCTCGTCTCATGTAATACGCCGGTGATAATCTTTAAAATCGTCGATTTGCCGGAGCCGTTCGTGCCAATAATGCCGACAGTCTCTCCTTTATAAATGTCCAGACTGACATCCTTTAATGCGTAATGCGGCGTGGAAAGTTTCTTTTTTGTCAGTCCCAGGGATTCGATCAGACGGTCCCGGTTTCTGCGGTACAGCTTGTATACTTTGCTCACCCTGTCCACATGAATTGCCAGTTCTTTTTGTTCCATAACCAGTTTTCCTTTACATGATATCCGCAAAATGAATCTTGAGTTTCTTGAAAATCAGCGCACCAATGCCAAACAGCACCACCGTGATAATCCAGAAATAAACCGTGGAGTAAAAATCCTCCCAGAACCACTGTTTTCCGTATACAGCGCTTCTGTAGCCCTCCACAATGTATACAAGCGGATTGATTTTCACGATCATCTGAAGCTTCATCGGAAAATCATTGATATTCCACAGCACCGGAGTTGCCCACATACCGACCTGCAGAAAGATATTGACAATGGACTGCAGATCCCTGAAAAAGATAACAACCGAGCAGGTCGTATAACTGAGTGCCAGTACAAAAACGAACATGCAGAAGCTGTAATAAAATACCTGCAGTGTATACAGGCTCGGATAATAACCATTTAATGCTGCCACGATCAGTAAAACCAGCACGAAAAACGCATGAATAAATGTCGCTGCAATAATCTTGATAATCGGCAGGATACTGATTTTGAATACGACTTTTTTTACCAGGTAATTATATTCCAGCAGCGATACCATTGCGCTGGTCAGGGCTTCGGAAAAATAAAACCAGGGCACCAGTCCCGCTGTCAGAAACAGGATATACGGAACACCTTCTACGCCTCCGGAGGCATAACCAGTCCGGTTTGGGAAAATAATCACGAAAACAACCCAGTACATCGCAACTGTGATGACCGGCTGCACCATCGCCCAGAACGCTCCCATATAAGAGCCTGCGTAGCGCTTTTTGAAATCGCTCTTTGCCAGTTTCCAGATCAGCCTGCGGTTCTGGTATAATTCCACCGGCAGTACCGTGATCTTATCGTATAACCGGATAAAGGCAATGACCGCCGCCACGATCAGCACGCAGGCAATCACTTTTTTCAGCAGCTCATCCTGCGGATTGGCAAGGGGATTATGATAAACAAGGATAATAACGGCAAGAATCGCCATCACCGCAGTGAATATGGCGATTCCTGTTTTTTTATTCAGTCTCTTCATTTATTTCTGCTTTCTGTAAATTCGGCAAAAGAGCCCCACTTTTTATCTTTGTCAGACAAGGTCAGTTCCATTCCTTCCGGAATCGGCCATTCTACGCCGATCTGGGGATCGTTCCATGCCAGACCGCCTTCGTCGTTGGGATGATAGAAGTCGGTGCATTTATAGGCAAATTCCGCATAATCCGACAGCACTACAAAGCCGTGTGCGAAATTCTTGGGGATAAAGAACTGCTTTTTGTTCTCTTCGGAAAGCAGCACACCGTACCACTGACCATAGGTTTTGGAGCCGGGACGTAAGTCAACCGCAACGTCAAACACTTCGCCGCGAATCGCTCTCACCAGTTTGTCCTGGGGGTAATTGATCTGGAAATGAAGCCCCCGCAGAACGCCTTTTTTGGATGCGGACTGGTTGTCCTGTACGAAAACCTGATCGATGCCGGCTTCCTTGTAATCGTTGTAGTTATAAGTCTCCATAAAGTAACCGCGGGCGTCGCCGAACACCTGGGGGGTGATCACCTTAAGACCTTCGATATGACATGTTTCTACTGAAATTTTTCCCATTTTTCTATTCTCCTGTTCCGTTTTTAAAGTCCGTTTGCGACCTCTACAAGATATTTGCCATAGTTGGTCTTCATCAGCGGCTCCGCAAGCTTTAAGAGCTGCTGTTTATCGATAAAACCTCTGCGGAACGCGATTTCCTCAATGCAGGAAATGTACATGCCCTGACGCTTCTGTACCGCTGCGACGAAATCTGCCGCATCCAGCAGTGCATCGTGGTTGCCGGTATCGAGCCATGCAAAGCCTCTGCCCAGCGTCTCCACCATCAGCGTCCCTCTGCGCAGATATTCGTTGTTGATCGAAGTGATTTCGATCTCGCCTCTTGCAGACGGCTTTACGTTGCGGGCGATTTCCACAACGTCGTTATCATAAAAATACAGTCCGGGAACTGCGTAGTTGCTCTTGGGATGCTCCGGCTTTTCCTCGATGGAAAGCGCTTTGCCGTTTTCATCAAATTCCACCACGCCGTATTCTCTGGGATCGCGGACAAAATAGCCGAAAATTGTCGCGCCTTTTTCCCTCTCCGCCGCCTGACGCAGCACTCTGGAAAAGCTCTGTCCATAGAAAATATTGTCGCCCAGAACGAGGGCAACGCTGTCGTTTCCGATGAAATCCGCGCCGATCAAAAATGCGTCTGCCAGTCCGCGGGGCGTCTCCTGAACCGCATAGGACATCGAAAGTCCCAGCTGCTCGCCTGTACCGAACAGTTCTTTAAAAGCAGGCAGATCCCTGGGCGTGGAAATAATCAGAATCTCCCGGATGCCCGCCAGCATTAGTGTGGAGAGTGGATAATAAATCATCGGTTTGTCGTAAACCGGCATAATCTGTTTGGATACCGCCTTGGTCAGCGGATAAAGGCGGGTTCCAGAGCCGCCTGCAAGAATGATACCTTTCATAGATTCCTCCATTCCTATGCGTTCATTCGCCTGTATGAAAAACATTTTGCTTTACAGGATCGCTCCGGCGGCACTGTTCTACTGCCCGGCAGCACTGTTCTACCGCCGTGCGCTCCTGCCCAGATGCGCCAAAAGGGGAACGGTGTCGCGCGCCGTCCCCATTCTGGTATACAAAGCCCTGTTTTCTTCGGTCTGTCCGGCATTTTCCTCCCGGCAGTCCGGAAATTTCTCAGGCTTTGTACATTTCGTTATAATATTTCTGGTAGTCGCCGCTGGTTACGCGCTCCATCCAGTCTTCATGCTCGAAGTACCATGCAATGGTCTTTTTGATGCCTTCTTTGAACATCGTCTCCGGATACCAGCCGATCTCTTCCTTGATCTTGTCGGGAGCGATCGCGTATCTTCTGTCGTGTCCCTTACGGTCTGCTACATAGGTAATCAGATCCTTGCTGACAAGCGCCTTGCGCGGGTCGTCGTCTGCAAGCATCTCCTGCAGGGTCTCGATAATGATTTCGATGATCTGAATGTTCTGTTTTTCGTTATGACCGCCTACATTGTAGGTTTCGAACAGTCTGCCCTGCTCCTGCACCATGTCGATGGCCTTTGCGTGGTCTTCGACATACAGCCAGTCGCGGACGTTCTTGCCGTCGCCGTATACCGGAAGCTTCTTGCCGTGCAGCGCATTGTTGATGATCAGCGGAATCAGCTTTTCCGGAAACTGGTAAGGGCCGTAGTTATTAGAGCAGTTTGTGATATTTGCAGGGAAATGATAGGTATCCATATACGCTTTTACAAGCATATCAGATCCTGCCTTGCTGGCAGAATACGGGCTGTGGGGCGCATAGGGGGTTGTCTCATAGAAATAGCCGCCATCTTCGCTCAAAGAGCCGTATACTTCATCCGTCGAAACATGCAGGAATTTCTTGCCCGGCTTAAAGGTGCCGTCCGGAAGCTCCCACGCGTTCTTTGCGCAGTTTAACATCACGGCAGTACCCAGCACGTTGGTCTGTACGAATACTTCGGGATTTTTGATGCTTCTGTCTACATGGCTTTCCGCTGCAAAATGCACTACGCGGTCAATATCGTTTTCTGCAAAGATCTTTGCAATCGCTTCTTTATCGCAGATATTTGCTTTTACGAAGGTATAGTTATCGCGGTTTTCAATGTCTTTTAAGTTCTCGAGATTGCCCGCATAGGTCAGCGCATCCACATTGATGATGCGGATTTCGTTGTCATACTTGCGGAACATATAGTGAATGTAATTGGAACCGATAAACCCCGCTCCTCCGGTAACAAGATAGGTTCTCATGCCTCTTCTCCTTTTCGATTCTGCGCAAAAGGACGCAAAATCCCATAATCCTGATTTTTTTCCAGTGTACCATATTTTCCGTGTTTTTCCAACAGGAAAATACGACTGATATCAGTAACCCATATAGCTAACGTTTAAGTCAACATTTCCTTTGATTCCTGCAATCGACCCTCTCGACGAATACTGCCACATCTCGTAACGTCCTCCATAGGTCGGTGCAGCAACATACTGTGCCAGCCAGATCTTGCAGCCGCCAAGGGCGCCTGTATTGATCTTTTCCGTCAGCCAGTTTTTGTTCGCATATAGTCCCGGTGTGTAGCCGCTGTTACGGATCGTCTGGCAGAATGCGTTGATGACAGACGTTCGCGCCGCTTTGGAAATTCCGTCTGCGCGCCCATTCGCGCTCTCCACGTCAATATAGACAGGATAAGTGATTCTGTATTTTTTAATCAGGGAAAGCGTCATGGAGGCCTCTTCGACCGCTTCCACTTCATTCACCGCTTGGCTGAAGAAATAAATGCCGACCTTCAGACCTGCCGCCGTCGCGCCCTGAATATTGCTCTTAAACTTCTGATCCTCGACCAGCACGCCCGAAGCCGAGCCGCGATAGCCGCAGCGCAGGATGACATACTGCACACCGGAATTTTTGACTGCGTTCCAGTCGATATTGCCGTTGTGTTTGGAAATGTCAATTCCCATCACAGTTCCCGTATTTAAGCTGCCGTCCCCATTGAACGTGTATTTCACGCCCTGGATCACCTGTTCGCCGGTAACGGCGGTCCCGTTTTTGTCATAGAAAAAGCGTTTTCCGTCGATCGTCTGCCATCCGGTATACCGATATTCCACATTCGCTTTTTTGCGGTAAAATTTGTCTTTGGTATAATAATCCGCCGTCGTTGCCTCACGGTAGGTATCCCCGTCCTTGCAGTACAGCTGGTTGCCGTTTTTATCTTTCAATAAGGTCTTTGTATCGCCGCGGTTTATCTTTTTCTCCGTCACCTTCACGGTGCTGATTCCGCTCTCTACGTTGCTGCCGTCCTGCGCGACCGCTTTGATCTTCGCTTCTCCGGCTTTTACGCCTTTTACCGTTCCCTTATCATCCACCGAGACAAACTCTTTTCCGGAAACGATTTCCCAGCGAACGGACTTGTTCGCTGCATTGTCCGGCGATACCGTTACAGAAAGGGAAACAGTCTGTCCGACCTCAACCGTTGCAGAGCCTGAGATCGTGATTTTCTTGACCTTTACCTCCTCCGGCTTGGTTTCCGGCGTTTTTGTCGGCTCTGTCACTGCAGTGCTGCTTTCGGTTGCAGATTCGCTTTCCGAAGGCTTTGTACTTTCACTCTCGGATGGCTTCGTGCTCTCGCTTTCCGTCGGCTTGCTGCTTCCGGATTCCGATTCGCTTTCCGAAGGCTTTGTACCTTCACTCTCGGACGGCTTTGTGCTTTCGCTCTCGGAGGAAGATTCGCTCTCGGTCGGCGGCGTATTCTCATTCTCTGCCGGGGATTCCTCCCTGGTCTGGTCGAAAACGGCGATCTGCGTTTCCTTTGCAAAATATGCGTATTTTATCTCCGGCTCCAGAAGTCTTGCCTGGGCAGGCTCCGGGATATCGGACTTGCCGACCTCTTCATATTCCTGTCCGTTTCCTGCCGGCGTTTTGGTGGACGCAACCCATTCCACAGTATCCTGCAGAACCGATTCCACTGCCGGTGCAATCGCGGTATCCTCTTTCGCCACGTTGATCTCCGACTCCTTTTTGATCTCGTCCGTCACGTCGACCTTTTTATACTCAATCTTGTCCTTTACCGTCACTCGCCCGGAAATTCCGGCTGCTTTTCTGCCGCTGATTTCATCCGGTCCGGTCACGGTAACGACGTAATCGCCTGCTTTTAAGTCTTTTAAATAAATTATGCCGTCCTTGTCGTCATCCTTTGCGTTCTGGCTCGACGCGCCCTCCAGCTTTACGGTAAAGGGTTGATTTCCTATCAGCTTACCGGAGTTTTTGTCCGCGAATTTAATTTTCATATCCTTCTGCATCGAAGACAGCTTTAAAATAACGTCGACATTGGCTTCCAGATCCTTTTCCTCATATCCGGTTTCCGTCTCCGTCGTCTCTTCTTCAGAAGCCTCCTCCGGGGCGTTCTGCGCTGCGACAGCGACCGCCGACAGAACCTCTTCCCCGGACATCCCGATCGCTTCCAGATTTTTCCCGACTACAGCCACCGCCTCCATCTGCTTATTCTGCTCGTTTCGTCTCAGATACATCGATGTCGTAAACGCTGCCGCTGCCAAAACCAGCACGCCCGTCAGAGCAATCGCGATATCCAGCGCCGCCATTGGCTCTTTTCTGGCAGACCGGTGTTTTCGGTTTCTGCCGGATGCTGCGGTCGATGCGGACCCAGAGCGCTTTACAGTGCGGTTCTGACTGCTTTTTTCATGAAAGGTCTGACTGCTTTTTCCGGCAGGCTTTTTCACGCGGCGCTTATTGCTGTGCGCTGCTGTTTTGCCGGATACCTCGTCCCAGTCATCGAGAAATTCTCCATCGTCCCAGTTCGACTTTTTCCGCTCGGGAATACGTTCTGCGCGCTGCGCCTTTTTTTTCTGTTCTGATACGCTCTTTCTGTCTTTTATCCCATGGGGAGCCGCTTTTTTGGCACTTCCCGTTTTTTTCTTCTTATGCTGTTCCTCCACTGATTCCCTCCTGCCAGCTTTCCTGTCGAAAATTGTAAACGTTTTTTCGTTGTGTATTTTTTGTCTAAATGGCACAATATGTTTATCCGGACAAAGACTTTTGTCACCCAAAAGAAAGGAGTTACGCTTATGATGTACATCCATTATTGCCGTCACTGTAAACGAATCCACATGCTGAACGGGCACAAAAAATACTGTCCCGCCTGTCGCGGCCATTTAAATGAACTCAAGATTTCCTATCTGAAATATGTCAATCTCGCCCCGACAGACCGACGTGCCTTCCGCGACCGTCTGGGTGATCCGGCGGAGCTTGCCGCCTGCACTGCAGATGTGCGCCGCTCCTACGATTATGCAAAATGGCTGCAGCTGACCTCAAAGGTAGAACACAGCCATTCCCAGAACTATGCAGCATATTCCCACTAATTTGCGAGCAGTCAGTTTTTCATGAAAAAACACCGCACCGCAGACCGGAACCAATACATAGCCCAGCGAATCAATGACAGGGGCGTTGAAAAAATCCACGCCCCGAAGTCCCATAATACTTAAAAACACGGAGCCGAACATCAAAATATAACCCGTGATCACCCACGGATTCAAATATTCCCGAATCCAGCTGTCATAATGATGCAGGGCGCCTTTTTTTAATAAAACCTGGGAAACCGCCGCCACAAGCACGGATCCAATCAGAAAGAAGTAATGATAATCAATCATGATTTTCCTGCTCCTTTCCTCCGTTGATAATCAGCGTCCCGGCAAGCACCAGTCCGACGCCGATGAGTTTTTTCACCGTAATCTGCTCCCCGAACAGTAATACCGCCCACAAAAGTGACCACAAAAGCGCCATCGCCCGATTCGCATACGCCACAGACAGTTCCACCCGTTTGATGACCTGCTGCCAGCAAAGCGCGTAGATGCCCAGCACTCCGATTTCTGCTCCGTAGAGCAGCAAAATTGTCCATCCTTTTCCGCTCTCCGCGGACTGCGCCGCGATTTTGCTGATGACCGTGGAGCTGGTGTAGATCAGCACGACAAGCTGCAGGATGGCAAAATCCCGTAAATTCAGTTTCTTTTTCATATAAAAATTCCTTTTTGGTCGCCGAAAGTGCACTCACGAACCCGCGCTAACGTGCTTTTTTGCCTGCTTACTCAGGCTGTTCGTTCGTTACCGGCTTTCGCCCATCCGCCCATAAACTTCGTTCATGGGCTACTGTCGCCGCTCGTCAATCATGCAAGCATGTTGACTCGCTGTTGCTCCAGTATATCATCTTTCTCACGGATTAGGAAGCATTTCCTAATATTCCAGTGTCATTTCATGAACCGGTTTTTCCCCGTTTGCGTCCAGGAACATATAAATCTGCAGTCTTCCGTTTTCTCCGTCTGGCACCGCAAATGTTGTCCCTTCCTGCGAAATCGTCTCGCCGATCAAAACCCCCTGCCAGTCATCCGTTCCATCCGGCTGCCGGAACGCCGATATATAAAAGCCATTTAGATCGCACTCCGCTTTCAGGGTAACTGCTTTGCCGTTTTCATCCGTGTTTGACAATACAGACAAATAAGGCAGCCCCAGATCCGGATTTTCCAGACTTCGCTCGACCAGTTCATAAACAAAGACATCTGCATCCACATCAATCAGATCCGTTTCTCCCTGTGCGACATAAACATCCTGAAACGCATGCTGTAACACCTTCGACAGTCTCGCCCCGAAAGAATCTCTCCGAATCGCAAGCTTCAGACTGCTTCCGCTGTTCTGATGAAACTCCATATACGATTCGCCCTGATTTCCATCCTCAACTTCATAGCCGCTCAACTGATATTCCCTATCCCCATTCGGAATGCTGACATTTAACATATTTGCAAGATCGCCACGGGAAATCTCCGATAGCTCTGCAGACACTTCCGAAAGCTCCGGCATTTCCACTTCCAACTCCTCTGCCAGCGCTTTTGCACCGATATAAGCTCCGGGATTTCCCCAGTGCGTATCCAGTTTGCTGTAAATCCACATACCACTATCTGCTTTGGCTTCCATCAGCTCCTCATACGGCCAGACAACCGAAATATCCGTATGCTCTTTCAAATAATTTATCAGCTGAAACGCCTCTGTTTCGTCGGTAACAACTGTTTCTGATTCCGGCAGCTTTTCCCGGTAAATTGTCTCTTTGTTCGGTGCAAGAAAGAAAATAAATTTTTCTCCCCTGCTCTGTACCCAGCGCTGTACAAGCGTCAGCTGTCCTGCAATTTTTTCAAGATCGGCTTCCGATAAAAGTCGCTGCCCGGTCGACTGTTCCACCGGATTTGTCCCTCCCGTAAAAAACAGCCATCCATCTTTTCCAATCAGGACGTTTTCATTGGAGGAGTCCCGAAATGCAAACAAATCCAGTCCGCTGTTTAACGAAATCAACTGATTCCTCCACGGAATATTATCGTTAAAATACGTCTCATACTGCTGCGGAAATTGCGCATATTCTTCCAGGGAAATTTTCGGCATTTCTGTCACTTCCCGGTTTTCATAATTTTGCGTATCTACAGAATTTTTCAGAAAAAACCAGCTGACAAACGGGCTTCCAAATAATAATGCAAAAATAAGAATCCACAAAATCTCTTTCTTTTTCATCCGTGTTCCTTTCCTGTTTAAAACCTGAAATAAATAAACGGATTATAGGTATTTCCAGCCAGCGCCGCCAGACTCAACACGCCAAGGATTGCACACCATACCGCTTCTCCAATGGAATACTTCCAGCGTTTCGTTCCCGGTATCCGCTGCCATATTTTCTGAATAAAACCGCATCCCAAAAGCCCGACAATCAACATCACAAACGCTCTGTGGTCTACAATATTTTGTAAAAGTACATCTGTCTGTAAATACTTCCACGGACAGATCATGCGGACCATCATTCCTCCTGCCTGTACAAACGTGTCCGCCCGGAATAAAACCCATCCAAACAGTGCTGCCAGAAACGTATAGCTCCATCCAATCACCGGGTATTTTCCCAGAATTTTCTTAAATCCCAATCGTTCAATCACCTGAAGCACTCCGTAATAAACGCCCCAGAGCACAAACGTCATTCCCGCGCCGTGCCACAGCCCTGTCACTAAAAAAACGATCATCAGATTCACGTATGTCCGCACCGCACCTTTTCTGCTCCCTCCAAGCGGAAAATACAAATATTCCCGAAACCATGTTCCTAAGGAAATGTGCCAGCGCCGCCAGAATTCCTGCACAGATTTCGATAGATACGGGTAATTAAAGTTTTCCGGAAAATCAAAGCCAAACAGCTTTCCGAGTCCGATCGCCATATCCGAATACCCCGAAAAATCATAATAAATCTGAAGCATATACATTCCTGCTGCCAGCCATGCAAAAGCCCCGGTTACCTCTGACAGCTCCATCGCATAAATGCTGTCCACGCACTGTCCGAGAACGTTTGCAATCAGCACCTTTTTCCCCAGACCATACAGAAAACGCCGAATTCCCTCCATCGCCTTTTGGGTGCTGTGCGTCCTGCTTTCCAGCTGTCGGTCAATATCCACATACCGCACAATCGGTCCTGCAATCAACTGCGGGAAAAAGGAAATATAAAGCGCCAGATTTAGGATATTTTTCTGGACAGGATATCTTCCCCGGTACAGATCAATTACATATGACAGAATCTGAAACGTAAAAAAAGAAATTCCAATCGGAAGCGGAATATTCTTTTCCGGAAACGTCGTTTTGAAACAGCTGTTGACCAACCCAATAAAAAAATCATAGTATTTGAAAAATCCGAGTAACGCAAGATTTCCGACAACATTTACTGCCAGCAAAATCCCGTCAATTTTCCGAAACCGGTCGATCAAAAGCCCTGTTCCCCAGTTAAAAAAAATGGAAAACAGCATCAGCAAAATATAGACCGGTTCCCCCCAGGCATAAAAAAGCAAACTTGATATCAGCAGCAGGATATTTTTACATTTTGACGGAACAATATAATATCCAGCAACAACCACCGGCAAAAAGAGCCATAAAAATAATAATGATGAAAAAACCATCCTACCGTTTCTCCCTTTTCGTTCTTTCGATATTTCATGTATGCTTTAGTATAACATGAGATGCTTTATATGAATATTGTTAAGATTCTTAAATTATTTTGAATCTTTTGACCCCTGTCTGGACAGTTGTGTGGCTGAATGCTAAGATGAATGTATCAAAACGACTTTTTACCGGTCAAAATTGACAGTAAACCATAAGGAGTTCAGATTTTTTATGAAAGAAAATAATTCTACCGCAGAAAACAGCAGACCAAATCAGCATTCAAAACATACCCATTCCCATACAAAAAGCCGTAAAAGGAGGCGCCGTTCTTCCAGCTCCGGGCGTCCGTCCGGACATGTGATTTTCGTCATCGTCTTTTCTATCATCCTCGTTGTAACGATTGTCCGGCTGTTTCTCTGGAACCGCGGCCGTCAGTCTGATTATGACCCAAATGAAACGACTACAGAGTTCGATGTTGAGGTTATGGATTATCTCCAGCCTCTCGATCCGGAAATGCTCGAAGGGCATGAGGATGACGGGGTAACCACCGTTCTTGCCCTCGGCAACGACCTTCTGTCCGATGATCGCTCTGACACCGGTCTGGCTGCCCTGATGGAAAAATCCGCAAATGCCACCATTTTAAACGCCGCGTTCCCCGGAAGCTCCATTTCCATGAAGCATCAGGAATTTGACAACAGCTATCCGCTGGATGGCGTCAGCCTTTACTGGGTTGCGGCTGCTCTGCTCAACCAGAATTTTGACCTGATGGATGTCATCGTCCCGCAGATGAATTCCGAAGCTGCCGCCCAGGCGCTCGAAACTTTAAAGAGCGTTGACCTTTCCAAGGTGGACGATCTCGTGATCCTCTACGACCTCCAGGACTACAGAGACGACCGCACGGTTTACGACGAGGCAAACGATAAAAACCTGACAACTGTTTACGGCGCTTTAACCGCGACAATCAAGCTTTTTCAGGAGCAGTGCCCGCATATCCGCATTTATCTGCTCTCCCAGCCCTACGGCACCTTCACGGATGCAAACGGCAAAACCATCGATATCGACCGCGATGATCTCGGCAACGGCACGATGGTCGATTACCTCAACTGGGAAGTCGAAGCCTGCCGCAAAAACGGCGTATCCTTTATTGACAACTACTACGGTGCGATCACAATGGAGGATACCGACTGCCTGACGGACGGATATCATCTGAACCAAAAGGGTCGTGAAAAAATCGCAGAGCGGTTTGGAAAAGTATTTAAACAGTAAAATAATTTTGAATTGAAGATTGCATTAAAATAAAACCCGGGAGGCTGTGCACTTGAGATGCGTAGCTTCCCGGGTTGGTTGTTTTATGGTTTTATACTTTTAACTTGTCCGGCATCTGATCATGCCGTTGTCCGATATGCCGTCCGGCGCTGTGTTCATCCACGCTCTGTCTTCTGATAAAACGCGATCATCAGCGGCATCGTATAAATGATCGGGAACGCGTATCTTGGCTGCCCCTGAATCTGAGGTGCCAGTAATACAAACAGGAAAGAAATCAGCGCAGGAAGCATCACAACGAATGCTTTTTTATTTTTCTCCAGCCTGACAAAATGCAATAATACAAACATCAAAATTACATAAAAAGCCACATTGCTGAACATTCCGATCACCGGCGCTGTCGTCAGCAGGCTGTATAGTTTCACTGCAATATTCGACACGCCTTCCATTTTTTCAGGGATTTGGAAATTCAGCCAGCTGTAATACTCTTTATCATATTCCAAGTCAGAACCAACCAGGCAATTCTTATTGTAAACCACGTTATCCGCATAAGGCGCAAATACATAATAATTCTGATTCCACGTTGCTTCCACATAGCATAGCGGATGCCTAAAAAACTCTTTCATCCACACATTGAAATATGCCACAAGATCCCCCGTCGAACCGGAACGATAGGTTGTTTTTACCGGATCAGCGGTCATCGGCTCATAGATTTCCGCCAGAGAATCATAATCCAAAACCTTTGCAATAACCTCGCGCTCTTCACCCGGTATCTCATCCCCGTATTCTTTTACATAGCGCGCTGTCTGCTGAAACGGCAGCGAAAACATTTCCTTCGGAGAATCCTTTTCCACATGATAAACCTGTGTAATAATTCCTTCCACTGCAAATACCAGAAGAAACGGCAGGATGACAATAGCCACTTTTCTCCCTATAACTCTCCGTGTCCGCTTTTTCTTCCAAAACATTTGTACACAGATGACAACTGTCACAACCAGATACAGATAAATTCCGTTTTTCCGACATAAAATCATCAGTGCTGCTGCCACAATCCAAAGTACATTTTGGACAGCCTGATTCCAAAATTGCTCTTCCTCCAGCATCCATTCTGCCATCAGACAAGCCAGCAACACTAAAAAAGCAGTATAGAGATAATCTTTGATCGGAAATGCAGCATATCCTGTAAAATACGGTGCAATACAATAAACCGCAAAAGTCAGCGTTCTAAGCCAGACAGCTGTATTCCAGCGCTTCATCAGTTCCAGTGTCCATGCAAGAACAGCAGACATAATCAGGGACTGCATCAGTACAAACAAAAACAAACCGACATTCGGACTTCCGAGTTTTACGGCAAGTCGAATAAAACTACCAAATAGCCAGGTATGGAAAATCGGCTGAGCTGTCGTATATGTTTCAAATCCATAATAATATCGCAGCTGTGCCCAGTTATCATAGCTCATAGCACCAGGATATCTTAAAATCAGATGAATAAACCACACAAACACCAGGATGCCCCAGGTCATCCAAAACGAATATTTCTGATACGCTGTTCCCCATTTTCCAGTTTTCTCTGTAGCGGTTCCTACATTCTCATTTTTTTGCCGCAATATGTAATGCACCCCTTCGATCGCATACAGATAAAAGAAATACATCCCCAGAAGTAATACAACACTGCGCAGCCTGTTGATCTGAAATGAATACAAAAGCGAAAGATTTCCACCGTACCAGTATGCCATACCTCCTGTATACATCATTGCCAGAAAAGCTGCCAAACCAATATGTTTTTTCGGCGGAAGCGTTTGTTCTTTCCGTGAAATCCATATATATCCGACAAACAATGCTGCTGTTAATACTGTCAGGAAAAATCCCTTTGTACTAATTCCAGATTCAATCTGAGCAAACAGTGCATAAAACTTTGCCAAAAGAACATTGTTGATTCCATCGATTTCATCATCTGCTACTCCAAGTTCTGTATTTAACGCAAGCGCTGTCAAAAATGCCTGCAGAAATAGCCATTCTTTGCTAAAACGACAGATTTTTCGTTTGCACCTGCCGTCCGTCGATTTCATTTTTTATTTTCCTCCTGCTCTTTCTTCTTCACAATCTCCACCGCTTCATTCCGATACAGCTCATATGCTTCAATATCCGCGATTTTCGTCAGTCCGTTTTTTTGCGGATCGCCGGTATACGGAACACTCTTGTTCAAAATCAGATACTGGCAATTGTACTCCGTCAAAAGCGGCGAAAGCGCATCCAGATCAATCGTATCCTCCCGCATGATCTCATAAATCGGATGTGTGTCCCAGTTCCACTCCCAGGACGCCTCCAGCATTTCCCGCCCGTAGGGCATCTGCACCTCCGATGTATACTGTCGTACATAATAGATCAGCTCCTGCGGAAATACCGCCCAGACCCGCTCTTCCTCCTCCGCCGGCATGATTTCGTTGCAGATCGCAATCACGGAATTTGGAATATGATACCGGTTCTGCGCCTTGGACAAATACGGGCTATCGTACACCGATTTTCCGGTCAGTACCAGAACCAGCGTCAGAAGGACAAAGCCGATCCGGTAATGCTTTCCAAACAACCGGATCCCCCCATAAGCGATCACCACCGCCATGGGAAGCAGCCACAAAATCCGGTAATAGGTTTCTCCCTCCCCCAACAGATTCATTACCGTCTTTGTAAACGGCAGAAAAAACAAAACCGTGATCACCAGAGAGCCTTCTACCAGCACGACGCGAATCCGCTTTTTTTGTTCTGTAACCAGCAAATACAAAAGCGCAGCCAGAAAAAGTACCGGATACCAGCCACTGCCGCAGTAATTCTGAAAAATTGTCACAATCTCTTTCAACGCAATCTCTCCTATCGATGCAGTTTGCAGGTGTTTTGCAAACTGCCGTCTTTCCCTTACAAAACCAGCAGCAACGCCAGATAGATCACATTCGGGATGCAGCATAACGCCGTTTTCCACAAAATCGACCAGCAGCGATACCGAATTGCCGCCACAAGAGCCGTAATGCCCAACAGCATCGCTGTCAGAAACGCACCCATACTCGTCATCATCGCCGCCGCGATATGATTGACTGTAAGAAGCAGCCAGTAGGTCAGCTGCGATCCCGTTTCTTCCTGCCTCTCCTTATTTTTTTCCCGGGCACAAAGTTCCAGCATCAGCCACAGCTCCACCAGTAAGATCAGATTCGCCAGCACCGATTTTCCCTGCCAGGTCCGCGTCAGGAAAAAGGTTTCATTCGTATAGATCGAAATATTCCCCCAGATCTGCATAATAGAAACCAGCGTCAGAAAAATCGGAAGCTTGACAGAGCCATCGGAAAACAGCTTTCTGCCGATCTGAACAAACACATAATAGGTCAGCGGAATAAAAATCAGCGGCAGCAGCGTATGGGCCACAATGGTCGCATGAATGCCCGTCATCCGCGCCACATAGGCAATCCACAGCGGCAGCGTCGCCAGGGCATGACGAATATCTAAGTCCGTGGAAAGTCCGGTGTAGGGACGAATCCGGTTCAATACGCCTGTCTGATCCGCCAATACAGATTGCACTACATAATACGCATCATCCCCGTCAAAGGAAGCATAGGCAAAGGCCATATACATCTGATAGCCCACCGACGCCAAAAACAGCAGCCAGAAAAGCAGACGCTCCGGATTTTGAACTGCAACGTGCTGCTTTTGCCTGTCCTGCTTCCACAAACCGCGTTCCCGCAGAAGCGTCCAGATAAATCCCGTCGCAGCCAACACTGCAAAAACCGCAGTTGTCAGATATACCAGCAGGTTCATCCCATAAACTTCTTTTACCATCACCGGCACAGCGATCAGCTGAAACACCGCCAGCTCACTCAAAAAACCTGCCAGATACAGGTTCAAAATCTTTTCTCTTTTCTGCCCAATTCCTTTTGTCCAAAGTCCGCCGATCCCGACCGGGGCAATTCCAAACACAAACAGACATCCCAATGCTTTCTGCAGCATATTTTCCTCTCATTTCTGCGCACGTTTTTTTGCGCATGCCGAGTTTGTGTCAAGCGCGCAGACACAAATCTCGCGATTGAAAAATTTTATTTTTCAATCTTTATTCCTCCCCATACCGCGGCGTCCTATCGTACCAGTCGTCCCAGATCGCAGGGTAATTATAACTCATCGCCAGTGTCCTGATCTCATCAAACGCCTGCCCATAATTTTCCGGATGCAGTTCATTTTCACCGGTTGCAAAGCACTCCGTGATATACCGGCAGACATTTTTATGATAATGCATATAGTCCGCATAATTGTTCAGATTACAGATAATATCTTCTTTTCCCAGAAAATTGAACACATGAACATTTTCATAGTTCAACAATCGTTCCGTCATATATTCCAGTCTGCCGATGACCGCATCCGTTTCCTTTTCCCGCGTCACATCATTCCAGAATAAAATGCTGTAAGGCGGATAGAAAATATAAAACTCCGTTTTCGGATGAGCTTCAATATAAGGCAGAATATTCTGCTGCAGATTCGTTTCTACCGCATCGTTGAAATAATCCGCCGCAAGCGCTTCCTCTTCCGGCCGTTCCTCTGCCGGCTCATAATACATCAACACGTTTGCCTTATTATAATATTCATCCGTCCACCAGGGCTTATACAGCTCCGACCAGTCCGAAGCATCTTTTCTGTCTGCCAGCGGTCGCAGAATATAGTCCAGCAAAACATCCTTGTTCAGCAGATACGGAATGTCATTGAACACATTGTCATCATAAAGATAATCGGTAAGCGGAAACTTCGTTTCCTCCGGATCCGCCGAGAACGTGGCCTGATCCACCGCCATATATACAGCTTTTACCTGATCGCCCTTTGCATCAAATACCAGCTGCATGATATTGGATAAATCTTTCGGATAAGAACCGTTATAAGAAAGTTTCTGCGTCTTTATCCCAAGCAGCTCCTCAAACCAGTCCGTGTTAAAGCTCGCAGTCATGGAGGACCCGATTAAAATCCCATCATAATCCATATGCTTTGCAAGTCCCGGATTCTGATTTACCTGATTATCTACCAGATACGGAAACCCGGAAAGGGGCTTATGATACAGAAAAAAAGGATCCACCCAGACCACCAGCGCCATACATCCTGCAAGTCCCGCCAGAAAAATGCCCAGAAAACCGGCAAGCCAGCGCTTCGGCTGCATTTTTTTCTGCTTTTTTTCTTTTCCTTCGTTTTCTTCCATTCTAATCTCCATTCCGCAGGCGTCTTGCGCCGAAGGAATCGCGAGCAGAACTTCCAGTTCTGCTCTGCGATCATAGCTACTTTGTGACGCCTGCGGCACAAATAGCAGTGCGAAAAATAAGCGATCACGCTTATTTTTTCACACTACTCCTCAATTTAAGCCAAACATCCTCTAAAACCGATAATACAAAAAGCTGCTTACACCGCTTAATGACACCACACACCAGATCATCAGAAATGCTGTCACAAACATATTTTTCCCGTTCGGTTCAAAGCTCTTTTCCCGCTCACCTGCGTTGCGTGCAAAAAAGACGAGCCAAAGCGCCACTGCCAAAAAACCAAAGCATAAGTACAGCTCGTTTCCCGGCAGACGATCCAGATGTAAAATCTTGATCACATACCAAAACTCTTCCAAATTGAACGCCTCTGTGATCTGAACCGCCGGAGCTGCAAAGCCACCGCCGATTAACCGTCCGACAAACTCACCTGCCTGTGACAGATTTGCAGAACGGAACAGCATCCATGTAAAGTTCAAAAACAGGAAGGTCAGAGCGACGCAAAGCACATGTTGGACTGCAGAAAATACACCGGATTTTTTCGTTCCATTTTGAACATGCACATCCGCCGCACACTGCTGCCGTGACTGCTTTAGCTGCCATGACCGGGTAATCAGATACAGCGCACCATGCAGCGCTCCCCACAGGACAAAGTTCCAGCCTGCGCCGTGCCAGATTCCACTGACCAGAAATACAATAAATAAGTTCAAATACATCCGCGCTGTACCTTTCCGGTTGCCGCCCAGCGGAATGTATACATATTTTCTCAGGAAACGGTTCAACGTAATATGCCAGCGTTTCCAAAATTCAATGATGTTGGACGCCTTGTAGGGAGAATCAAAGTTCACCGGCAGCTCCATGCCAAGCATATGAGCAATGCCCCGCCCCATATCGCAATAGCCGCTGAAATCAAAGTACAGCTGCAGCGTATAAAACAGCATTACCAGCCAGGCATCCGTGCCGGACAGCCCTGCCACATTTCCATAGCCTGCATCCACCGCCTTGCCGAAGGTATCCGCAAGCAGCACCTTTTTTGACAGCCCCAGCGCAAACAGATACAGTCCGCCGGAAAACTTTACCCAATCCAGGCGCTGCCGACCGATTTGCCGATACTGCGGCAGCATTTCCTGCGCATTGACAATCGGTCCGGACGACACATATGGGAAAAAGGAAACGAACAGGACATATTCCCTCAGGCTGCACGCCCCAACCTCTCCTTTATAAGCATCTGCCAGAAATCCAATCTGCTGAAAGGTAAAAAAGCTGATGCCAAGGGGTAATGCAAGCTGCAGAATCGGATCCTCCAGCCCTTTCATCTGACTCCAGCCAGCCGATATTGCATTAAAATATTTAAAAAAGCAAAGTAATGCAAGATTTCCTGCAATTCCAATTCCTAACAAGAGTCTTTTCCGGGAGCTGTCACATTCCATCCCATACTCTGCGCGCTCCATAGCACTCCCGGAAACACGCTCTGTAACACGCCCAATGCCACGCTCTATGGCGCGAAAAAAAGCATAATTCCATGCAATACTGCCCAGCAGCAGCAACAGATAATACGGACTCGCTGCTCCGTAAAACCACAGGGAAAAGGCAATCAGCCAGAGCTGCAAAAGCTTCTGGCGCTTTAGCCCCCAGAAGCCCAGCAGACACAGCGGAAAGAACAGCAGGATAAAAATATATGACTGAAATAACATACTCAGCTCTCCACTTCGATCACATGGTTTCGCTTTTCATAGCCTGCTGTGTTCAGCTTCCAGACACTGTTTCCAGCCTCATCCTCCGAACACTTCTCAAAGCCCAGCTCTCCGTAAAATTTCCGTACCATGTTGTTTTTCGCCGTCGGATAATAGTATCCGTAAATTTCTTCGATTCCTGCTTCCTGACACCGTTCCACAAGCTCATCCAGCATTGCAAGCTCCATGTCCCGTTTCAGGACGCGGCAGCTCATCAGCCACAGGCGGATATGCGCTACTTTCTCTTCCTTTTGGGCGATCACAACAGAAACAACGCCGTTATCCCCGAACTTATCCTCCAGTTTTCCATATAAGGTAATATAAGAATCATCCGCCGCCATTTGTTCAATCTGTGCCTGTGTCATACGCTGTGTTGTTAAATTGAACTGATTGCTCTTATTGGTCAGCTGTGCGATTCTTGCCATGTAAACCGGTTCAAAGCTTCGGATCGTGGCTTTCATATCCAGGGATTTCAAATACTCTGCATAGTCCGCAAAGGATGCCTGCGCCTTTTCGCGCTTCAAATTCGCCTGATACATCTCATTTCGCTTGCGGTCATCCTCCGAAAGCGACGTCACTTCAAAATAACCACCGCGATCCAGCACCCGGATATAATCCTCCGGTTTGCCGATCTCGGGCGCAGTCACGCCGGGTGCCTGCTGCCGCACAATCTCCCGCTCTGCCGGATTATCATCTGCAAACACAAGGCTGTCCGGCAAAATGTTCAACTGATGTGCAATTTCCAGAATATTCCGGCTCTTCGGCTCCCAGTTTGCCGCAATGATCAGGAAATCCTCCGGCTTCAGCACCCCTGCCGGATGATTCAAGCCTGCAAGTGCATTTTCCTCTTCATTCTTGGATGCGACGTTCAACATCACGCCATAGTCTTTCAGTGACTTCACATAGGACTGAAATTCCGCATAAACCTGTCCCAGATTCGTTTCCTGTCCAATTTCCAGATTTTCCGGACCGTCATCCCCGACAATGCCTCCCCAAAGCGTATTGTCCAGATCCAGCACCAGCGATTTTTTATTTTTGCCGTAAAGCGACTTCATAATATTCGCAACGTTGTGTGCCATCCATGGAATCGCCTTCAGGCACAAACTATACTTGTACATGTGCCAGAAAAACGGCGCAGACCATTCATCCAGACCATATGCCGCAGACTGATAGCAGATATCATTGATCAGGAAATTTTGATGCTCTGCCGCATAATCTGCAAACATCTGGTTCATCCGGTTCACATACCAGGTTCTGCCATGAAAATCCGCACCATCCTGATTTCCCATCAAACGGTAATAGGGAAGTTCAAAGTTGTCCTGAATGATCGGACAATGCCAGGTATCCGCCAGCTTCTCCCACATCACCTGAAAATGTTCAAATTCCGATCTGAGCTTGTCTTCCACCTGTTCCCGGGAATCCTTTACCTCCGGCAGACTGCGCAGGTTCCGAAAGCTCGTATGAATATAAACCAGATCCGGTCCAAACGCGTTCAATTCTTCATTGCCGAACATCGCATCTTCCCAGTACATTCCGTACTCCGATTCATAAAAGGTCGGTTCAATTCCCTGATTCAGCAAAAACAGCTCCAGAATCCGGATAATATCATGGGTCGTAGAGCCTCCCAGCACCGCGATCTTCTTCGGAATCCGCTGGGTGTTCTCCTCCAGCAGACGACGCTTCAAGCTCTTTGATTTTTTTAAAATATATTCACTGTCAAATGGATATTCCAGTTCGTGCAGCATAAGTGTGTTCCTTTCTGTGGTTCTGATACTCTTTATCATACTACAAATCCCTGCTTTTTAACAAGCAGGGATTGGTAACCGTCTAATTTTCAGGAATTTAACATGCATTTCTCGCCAAATCAATTACCAATATTATCTGTGAACTTCCTGAAAAATTAACTCTCGACGACTTTCAGGTTTAGTCCTGAGAGTCATCAGTGCTACGAACGTAATAAAGTTCTTTGCGTCAGTCTTGTTCCCTTTGCATGGATTTTCGTTACATCCTCCCCTGTTTCCGCAAAAAGAACTGTACCAATCTGCTAAATAAATTTTCTTACTATTTTACTTTTTCGAATAAGCCATGTACGTACAAAGCTAAACAGCAAAATACAGCAGATATAAACAGAGCATGCAAATATTCCGAATGTCCGATCTGCCAGCTGCAAATACAGCTTCAGGAATAGCTTCTGACCGATATGCTCCAGTAAGTATACGCCAAATGCACAGCTGCCCAGACATGCTATGATCCCGGCTCCTCTGATATTCGTATGCATTACAAAAAATCTGCGGACGCCAAGATAGACTGCACAAGCCATCAGCGGGATCATAAGATTCAATACGGATCATAGAATATCCCGTAAACTGTCCGACGATAGACATTCCGACTTTAATGATCAGCCCCAATCCCAGAAAATATTTCATGCAATCCAAATCCACATTTCTCGCAATTGCCCCAAGAAATGGAAGCATCATCAAAATTCCTATATATTCATACAGGTACCAGTAAGAAGTCTGAATCTCATTTTTCAGCAGCTTCTCCACAAATGCCATTGCTGAAAATGTATCCTGATTCCATGCAAAGCACAGCAGGCCATACATCAGCGCAGAAAAAGCAACTAATACTACAAGCATTCTGGAAATTCTCTTTTTAAAGATCACACTCCAGCTCTCGGCTTTTGGAATCAGCAATGCGCCTGTGATCATCATAAACAATGGAACATTAATTCTGCAAATTTTTTATTCACACTGTTCTCCTTTATTTTTATGCTGGATTCATCCTATCTGTAATTGTTATCTGATATTCATTCCGTTGTCGTAACCATGTCTTTTCCATAAAAGTTTCCGACAACTCTATTGGTAAATGCTTCCGGATTTTTGATGACCGGCATATGCATCAATGGCCCCTGCTCCGGATTTGTCGGACACAGATATGCTTCTTTAATGGAATCATCCCGCAATATTCTTTCCTGGGATTCCATTTGTTCCTTAAAATCTGCTGCCTGACCGCTTGCAATATAACTGCAGGAGCTGTAAAATAACGAATCCTTCAGATTTCCCCTAAATACCAGGCACAGAACCAGGCAAACAAATACCGCCGGAACTGTGATACATTTATGATAAATTTCTCTTCTTTTCAGAGTATGACGTAGTTCCAGTTTCCGCAAGATCCAGCCCTCTACATAGATAACGGAGGAAACTGACGTTAAAATAAACGTCAGATATTCCATCGTTCCAGGTCCTCCGGACACCTCCGTTGCTGCATAGAGCTCCGGTGCATACATTGCCGCATACACGCCAAACATATAGCCAACCCATAATACCGGATATTTAAACTCGAATTTCAATTTTGCTTCTGAAAGACATTCCCATGCTACGACTGTCACAAAGAATAACAGCACAAATAAAAGTGGAGTCTCCCTCCAATAATTTACTACATTTACAGCCCCCTGCCACAACGCTTCTACAATCGTGAAAGCTGCTTTTCCTACGCTGAAGCCCATCTGCTCTCCGCCTACTCTGGCTGCATTTCCGGGTGCTGTAACCTGAAAGTACAAAGCGATCATTCCGGCAAATGTCGGGAATGCAAACACCCCTGCACGCTTTTTATTTTTCACGATCACAAACATCAATACATAACTGAATAAAACCAGAAATGCCGAATAATAGCTGCTCCCTCCGATTGCGATCATTCCCAAAACAGAAAAGATAATATATCTGAATTTGTCCGTTCTTAAATATTTCAGTAAAAATCCAATCAAAAGCATTGCCAAAACATGGGGCATCATATAGTGGATTACTCCAACATACCAGTACATACCGATTCCGGAGCTTGGAATCCATTGATAAAACATCAGCAGAATCAATAATGTGACTACTCCGCCTTCATACCATTTTAAGCCAAAATAGTTTGTAAAAAACTCATGTACCATATAATAAGTGGCTGCAATCATTGCCAGTGTCCAGAACACAGGTACGATCCAAAAACTTCTGTATACAAAGGCCTCCGGCATCAGCGTAAATATAAAAACACTGAACCAGTCTCCATTCCAGACCTGGCACATCTGCTTTGTCGTTTCCAGACCTGTCCGAAACACTTCGATCACAGAATGCGTATGAAGCCACGTCTGATGGCTTGCTGCAGAATATCCGTAGTCGTCCCCCGAAGGTCTGGCGATAAACGCTAATAACCAGTTGGGTACCATCGACGCTAAAAACGCGATTCCCACAGCTGCTGCTATTTTCTTTATACTAATCCATTCTGCCAGTTTCTTCACCGTAAAAGCCTCCGTCTTTTCTGTCTTTTCAGTTTTATCTGTGTTTTTATTCCCCATCTCCGATCACTTATCCAACTCTTCATAATAACGAATTTTATTTTTTCCGTAATACTCCGCCGTTCCAAATCTCCAGGTTTCGATTTCATCTGTCGTAAACAGCTCCGGAGTTTTCGGCGGCTCCTGAATTAAAATCAGAGCTTCGTCCGAATTTTTAATGGTCACAATATTCTGTTCTATTGCATCTGCGTATGCCTGTGCTTCGCCGCTCCTGACTGCATTTACAATTGCTGCAGAGGTTATTTCTTTCGGCGATGCCAGGGATACCAGTAAAAAGCATATCACTGTCATTCCTGTACAAAAACCATACCATTTTAGAGAATCGGCGTTCCAGTACAGCTTTTGTTTTTTCTGAATCCATCCGATCCAGTAAAATTCAAGAACAACGGTCAAAATCAAAAACATATCATACATAATGTTTTCAATTCTTCCCGTTCCCCACTGTCCGAGTGCAAACAGCTGCGGTGCATACATTGCAGAAAGGAAACAGTATCCTGCCAAAGTAATGACTCCCGGAAGCGGAAATTCAAACTCTGTTTTAGATGCTATTGTCCATAAAACAGGAAGTACCATTAAAATCAAAAATACCCAGAAAATCCCGGTCCAGTCTCCCGCAATATCCTGCATACACAATACAAAGGATTTTAAAATAGAACCAATTACACCGTAGGATGCAATCTCACCGGATTTTCCCTGCCTGATCCAGTTTCCCGGCGCTGCTATATTGACACAAAACGCAATCAGCATCGCTCCTCCGGGAACCGCCAGATACTTTAACAGATCCTTTCGTTTTCTCCACAACAAAATCAAGATCACATATCCTGTAACCACATTTCCGATCAACGCCGTCACAAGATTTCCGCCGCCAACCATGACTGCCATCCATGCTGCCAACACACTATACAGCACTCTTTTTTCTTTTCGGGCAATCGCATGTATCAGAAATGCCGTGAATAAAAGCAAAAAGCTGAATGCACCGGTATAATGAATTCCTCCGTTCCACCAGTAAAAAGCAGATACTTTGGCCGGTGCAAGCTGCAACGCCAAAATTGCCAGCAGACAGCCCAGAATCCCTGCCTCCCTTTTTCCGGCTCCAAACAATGTATGAAAGAATTGATAAGAAAAACTTAGTACAGCTGCGCTCAATAACCCGGACAATACTGCAGGAGTCAGATGATAATACTGTTCTCCCCAAATTCCTGGCTGAAGTGCCATGAGAAAAATAGAAGAAAATGTTCCCTGCCAGCTTCCAAAGGCATCTGCCACTGTTTTACATGCACCGCCAAACGCACCTAAAACGCCTTTTCCATGCACCCATGCCAGATGACTGTTTGCACCATATTCAAAATCATCTCCCTGTGGATAAACATACTTTCCTGACCATGCAAGCATAAGCCAGGTTATAAAGAGCACTACGAGTAAAACTGAAAACAGCCATTTCCAGTCATCTTTCTTTTCCACTGTTTCCTTTTTCAACACATGCCCACAAATCCAGCCGGTTCCATCCATCACAACTGCAATCCACCAAAGGGTTGTCAAAATCTGAAGAAAAACTCTGACAGAATTAACAGATTCCATATCTCCGATTCTGACTACAACAGCCTGATAACAAAACCATACGGAAGCCGTTCCAAAGAATATCCGAAGCAGAGCCCCCTCATATAAACTTCGATCTGAAATTCTGACTGCAATCACGATAGCAACTAAAATTGCCGCTGCTGTCAGGAACAAATGAAATACACCGAACCATTTTTCTGCATAATAGATAAAATAATAGGCAGATACAGCCGGCACTTTAAATACAGAATAAGAAACAACCTGATCCTGTGCTCCCAATGCCAAAAACAGGAGCAGCGGAAGCAATATTGCTCCCGCTATCCACCACACTTTATTTCGTACCGTTCTCTTTTCCAGATTCATTTTTCGTTTTCTACTTTCCACTAACCTTATTCTTTCGTATCTTTCCCCACAATCTGCAGTCGGAATTCAAAATCCCTTCTGTCCTTCACGCCAAGATTATGCAGGATAAGGCCCGCAAACAGGGACTGTAATGCAGCTAATCCTGCAAATCCGCAGGCGATCAGTGTCGGGAACTTCGGCACCAGACCAGTCTCCACATACTCGATTCCAACCGGAATAAAGAACCCAACTGCAATCACAAACAGCAACAGCGCCAACAGCCCAAAAAATGCAAAGGGGCGATACTGACGGAACATCCGGAAAATCGTTTTCAGCACGCGAAAACCATCCGAATACGTATTTAACTTGGATTCGCTGCCCTCCGGACGGTCACGGTATGTGATCACAACATTATCTACCTGCATATTGTTATAAACCGCATGAATCGTCATCTCCGTTTCGATTTCAAAGCCACGGGACAGTACCGGGAATGTCTTGACAAAACGGTAGGAAAATGCACGATATCCCGTCATAATATCCCGAATATCCGATTTGAACAGTGCATTGATCGACGCACGAACCAGACTGTTTCCCATATTATGAAAAGGGCGTTTATTCTCTTCAAAATACGTTGAAGACAGTCTGTCACCCACTACCATGTCTGAGTTGCGTTCCAGCACCAGGTCCGCCATTTCTCGCGCATTTTCCATCGGATAGGTATCATCGCCGTCTACCATGATATAGCACAGTGCATCAACCTCCTGAAACATCCTGCGGATTACATTGCCTTTCCCCTGCTTATATTCCTGCCGCACCACTGCACCGGCCTTTTCTGCCAGCTCTGCAGTGCGGTCGGTAGAATTGTTGTTATATACATAAATAACAGCCTCCGGAAGCGCCGCTTTTGCATCCCGGACAACCTTTTCAATCGTTTTTTCTTCGTTATAACAGGGAATCAGTACCGCTATTTTATCCATCAGCGTTCTCCTTTTCTTGCTTTTTGTGCCAGATCCAATGCATAAACCGCCTGCTTTTCTACGCTCCGATCCGGAGAAACATGAAACACAATGGCATCTTCCTGACTGAATTCATCGGATATTTCTTCTCTTAATACCTGACCTGGATGAAACAGAATTTCAAGCATCCTGCCGTTATGCTCTGCCTTTTTTTCTATATCCGTTAAAAGCTGCCGGATTCGCTTTTCATCCATATGCCCGCTCATGATCAGTCCCCACAGATACATCGGCTTCATCCCTGCATTCCGGAACCGCTTCTGCAATAATGCAGAACAATAGTTCAATAAAATATTCTTTACAAAATTGACCGGTCGATAGGTTTTGTATAAAGAAGTCTTTTGCAAAAATACAAAAAACGGCTCCTTTGCATCCCGGATATAAGACGCTTTCCAGCCCTGCTCTTCCAATACCTCAAACAGTGCCTCCGCTACAACCGGTATCATATGGGTATGCTGATGACTGTCTATACGAAGCTCCTGCAGGTTCAATTCTGAAAACACTCCCGTCACAGCTTTAATCTGAAGTTCAATTTCTTTTTTCAGTTGTTTTTTGAACCTGTTTCTGGACGGAAGATAAGAAACAAAGAACAGCTTCTCCCAGGAAATCTGAAAATGTCCTTTTTCATCCACCAGATCCGGTAAGTCCTTCGGATCCGACAGGCAGCTGCCCTCCATCAGATTTACATGGACAGAAATTGCCGGCTGCCATGGAAATTCTTCCTGTGCCTCCCGATACAGCCTCACACATTCTTCAAAACAGCTCATATTTGCAAGCACACTGATACTGTTCAATTTTCCATCTTTTAAACATTCCAGAATATCTCTGCTTGCATGAACGGATTCCCCAAAATCATCCGCATGAATATCAATCCTTACGCTCATTTTCCTGCTCTTCCTCTGCGCTATCCTCTGCATCCCGCAGAATCATGGAATCCACGATATACCGCGGACGTCCTTTGCTTTCCATATAAATTTTTCCGATATATTCCCCAATAATTCCCTGGGATAAAAGTGTAATACCGCCAATCAGACAGGTCGAAGCCACCGTTGTCGTCCAGCCGGCAACAACCGCACCATTTGCCCAGTCCACGATACAGGAAATAAACAGTCCAATGCTGAACAAAAAGGTCAGAAATCCAAGGATTACGATCATCTGCAGCGGTCTGGTGCTCATGGAAGTGATTCCATCTACTGCCAGCGTCATCATCTTTTTCAATGTATATTTCGACTGTCCGGCTTCTCTTTCCTTTACATCGAAATAAACAATATCCGACTGGAAACCCATCGTCGGAATCAATCCCCGCAGAAACAGGTTCGTTTCATGAAACTCTGACAGCGCATCCAATGCCTTCTTTGACATCAGGCGATAATCCGCATGGTTCGTAATCGTCTGGCAGCCAAGCACATGCATCAGCTTGTAAAACAGTCCTGCTGTCGTCTTTTTGAAAAATCCGTCGGTATCACGGTCATTGCGCACGCCATAGACAATCTCACAGCCATTCTGATAACATTCCAGGAACTGATCCAGTGCTTCAATATCCTGCTGTAAATCTGCATCAATTGTCACAACCGCATCTGCCTTGCTTCTAGCAGCCATCATCCCTGCCAGAATCGCACTCTGATGACCGTAGTTGCGGGAAAAGCTCAGGCCCGCATATTTGCTGTTCTGACGTGTAAGCTCATAAATAATCTGCCAGGTGCTGTCCTTACTGCCGTCGTTGATAAATAAAATCTTACTTTTATCCGAAATCGTCCCCGCCTGAATCAGCCGATCCAGCTTGTCCAAAAGAACCGCTGCCGACTTATGCAGAACCTCTTCCTCGTTGTAGCAGGGAACAACGAGATATAAAATGGTGTTTGCTCGTTTCATAGTCCTTCTATATCCTTTCAACTATCTCTGTCTATCATACTGTATCTTTTCGTATTCGGCAACAACTGCAATGTAACAGGAAACTCTCTGAAATATCTTTACAGTTAATTATTTTTACCCTTCACTTCTGGGAACTTGGATAACACTTTCTTTTCCAAAAAATTGTTTTGCAACTGTATTTGTCCATTTCTCCGGATCTTCCATCACTTCCATATGCATCAAAGGTCCCTGATCAGGGATAAACGCAAATATGATAAGGGCAGTTCCAATTTTTCTAACATCCGGCTTTTTTATTTTCCTGATAATATGATGATTTTTCTGTCTGGTATATAATAGCATGAACCCTCCTTTTCCACAATAAAAACACTTTTTACAAAATCTGTGATAAATATTCCAGGCTTTTTGCTCTATTCTTTAATTTCTATTACGCAAAATCTTTTTTATGTCTGAAGGTTTAAATGCAACTAAAACCTGTAACAGCGTACCTGCAATCCCACACACCACGATATGAGATAGAAAGGAAATCCATCCATCTTTTACCGGATAGATGAAAACTACCGCTTTCATTGTCAGCACCGCAACTCCACAGCATAAAATATTTAAAGCAATATTCGGATAAAAAGTCTTTTTGCTCACCTTTAAACAATGTGACATATAAAGCGGATTGGTAACCAAATTAATTACATTCATAACAACTGCTGTTGTCAATACAATCGCAAAAACTCCAAGATTTGTATATTTAATCAACAAAAACATTGCAACCACATTACAAATTCCGCCTATAATTGTTACCATACATGGAATTTTATTTTTTACCTTCAACGTATAAATATAATACAATGGATAAACACAACCTTCGGAAATACAAGGGAGCATTGCCAGAACCGTCAATATATGCAATAACGAAATATTCTGTGTCGGAACCCATAATTTGTAAAAATATAATCCCAATACACAAAAACCTGCAAAAACTGTATTTGTGATAATTCCGCATATTTTCATCGCATATTTCAGCTCTTTCAGCAGTCCGAACACATCTCCCTCTGTATATTTTTTTAAAAAACCAGGTTGAAACGGCTGCGAAACTGTAGCATAAAGTGTATAGGTCAATGCGGATATATTTTTTGCAATTGAAACCTGCCCCATTGCAACTGCATTTAACATCAAATTGGAAAACAATACATCTAAACCACTATTTAATACATTTCCAATACTGTTCGCGGCATTCCAAAATCCATTCAGAACAAGTTCTTTCATTGCACTCTTACTAAACTGTCTTATATCAACCTGTAATTCCGGAGCTTTCCTATGTGTCATACACACAGATCCTGCTAATACTATAGAGGATGTTACAATCGTAGCTAAACCTACATACCAAATTTGAGGAGAATAAAACATAAAGGAAATTACCAAGACACAAATCTCGATAAAATAGGAAAAAAATGTTATGGCATTATAAATGACTAAACAATCTTTTACATAAGCCGTCCCCGCATATGCTGTCGTAACTGCACTAATATAAAATGCTGCGAACATTAGCAAAAACAATACCTTGATCTGTCCAACACTATCTGTAGGAATGTTTAAAAGGATTTCCAGTTTATATATACACACTAATCCTAAAAAAAGAATAATCCCTGCAATAAACACATTTCCAAATAATACTGTATTAAAATATTTTAAATATTTTTCTTTCTTACCTTGTAAATAAGCGATTGACATATATCTAGCAGCATATGAATTCAATGCTGCCATAGCAATATCGGCATAATATACAAAACTTTTCGCTAGAGATACAAATCCGTAAGCCTCTATGCCAACTGTATTGGTAATTAACGGTGCCAAATACAGATTGATAAAGCTGTATAATAAAACTGCCAAGAAACTTATGATCATGGCAACATAAATATGTTCCTTTTTCTCCATAACATTTTGATCACTTTCCACTTATTGCAAATTATCATTTTTTACGTCTTATAAAAATGTATCAAGCAAATTTCAAATCATTGCTCTCTCCGATCATCAATTTTCCCACCTTGCCTTTTCTCAAGATGACCGTAATTCCGTACGATACGCCAAACGCTATTGTAAAATTCACAGCCACAAATAATAGAGGTGAAAAATTTGTAAATATTTTCATGGATGCATATAATATTTGTTGATGGAACAAATAAATTCCCATACTATTTTTTGATATTTTTTGAAAAGTATGAAAAACACTTAATTTTTCAGCTCTGAAAATTCTGCTAATCGTTAGTACAGCTGCCACTTGAAAACCACATACCAGAGGCTGTATCAAATCAATCAAAAATCTATTTTTCACTTGAATCCAAAGCAATAAAAAAATTACTTCTAAAATAAATGCACTTATCAAAACAGCACAATCTTTCATTCTGCTATTTTTAGCTACGTTTGCTCTTCGAAAAAGGAATCCCATATAATAGTACAGCAAATATTCTATCGATACAGATATTTGAAAAATATTCAAGGGAACGTATCTGTTCAAAAACAGCTTCCCAATATATAAAATAACATATAATGCCAAAATGGTATGAATTGGCACCCTCTCAATAAAATCACTGAAAAAATAAAATACCAAATAGATCCAGAAAAGCATGGGTAAAAACCATAGCTGTGCCGGCGAAATTGCAAGAATAAAATTTTTAACAATAACAGTCCATGAACCCCCTTGAATAAAAATTTCCGCCGGTATTGCCCATAAAATCGATACTATATAAAACGGAAACAGTAAACGCATCCAGCGTTTTACTATATCTTTTTTCCATTTCTATAACCATGCTTTTCATATCGAACCATATAAAATAAATAACCCGAAGCAAATGTAAATGTCTGTATATGAAACGAATTCAGCCACATAACAATATAGGAAAGACCCTGACGTAAAGTGGTTTGATACAATTCTGATCCATTTTTCTGCAAAGCAAGTAGCGTATGATACAAAAGGACACAAAACATCATAATAGTTTTAACTGTTGTTACTCGCTGAAGTTCTTCTTCTTTATTTACCAACATTCAATAAAATGCTCCTTCCTAAATAACTGCAGCTTATTTTAAAACAGATATTGTATGAAATCCATAATATTGTGCTACTGCAGTATTGATCCACATGGTAGGATCTTTTGACAGTATAATATTTTGTGTGTTTTCTATATCAGTAGGAAAATCTTCTTTTGAAATGATAACATCGCTTCCTTTTTCATAAGTTTCCAGACTTTTATAAAATTCCTTACAGGAATAGTAATGATCTTCATATATTCCATCCTGCAATTCTTTCGAAATTTCTGTGATTTTTATGTCCTGTGCTCCAAAACCATCCAGCATCAAGCAGACACTTGCCGCCACTGTCATTATCAGAACTACGATTTCTTTCAATTGCTCTTTTATTCTTTTCGCAATTAAAATACCAAGCGTAAATGCCAAATTAAAAGCTGTTATAATAATACTCATATCAAGTACAAATTCGCATCTATTCGGTACATTGATTCCACTATACCCTAACGCAAGCGGAAACGCTGTAACCACAGGTGTAAAAATCCCCAAAAAGCTAAACACTAATCGAATTTTCAGATTTCCCGTGAAATCACGCTTTACAAACACCAAATATCCGAAAAGAACAAATAACATCATAAATAATGCATAACTTGTGTTATTAAAGAAGAAATCCCTCCTGCATGTCCTACTGAATCATACGGAACGGAAGCGGAAATCCACAGTACTTTTTTCATTTTCCAGTCTCCTTTTATTTGTACAATATTTTTTACTCAATATAAAAATTTACGAATTCCATTAAAATATAATGTTCCAAATGTCTTTCCCCATAACACTTTATTATTATGAAAGATCATAATAGAGATTTTTTTGATATGCTTTGCAACTCTGTTACTTTTCTCTTTCATGAATTCTCTATAGTATTCTTTGTAATAGCATTCTACAGTAGAATCAAAGTTCGCCTTTTTTTCATCATCCGGCTCATTTTTCCATACTTTATACCAGACACTTTGCAGTTCCAACAGCCAATCTGCTAAATATTCTCTGTATGCTTCTGATAAACCGTTCTCCTTAAAGAACTGAAGTACTATTTTTTTTGCAACGACTGTTTCATAATGGTATTCTTTTGGCACTAATGTAGACGATAAATTTGATTTCATGTGCCGATGCAGATAGTATAAATCATTGATAAAAACAATCTTCTGCGCATAAAAGAAAAGCATTGGCACAAATAAAACATCTTCGAAATAGACCCAATACAGATCGTTTTCATAAGCTTCCACTTTTTTCAGGGTTTTTGATATCAAAGATCGTTTTATAATCTTGGCCCAGATCGGACCGACGCATCCAAAATCAGCTTTTTTGGCATATACCTGATCACAGAAATTTCTTCCTGACATGACAATTGGATCTGCTTCTGTCTTTTTTCTCCGGAATGTTTCAATCTCTTTACAGCTCCTATCTTCTCCACGCACGCAAATTATATCGCCTTTACTTTTGTTTTGCATCAAACATTCATACATATCAGGAACAATATAGTCATCATTATCTATAAAACTAATCCATTCCCCGCTTGATCTTTGGAACCCATCTTCTCTTGATATTGATAATCCCTTATTTTGTTCATGATGAATCACCTGTATTCTTGGATCTTCTGCTGCCAATGTATCGCAAATTTCCCCTGAATGATCTGTTGAAGCATCATCTACCAGAATCAATTCAAAAGATCTATGCGTTTGTGCCAAAACAGAATTTATACATTGTGATAAATATTTTTGACTGTTATATACCGGAACAATTATACTTAACTCAACATTTTTTTCATTCACCATACTATCATTTCCCATAAGTATCTCAGTATTTTTTCTACATATTCCTTTGAGTTCAAGATTCCAATCGCTTCGCCTATCATACGCCCATATTTTTTTTCTTTTTTGAAAACCAAAGCCTCTTGAAAAGCCACCGATGCTTTTGCATAACGCGCTGCTTTTTCAGGCGTACACTTCTGCATCTCATATTCCGCATAGGAATCACATGACAATTTATGATAAAAATATTTGTCCTGAATATATCTCATCATCAAATACTGCTTATATAAATTGTCTCTGGAAATACTCTGTCTGGATAATCTGTACTTCAAAATAATCTGATTACAATTTCCTAATTGATATCCTGAATCTATTGCACGAAGCAACAGATCATAGTCTTCACATCCCTGTATATCTGCATATCCATTTAAAGCTATATAAGCACTTTTCTTAAATAACCACGCCGGATGAGGCATACAATTATTAACTCTCATTTTACGAACAATATCTTTATGTGTGACCGGTAAATTATCCATATTGTATAAAACGGCATCATTCTCGTCTATCACTTCCACATATCCGGACAAAAAATCGACCTTATCATTTTCCATCCTTTTCATCTGCACTTCCAGACGATTCGGACAGGAAACATCATCTGCATCCATAATTGCTACATACTCTGTTGCACTCAATAGAATTCCCCTGTTTTTTGTCAACGGACACCCCATATTTCTGCCGTTTACAAGGAACTGTATTCTGCTGTCATTTTCCGCATATTCACTGATAACTTTTTTTAAGGCATCGTTATCCGGATCATCAAGAAGAATAATATAATTAAAATCTGATAAAGTCTGATTTAAAATAGACTCTATTGCCTGTCGTACAAATCGTTCTTTTTCCCTGTAGACCGGCATTACAACGCTTAATTTTGCCATTGTCAATCCTCTTCCTATTATATTAAAGCAATATCATAGATTTTGTATACACATCAATTTGCCCGGAATAGTCCTTATTCCAGGTAGCAGGTGCAATTATGACTTTGTCTTCATTAGCTGATAAATAGGCTCCCCACCAGCTAAATGTACTGTTCGCTATAATAAAATGTTTACACTGATACATCAAACGTAATTCTTCATAATCAAGATTATTTAATTCTATATACTGTACATTGTAATCAAAGTGGTAATTTTCTTTAATCCAGTTTATTTCCTGCAAATTATCTGAAAATATATAAAAAACAGAATTTTCTACTCTTTCTGCAATATACTCCATTCCTCTTTTATAATAAGTTTCATCGCATACGACTAATGCTCTGTTTTTTTCATTTGACACATAATCTCCCCGCCGTATGTGAACGCAAACCGCATTACATTGCTGCAATTCTTCAATTTTTTCTTTATTTTTATCAGAGGGTTCTTTTCTTACATGCAATTCTTTCTTAATCTGATCTCTATAAAGTTCAAAGTACGATTCACTCTGATAATATCCAATTACTTTTTTTACCTTTGCAATATTGCTTCCATATGGATAGTAGGTAAAACAATCATCTGTATAGATCTTCCCCTTTTTACACATCTGCTGAAACTGCTTTTCTCCATGCAGTTTCGCACCATTATTATATTTCCGCAATGCAACAAACTGTGCAATATCCGGTACTCCGCACAGATATCCTTTTCCTTTATTCATAAAAGTGATTTCTTCCGGCAGATTTAAATAACTCAAGACATTATTAAAATACCTTTTTCTTCCGGCACCTAATCCTGCCAATGTCATGAAATAAGGGTTAATCTCTAATTTTTCATGGTACTGCAAGGATAAAGCTCTTGCATATGCGTATTCAAACATCTGATTTCCCATTCCTGCCATCAGATTCAGTCTAATCATTCTCGTTATTCCCCACTTTTACTTTTAAATTTTCAATTTCATTCCCAGTTTCATGATTCTGAATTGCAATTTTTTGCGTCAAATTTTTCACCTTTTCTTCCAGCTCTGCCATTCGAATTGACATAATAAAGGTTCTCAACAACAAAATGAAAATCATAACCAGAAAAAGGAAATTCACAGGAGCTACCATACCGCATAAATGTGTCAGCCACTGCACCAATCCCGGAAATATACTAAATAAAATAAACAGAAACGATAACGCCACCCAAAATATAGAATGTTCTATCTGAAGCTGGGACTTCCTGATTTTATGAATTACATATCCAAAAAACAGAACTGATACAAAAATCAAAGCCAATCTGAAAAAAGTGCTCATTCCAATTCCTTTCTCTTTCGAAACATTTGAATTACTAAAATGGAAAAACAAACCTTAACCATATAAATAATGGAATTCTTCCAGTTTAAGTAGCTTTCCCCACCCTCACGTTCTGACATCTGTACCTGTGCTTCGACTACTTTTGCCCCACATTTGATCAGGTAGGAAATTGTATCCGGCTCCGGATTAAAGTTCATCTCAGTCGTATAAGCCTTCATAACCTTTCGATTATATATCCGCATTCCAGATGTTGGATCCGTAATATTCTGATGTGTTGTCCATTTAATCAGAAAACGAATAATCTCCGATCCGAACATTCTCAAGCTTTTTTTCTTTTTTATTTCTTTGAATCTGGATCCGATTACAATATCCGCATGCGTCTCTTCCATGCAATCCACAAGCTTTTCAATATAACTTGCCTGATGCTGACCATCTCCATCAATCTGTATCACAGCATCATACCCATATTGATACGCATACTTCATTCCTGCCTGAATACCTCCAGACAATCCAAGGTTAATCGGCAAATCCAGAAAATTAAACCTGTTCTGTTTGCAAATTTGTGCGGTATTATCCTTCGATCCATCGTTCACAACAATATAATCATATTCTGGATAAGTTTCCTGAACGCTATAAACGACTCTTTTAATATTTTTCGCTTCATTATATGCTGGGATGATCATTAACAGGCGCATTTTTCTCTTCCTTACGTAAAATAATTGGTTGCATAGTGTACGAACATCAAAACTGCAAATAATATGTTGCAAAATACCAGGGCATACAGGCACACTTTTTCTCTGCTGATCTGCAGATTAAAAAATCTGTTTTTTACAATCAGTGGTATCAATGTAAAACAAGGCAGGAAATATCGTCCCTGAATTCCCATTATCCTTGTCGAGCGCTTTGCTGTAAAGATAAAGAACAAAGAAACAAATACTCCTAAGTAAATCAACCCGGTAATTCCTACAGCAATGCAGCGTTTTACACGGGGCAGCAGATTTTTACCGGTATCCTCCAATGCCATAATCATCAGAACAACGATTCCAATTCTCATGCCCGGAAATCCTGTAAAAGTATCCAAATAATTATATCTTCCCTTTCCGACAACTTCGCCGAATGTATTATATAAATATTCTCCTGTATAGCCAAATATTGTACGCAAAAATACATGGAATGTATTCTCTATATTCTGCAATGCATAAGGCAATGTGTTCCATGCATCCAAATCTTCGTCTGCTGTCATATTATTATTAAAACCAACTGCATTTTTAATCACCGGAATTATATTGATCCCGATTAGTAAAATCACAGCAAGACCTACTATTGTACCGATCATAAGCTGCTTTCTATTCAAATTCAATTTTCTGACAGGCAATAAGACTACCAATAATGCCATAAATACATAAATCAATTTAATCGGAATCATCAAAAGCAGCAGCAAACATAAAATTCCCAATTGATGCAGTTTAATTTTTTTCTCCTGAGCATTCAGATAAAGGAAATAAGATACAATTAAAATACACAGGCACAAATTGATGCCATCATAAGAATAGGAACCATATAAGTAAATTACTTCCGGAACCAGTCCCAATACAGATATGTAAGTTTTGGCATATGGCAGAATTCGTATCGCCAATGCCGTAATCCCTGCTTCAAACAGGAGATTAAACAAGCGTCCCATCAACAGCAGTAAATTTCCATGAATATTCAAAAGTCTCGCAATCGAAATTCCAATTGCAGACGGCAGATATGTCCACGGTGCCTTTGAACCTACTGTCGACTGCATATCAGCTTCTTTTATATTCCCTGTCGCTTTTTTTATTTCAAACGAATCGTACCACTCAGAAATACTTGAAATATCATGCAAATAAATGATACTGTCTTTATCCGCCTCATCCAACAGCACATAATTATCCTGCTTCACTTCTTTTCCAAGCAAAGTATTGGAAAGTCCATATGCTTCCAAAAAATGAGCCTCTTCATCCGGAACACCAAGCGGAGGCATCACAAAATTAAACAACAGCCCACAGTATATTGCCACGAAAAAATATTTATGTTCGATTTTAATCTTCTGACTCTGCAAAAGTAGTGTAAGGGCAAAAACACCGGCAAGACAGATCAATGATAGCCCAAGATAAAAGGACTTGTAGGAACCGTTATATTCAATAAATCGAATATGTCCTGTTCTCGAAATCTCTCCGTCAATTACCGCCTGAACTTCATATTCCTTCTTCTCCAGTTCAAGTTCCTGTCCTTTTTCAAACTGCTGAATGGATGTATTATTCCCCTTGATTTCTGAAATCTGATAGTCATTTTCCAAAACCAGTTTTTTCCCATCATAAACAGACAGATGAAGTTCCATCGGTTGCTCGATAGTTCCGCTTATCGTTATTTCACGAACCTTTCCGATCGTCGGACAAAAACTTCCTCCATCCATCCCGATTGTATGAACGATCGGCATAGATTCTCCGGATATTCGAAGTGCCCACAGCAAATAAAGCATGACTCCTGCCACTATAGTAATTACAATCGATTTCAATATCTGGCGTCCAAACGTTGAAAGATTTTTCATCATTTTATCCTTATCTGATCTCAATTTGCTTTTTTCATTTGTTATGCACCATAATACGATGCATACCACTCTGCAAACGCCGTTAATCCTTTTTCCAGCAGCGTATCCGGTTTAAATCCAAAATCCTTTTCCAGCTCCGATACATCCGCATAAGTCTGATAAACGTCTCCCGGCTGCATTGGAAGAAACTCTTTTTCCGCTTCATGATTGATGATGCCCGCTTTCATCAGGCACTTTTCCAGTGTTTCAACAAAAAATTTCAGACTCACCGGCTGATGATTTCCAATATTATATACCTTCACTCTTACTCCGTCTTCATTTGCTTCCGGAGCTTTTTGCATTACAGCAGATACCCCTTTTACGATATCATCGATATAAGTGAAATCCCGGTACATATCTCCGTAATTGAACAACTGAATTTTCTCGCCTTTTACCATTTTATTGGTAAATCCGAAGTATGCCATATCCGGTCTGCCACATGGGCCGTACACGGTAAAAAACCGAAGTCCGGTACATGGAATTCCGTATAGTTTGCTGTACGCGTGTGCAAGCAGTTCATTGGACTTTTTAGTTGCTGCATATAAAGAAACCGGTTTATCCGTCTTGTCTTCTGTCCGGTAAGGAACTTCTTTGTTCAATCCGTAAATCGAAGAACTGGAAGCATATACCAGATGCTTTACACCTGACTTTCCGTCATCATAAGAATGCCTGCAGCATTCCAGAATATTGTAAAATCCCAGAATATTGCTTTCAATATAAGCATCCGGATTTGTAATCGAATAACGAACCCCGGCCTGAGCTGCCAGGTTTACTACAATCTCCGGTTCCCACTCCCGAAAAATCTGCTCCAGAAAGCTGCGGTCTGCAATATTTCCCTTATAAAAGGAGAAATGATCCCAGCAGTTCAATTCCTTTAACCGATATTCTTTTAAACTGACATCATAATAGTCGTTCAGGTTATCGATCCCGATAACCTGAACGACTGAATCTTTCTGCAAAATGTTTTTTGCAAGATTTGAACCGATAAATCCGGCTGCACCGGTGATTAAAACTATCTTTTTCATCTCATTTATCTTCCAATACTATAATATTCCACGCCTGCTTCTTTCATCTTCTCCAGATCAAAAATATTTCGTCCGTCATAAACAAGCGGTGTTCTCATCAGTTTCCGGAACGTTTCCGGTTCAACTTTTCGAATTTCTTTCCATTCTGTAAAAATAAAGCAGATGTTCGCATCTTTTAAAGTTTCTTCGATCTGATCCGTATAGGCGATCGTTCCTCTCCCCACAGCTCCTTCCGGATATTTCTTTTTAAAGTTCTTCATCGCTACCGGATCATAGGCAACAATATCCGCACCGTTTTTCAGAAGAAGCGAAATATTATCCAAGGAAGGCGCCTCTCGCAGATCATCCGTTCCCGGTTTAAATGCCAGTCCCAAAACAGCAATTTTTAAGTGTTCAAAGCTGATCATCCGGTTGCTCGCTTTATAGAAGAGCGCCGTTTTCTGATCCGCATTGACATCCACTGCTGCCTCCACTGTACGCAGACGATATCCGACCTTCTGTGCCTGAAATTTCAGTGCTTTTGTATCCTTCGGAAAGCAGCTTCCGCCATATCCGATTCCGGCTTTTAAAAAATTTGCACCGATTCTCGCATCATAGCTCATTCCTTTTGCGACATCTTCAATGTTCGCACCGATTTTTTCACAGAGATTTGCAATATCATTCATGTAGGAAATCTTCAGTGCCAGAAAATCATTGCAGGCATATTTTGTCATCTCTGCAGAACGTCTGTTCATCGCAACAATCGGCAGCTGAAACGGCTCATAAATTTCCCGAAGCAGCGCTTCTGCTTCTTTACTTTCCGTTCCGATGATAATTCTGGCAGCATGCAGGGTATCATGTACTGCAGATCCCTGCGCTAGAAATTCCGGATTCGATGCTACCTCGATATGAAGCTCTTTTCTTACCAGAAAATCTTTGATAAACTGCTCAACATGATCGTTCGTTCCGACCGGAACTGTGGATTTTACCACCACAAGACAGTTCTTTTCGACATTTTCCGCAATCTGGCGGCAAACGGTCGCGATATAGCTCAAATTGGCAGAACCGTCCGGCTGCTCCGGCGTACCAACCCCTATAAAGATCGCATCCGGATCTTTATAAGCGCTTTTATAGTCTGTTGTATAATGCAGTTTTCCGGCTGCATTATTTTTCTTCATCAGCTCTTCCAGTCCGTCTTCATAAATCGGAGAAACACCGGATTCCATCTGCTTTACTTTATTTTCATCCACATCCACACAAGTAACGTCATGTCCTTTTTCTGCAAAGCAGACACCTGCTACCAGTCCTACATATCCGGTTCCTGCCACTACAAGTTTCATTTTTGTCCTCCGTCCGCATCTGCCTTATCTCTTTGCTAACTGTATTATTGAATTACATCCTCTTTATTTCGTAATACTACATTTCCTCCGGATACTTCATAAACAAGATCCGCGTTTTTGATTGTTGTCAGTCGATGTGCAATAATAATCATCGTCTTAAGTCCCTGCAGACTTTCAATCGATTCCATGACAGCCTGCTCCGTACTGCTGTCCAGCGCAGAAGTTGCCTCATCCAGTACCAGAATCTCCGGATCATGGTAAAGTGCTCTTGCAATTCCGATTCTCTGACGCTGACCACCGGATAAACGTACCCCGCGGTCTCCGACATAAGTGTCCAGACCTTTTTCAAGCCCCTGTACAAATTCTTTCAGCTGCGCTTTTTCGAGTGCTTTCCAGATGGCATCTTCATCGATCTGATCCTCATAAATACCAAATGCCACATTATTGCGGATCGTATCATCCGAAAGGTAAATCGACTGTGGAATATATCCCAGCTTTTCTCTCCAGCTTCTCAGATTCTCATAAACGTCATGCTGATCCATCCTTACCGTTCCGGACGTCGGAGGAAGCAACCCGAGAATAATATCCGCCAGTGTTGTCTTTCCGGCACCGGACGGTCCGATCAGGGCAATCGTTTTCCCTTTGGGAATTTCCACGCTGATATCATGCAGCACTTCTGTATCCGAATCCGGGTAATGATACGTGATATGCTCCGCAAAAACACCCTGTTCAAATTTCCAGTTTTCTGCTTTACCGGCCCACTCAATCTCTGCCGGCTGATTTTTTTCAATCTCTCTCAGATCCTGATAAATCATATCCAGAGAAGCCTTATTATACATCACCGAATTGACATATGCATTTATCTTTCCTACTGAAGGAAGCAGTCGGAATGCTGCAACGGCAAAAACTGCCATCTGCGGAATAAACGTATCTAATGCTCCATGGCCAAATAACAGTTTGACAATAATGGCCAAAACCAATCCAACAATTGCTACTGTCTCAACAATATGTTTCGGAACAGCAGCCAACAATTCATTCACACGTGCTCCCCAGATTAACTTTTTATAATTTGTTCGATAGGAATCAATAAAATATTTTTCTCTCTGCAGGATTTTAACTTCCTTGACTCCCCCAAGAGACTGATTAATCCACTGGATTAACTTGGCGTTATAAAACTCATTCTGTCGCCCCAGTTTACTGGATACTTTTTTTGATATCATAAAAAATATAACTACACAGACTCCAAGTAAAAATCCGATTAAAACCGTTATGGAATGGCTTGTATGAAATAAATACAGTCCAAGCGCGAAACAGGTTACCGCTTCTACTGCCAACTGTAAACACGAATTAATCAATGTCATAAACTGTGAGGTATCGGACTGCAGGCATCTTTGCATTTCTGCAATATTCTTAGATAAATGAAATGTATAAGGTTCATTCATATAAGTGGTCAATAATCTTGTTGCCAGATTCATTCTTGTTCGATAAGAAAAAGTTAAAATTGCATTTTGTTCAAACATCAAATATATATTTTTGATTACATAAATCACTGCAATAATAAGGGATAATGCAATCAGATATCCTTCTATACTGTCAATATTTGTATGTTGGAAGAAAAATTGCAAAAACGTATCATCCGAAATGGAACTTGTCTGCATCATAACTTCAATAAATGGATTGAATACTGCAACAGCCAAAAGCTCCAGCACACTCCCAATCAACATCAATGCTACCAGCCCTACCAGCTTAACTTTATCCGTTCTGCTGAATATATATCTTAACTTCTGAATCATTCGTCTGTTTTCCTCTCTGTTATATGCATTGTTATCCATTTATTCTGATCCAGTCTTCACAAACTGCATCCGAAACATCAAGATGACTGAACCATCTTTTGGGCGATACAATAATTTTATCCGGATTGCGATTCAACCAGGCTCCCCACCAGCTAAAACTGCTGTTTGCAATAATATTATGGCTGCACTGACTCATCAAATACATATCCAGATAGTTCTCTTTCCCATGATTACAATTTACAATTACAGAATCTCCTTCTGACAGATTTTCTCTGACCCATTCCGGATCATTCGAAAAAAAATAGAAACGTGCATCCGACACTTTTTCTTTCATATACTGCATTGCATTTCTGTAATATTGCAAGGTACAGATATTTCCATACTTTCTATTATTTTCCGGAAGCAGATAATCTCCTCTTCTGACATGAACAGCTACTGCCTGTTCCCTGCAAATCTGATCCTGCATTTTTCTGCTTGCTTCATTTATTTGATTTTGTGGAAATCGGAACAGCTCGAGGAGTTCTGCGCGAAACTCTTTAAAATATTTTTCACACTGCCAATATCCACTTAAATAGCCATTTTCAATATCAAAAATCTCCGGTTGATATCCGACATCCAATTTTTCACTATAATATACACATTTTGGTTTTCCAAACACCTGATCTGCAAGCCTGTTTATTATCAGTCGTTTCTGATCCGTATAGCCGTTTCGTTCTTTTTTTGTATCAATCTCATACGGCAACCGAAACAAATCTAATTCAAACGGCATACTCTTCGGATTCTCATAGGAAAAAAGATCCAACTTTGCAGGTTTCCCCATATGCAGATATTTTTGATATAACGCATACTGAAACATCTGGTTTCCAAGCCCGCCTGCTACTTCTATAATTATCATTTTTCTATCCCTTTCGGAAGCTTCAGCCATTCTCCCCATACTGTATCATCTGTATCCGGTGTAATCGGCTCAAAACCACATCCAGGATAAAACGTAAGCTCTCCAAAATAAATTTGTTTTTCTGTAATATAGCAATCTACCCGTAAAAACGGGATATCTTTTGATAGTTTTCTGCTCATTTCCAGCAATTCATCCAGGAAAAACGGCTTTGGCATAATCAGATCTTCATCATCCGGATATGTAATTTTTGTCTGCATCAATTCCCAGTCTACGGTATACAATCTTCGCTTATGTCCTTTAAATCGGTCATAATCTACTTGTATAAACTTCGGTTTCCCATTGAAACAAAAAACTTTGTAATCTTTTAAATCATCTCCGGATTCATCCGTCAGTAATTCTTCTGCCACAATACATGGCTTAATTCCATGATAAGCCCATTCCCGTCCAAGCATTGAATAATCGATCTTTAATGCGTCTCCAAGATGTCTTACGGCCTCTTTCTTATTCAATTCAGCTTTATCACGGCAAATAACTATGCTTTGAGAATCATGCGTACATTTTAATACAAACTGATCCGGCAGGCTGTCAAAATCGATATCTTCCGCCTTCTGCCACACTCCCAGCAATGGAATCAGATATTTACTTCCAAGTTTTTTACGGATATATTCCCGAACAGCATACTTATCTGCCATCTCATGATATTCCGGATTTCTGTCATGTAATTTCAGCCACTGAATCTTTTCATTAAAGGTTTTTGGATTTTTCAAATGAAGCGGTTTATGAAATACGATGCGATATCGAATTCTCAATAAAATAGAATCCGGCATTACCTTTCCGAAATGATTAAACAGATAATTTAAGCTTCTTTCATATAAATTCATTCAATTTCTCCCGATATCTTTCGAAAAGAATTATCTCTTTCCTCTTCATGAATAAATACTCTCGGTTTCGCCAAAACAACTGTCGCACGATCCGGCACGTCCTTTGTCACAACACAATTTGCTCCAATTCTGCACTGATTACCGATTCGAACATTGCCAATAATTCTGGCTCCCGCTCCAATATAAACGTCATTCCCAATTACCGGTGCGCCAAATCCCTTGCTGTCTTTTAGCATATTGGATCCTATTGTAACCTGTTGAAAAATTACACAATTTTTCCCAATTTTCGCGCCCTGCGAAATATATACCCCACTCGGTCCATGCGGAAATACCGGATATCCTTCAAATTCCGTTTCGATCGGAATATTTGCCCCATTTTCTCGAAAAATACGATGCAGAATACATCCATACAGATTTCGTATCCACTTTTTCTGAGAATATTTTACTTTTTCATATACCATCCATAAATAGTCAGAAGATTCCCTTTTCTGCTGACTTGTAAATTCATAAATCAACCAACTGATCAATCGAAACATCCCATATTCCTCTTTTCAATTTCCGCCTTGCAGTTCGTTCGCAACAACTCCTGATGTACTTCACATGTTAAATAATTATATATTCTGAGATATTCTTTCTCTGTAAGAGTATCTTTCCCCGTTAAAATACCTGCAGCCCGTTTCAATCTGCTTTTCCATGGAATTTTTTTCTCAGAGAAACGCTTCTTAAAGATTTCCATATAACCAATCTGCTGCGCACAGTATTTTATCCACTCTTTCTCCAGAAATCCGGGGGTTTGTAACAACGAATTTCGCTTCTGCAGTTCTTCCTGCATCTCTGTTCCCTGATCCCAGTCTAATATACCATCTTTATTACAATAAAACAAATATTTTACATGTTTCTCTTCCGGATCAACTTGCAATACCATCCCTCTTTTCCATGCATCCTGATCCTGAATATTTTCTTCGACCTCCGGTCGCTCGCCAAAGAGAAAATTTCCCTGTCCATAAACCAGTTCTCCGCCATGATATTTTTCAGTACATCCAATGCAATGGCTATGCTGACTAACAACCAGATCTGCTCCGGCATATATATATCTGCGTAATCGTGCCTGCATCTCCGGTGTCGGATATGGATAAAATTCAACTCCGCCATGATAAAGACAGATTACATAATCTGTTTGCTTTTTTAATTTCTGCAGTTCGAAAATATCTTCCCCTTCCTCAACAGGATGTGCCCCTGCACTATGTTTCCCAGCAACGGAAAATTCATGTTCCGTACAGGAATACAAGCCAATTTTATACTGTCCACTTTCCAGAATAAGACTTTTATTGGAATGTTCCAGATCACTTCCTGCTCCTAAATACGGAATATGATACTCTTCCAAAACTTTTATCGTATCTAAAACTCCGCGAGAACCATAATCCCGAATATGATTATTTGCCAAATTAACAACCAATCCTGGGATCTTATACAAAGCCTCTATTGTTTCAGGAAATGCCTTTAAACTAGACCCCCATTTCACAGCCGGAACACTTTCCTTTGTCAAGGGACATTCAAGATTGACAATATTAAAGGTTGCTTCTTGAAGCTTTTTACGAAATTCATATGATACTAATTTTTCTATTGCTCCGTCTGTATATTCATTTCTTTCAGATGCCGGCGGAACAACATCTGACATAATCATAATTTTCATACATATTACCTATTTGCAAAAATTTCAAATTTTACTCAACGACACCTATGTCCCAAAAATATGTACATCTGTATTTTCCGCCATTCATATAGAACGCAGCAAAACTTCCACCGCACTGTCCTGCTGTCAATCCTCCGCACTTCGATAACAAATTCATAGAAGACAAATATTCCATTCCTCTGTCATATTTTGTTTTTATTCCATCAAGGTCAACATAAGATAATCCCTTCTGATAGTCCAGAGTGTCATAATAAGTCCTTTTATTTGTAATCACCATCCCCGGAAATTTTTCTTTTAAATAATCTTCACTCTTTTTTTCTTCTGTGGCCAGATACAGATATTTAAATCGATGATCTTTTTTCAGTATTTTTCTAATTTTTTCTTCTACCTGCTCAAGAGAAGGCTGTAATGCATGGCCTTTAAAAAGTTTAATATCTGTTCCTCTTACCAGAACTCCTAATGTCTCAGCTTCTTTTCCTTTCAGTAACGCATCATACTCTTTCTGACAATATTTCTCTGCTTCTTTCGAAAACTTGATATAATTCTGATACATAACCTTCCAGTAGGTTCCAATATCTCTTCTTTTTACGCCACGAATATTCGGCAAATTACTCCAATCGATATCCATATGATTTCCAACTATATACTTACAGTTTTCATATATTTCATCGAGTGTCTTCTTCGTAAACTGTTGAAAGAACAGTTCCCAAGCATTGATTTTCCCTATTTCATTTGACTCCAGATAAGAATTCGGATAATTTTTAAAATCAACAACCGGCACCATATCTCTTTCCAGTGCATATTTTGCCATTGCCAATATAATTTCAACATATCCGAACAACCCCAAGAAAGGCAATTTTTCACAACTGATCACATAATATATAGTATTTTCTTTTTCCCACTGTTTTTCATCTATAAATTTTTGCAAATGCTTTTTATCATTTCCTTCTATAAATATTTCATAAAATCCATTATAGATATTTTTTATATATTTTTTTATATCCATATATTTCATCCCCAACCACTTATTTTTAATTTTAATAAGAAATCAAAACATCAGGTCACAATCTTTATTTATACAAATTCCCAATTATATCAGGGTATCTTTTTTCATTTAATACTCCCTGCTCACTTTATATCGCAGTGTCTCAGCCAGCTTCGATACAATCAGTCTGCAGTTTTTCAGAGAAAAGCCGCAGATTCCGAATGTCTGTGCGATCGCTTTCACCGACTTACTCCGGATCATCCACTGGTATAAAAGCTTCTTCAGTTCCTCTTCCAGCTCTTTCTGTGCATAAATCTTTGTTTTTTGATTCTGCTCAAGAAACAGCGGAATCAGCTTCGCTGCCTGTCGATAATCCTCCAGGGCAGCGTTTTTGATTTCTTTTGCCCAGGTTTCCAGCACATCTCTTTGCTTTTCATCCAGTGAAATGTCCAGCCATTCCAGCTGCATGCTGCGTACTCTGGCTGCATTATTCGTCTGTTCGCCGCTTTTTTTACTGGAAACCTGTTTTTTATGAACCCGGTAGTCCAGAAGGATGTCCGGCGTCACTCCGATTCCGAATTTTTTTGCAACTCTCGCCGCAAAGTTATAATCCTGGGCGGAACGATAAGATTCATCATATCGGAAGCCTTCCTGTACAATCAGCTCCCTGCGCATCATAAAGCCTGGATGCGCCAATACAGGTCGAATCAACATCATCGCCTGCAGTTGCTTCGGTGTTCCCTGAATCTGCGAGATCAGATCTTCTTCGCCAAACATATGAGTCCTGCAGCTGATCAACATCAGATCCGGATGTTGTTCCAGATATGCGATCTGTTTTTCAAACCGTTCCGGTCTGCTCTTATCGTCGCCGTCCATCCGGGCGATATAAGTGCCCTGCACATATTCGAGCGCTGTATTTAAGTTTCTGGTCAGGCCTCTGTTCTCTGTGTTTCGAATCAAACGGATTCTGTCATCATGATAATTTTCTATGATTTCAACTGTCCGGTCTGTCGAACAGTCGTCCACAATAATCAGTTCAAAATCCGATATCGTCTGAGCAAAAATACTGTCCAGCGATTCTTTCAGATACTGTTCATCATTATAAACCGACATCACCACACTGACCAGTACTTTTCCTCTTTTCATCACTTTTCCCTATAATCCTTTCCGATTTCGCAACCACGCGAGCAAGATAACCGCTTCTGTATGCTGTCCCTTTACTGCCCACAAAAAAATCTTTTGCGCTGTGCCAAATTTTCCTGCATCCAGTCCATTTACCGCATCTTTTACAAGCTCGCTGCTACAATAGGTTTCTATCTGTTTTTTTACCGTTTTGCGCGGAACCTCTCCGATTCGTCTTACTTCCTGCTTCACGCATTCCATCAGGCTGACCCATACCATCCTTCGGATTCGTTCCTGTGTCTCTTTTTCTATACCGTAACGTCCTGCATATTCTTTTAAAACATTTGCCAGCACTTCTGTCAGGTGAAACCGATCCGGGCGGTATGCATGGGAAAACGATGCCTCATTCTGGCAATAATGATAATAGCAGCCCGGATCGATCACTGCCTTTTTTGCAAGCAGGCAGAAATCCAAATTAAAAATCGTATCTTCGCTGAAATATTCCCGCTCCGAACGGAAGCGGATTTTTCCTGTTTCAATCACACTTCTACGAAACATCGTCATACATGCGGAAACACCCCGCATTTCCTCATCATCTGCCGAGTCTCCAAAAAAATGAAGCACAAAGCGCTTTCGGATCGCTTCGTTTTCGTAGCACTGTTCTTTTAACTGCGCCCGGTAAAACAGCTCTCCCTGCGGCGTCTCGATCTGATAGCCGAAGCTGCACAGATCTGCTCCCTCCTGTTCCATCCGGTCTGACAGCTTTTCACAGGTGTCCGGTTCAATAAAATCATCCGAGTCGATAAACAGGACATAACGTCCTTTCGCAATATTCAGCCCATCATTTCTCGCCAGACCCTGTCCCGCATTTTGTTTATGGATCACATGGATTCTCGGATTCTGCTGTGCAAGTTCATCACACAAGCTCCCACTGTTGTCTTTCGATCCATCATCTACAAGAATGATCTCAATATTCTGCAGCGTCTGTCCCCGCAGGGAATCCACGCAGCGTTTTATATAGTGCTCCACGTTGTAAACCGGTACGATTATGCTTACAAGAGGCTTCGAAATAGCAGATTCCATCATTTCTTTACAACCCACTTTCCACTTCTATTGGATCCCTGTCTTTCTATCAATCCATCTTCCCGTAAATCTTTTATCAGTTTCTGAACCTGTTTTCTTGTAAGATTAAATTCTTCCATAAGCTTAACCTGAGTTATCATCGGATTTTCTTCCATTCGCCGTAATACATCCAGCTTTTTTTCGGCTCCTTTTTTTGGCTCCTTTTTGGCTCCTTTTCGGTTCCTGCTTGTGTGTTTTCCTCTTTTAAAAACGCCTCCTGCACAAACAAACGCGAAATAAAGTAGCTGTGATCATCATCTGTCTCAAATTCCGGTTTCGGTGAACCATTCTCTTCAAGAGCTCTAAGAATCTTGCCAAATCCGGTATTTCTGCCTTCTGTTAAATGTAACTCCTTAAGAATATCACCAATGCGCCGATTTCTATATCTGCGGTTTGATACCCTGTATCGTTTTAAACCTTCCTGTGTAACCGAACGATCCGGTCCCGGAAAACTTACAATTTCAATCATTTCCTTTTCAACCCGTACTTCTATCGGTTCTCTGATATCATATGCACGATGGTAAACTGCATTTGCCAATGCCTCTTCCACTGCAGCATATGGATAATTATACACCCAATCCGCCTCTGCCTGATGATTTACTCTGTCATCAAACGGAACTCTATTTGTCAGGTTAAACAGATCTTTTTTCTTCATCATCAGAGGGTTCTACCGTATTACATGACATATCCTGCAGGCACTTTCTTGCCATTCTCATAAATTTCTATCCCACAATCTCCCTGCAAAACTCCCAGATGTCCTGCGCCATTCTCTTTTCATTCCATTTCTCCCGAACAGAATTCATGGCGTTCTCTCCGAGTTTTTCGGCAAGCTTCGGATTTTTTATCAGGCGCTCCATCTGTTCTGCAAGTTCTTCTGCATTTTCCGGCTCATAGAGCAGGCAATCCTGTCCGTCTGTCACATAATCTCTCAGGCTGGGGACATTTGCCGCAATCATCGCTTTTTTTAAAAGCATCTGCTGCAGCAGTGTCATCTGCCCGAATGAATAGTTAAAAGACTGCAGTGGAAGCACACAAAAGGTCGCTTTTTCAATTTCTTTTATCAGCTGCGTAACCGGAATAAATCCGACGGTCTCAACACCGTCATATTTCCGATCCAGCTTTTCTTTCCCAATCAGTTTTAACTTCGGGAAATCAGCAAGTCCATCCTGATTTCGCCCTTTTTGCAGATTTCTCAGTTTTTCGTATGCCTGCAGCAGCGTATCCCAATCCCGTTTATTATAACCGACACATAAAATATACGGATTTTCTTTCTCTATCGGTGTTCCGGTCGGCTGAAAATATTCTGCATCCGTCCCAAACGCAATATATCTGCTTTTGGAAAGCAGCCACGGGTGGCACTTTTCGTAATAGGTAATCTGGCTCTTTGTATGATAAATCACGCCGTCCAGAGACTTGCTTGCAAACTGCATCAGCTTCAGCGCTTTTCCTTCTTCCTCCGCGCTGTTAAAGCCACCGATGTCAAACACGATATGCTTATATTTTCCATGTCCGAACAGTCTGCGCCACAGGCACAATACAATCCCACTCTGCATTCCATGGGACAAAACCAGGTCATACTGATTTAATTTCGGCAATACCTTCAGCGTCTGCCAGATATAAAACCGGATTTTTTCTTTTTCAAAGCGTTCCAGCCATGGAAATGAACGGATATCCACAACATCTACGGAAATATCATCCGACAGATACCGAAAAAACCAGTATTTCTGTCCCGGTACGACATAGTCCGGCGGCTGTTTTCCTTCCGGTATTTGATTTTCATAGGCAACTTTCCAGTTGACCAGCATCAAAATTTTCACACTGCACCTCATTTTCAAGCATATACTGTAGAAGTATTGCTGCTCAATGTGTTCTGCTCAGGCTTTTAAACCGCCATAAATCTGCAGCAGCTTTTCACAATATTCATCCAGATTCAGAAAATCTGTTTCCTTACAATTTCTGGTATACTCTTCAAGCCGCTCCGAATCTCCCCAAAGATTTCTGATCTTCTCTTCCAGCTCTTTTTGATTCCCCGGTTCAAAAAATTCACCGGTCATTCCTTCTTTAATCAGTTCAACCGTTCCGCCAATTCTGGACGCAATAACAGGCGTTCCATAATATTGTGCTTCAATTACACTAAATGGACAGTTTTCATACCACTCTGACGGGAAGACAACAAACTTCGCCGCTGCAATTGTCTGGTAAAGCTTCTTTCCCTTCGTGAAACCGATATTCTTCACATTTTTCAACTGATTTACTTCATTTTCCAACGGTCCTTTTCCTGCAAACACAAAAGGAATATCGTTTAATTTTTCACAGGCTTTCAGTAACGTTTTAATACCTTTTTCTTCTGAAAATCTGCCAAAATACAAAACATAATCTTCCTTTTTGACCGGATATAACTCCTGCTCTGGCAAAAAGTTATGCATCGTCACCGTCTTTCCGTCCAGATCCGGATTCGTCTTCAAAACTTCTTCCAGGAAATGGCTCGGGCAGATCACCGTATCGAACATCCGATACGCATGGTTATGCTGATAGATCTTCGCTTCCACGCTTCCCAAGAGGCTCTTCACGCGGGAATTGTGGATACACTTGTGTTTCGTGCAGTTCCACTGCTTCTGTCCCAGGCATTCCTGGCACAGCTTGCCGGACGGTCTTTGCATCAGATGGTTTGGACAGACGAGCTGAGAATCATGCGCCGTGTATACGATCCGAACCGTTCTGCCGGTCTGTTTCTCATATTTACGGATCGCATAGAGAATGGATGGTGTCAGCTGGAAATTGAAATTATTGACATGAACCACGTCCGGCTGAAGGTCGTCCAGCACTTTCCGGATCTTTTTTGCAGCCTCTGTCGAATAGAGAATCTGGAACGGATACCGTAATTTTTGAAGTTTTCCGGTATGAAAATCCATATTCCCTGTATAGCAATCAAGCCGGTTCGAAACGACCCGGCCTTCATGCTCCATTCCAAAATATTCTACCTGATGCCCCATCTTCTGAAGCTGTTTCCCGACTTCAAAAATATAGGTTTCCGATCCGCCGTTCGGATGCAGAAATTTATTGACAATCAATACTTTCATTTCTGATTCTCCCGTGCCTTGAGCACATGCTGATAAAGATGCAGTGTCTGCTCCGTCACCCGATCCCAGTTATATTTTCCACAGATAAAGTCTGCATTTTCCTGATGTGCTTTCTGCGTCTGTTCCGGATGCGCCAGCACTTCCTCCAAACGTTTCTGCAAATCTCTTTCATTTCCCTTTTCAAAATACAGGGCATGATCTTCCGCCACCTCTGTATTTTCCGGAATATTGCTTGCAATACAGCAGTTTCCATAGCTCATCGCTTCCAGCAGTCCAAGCGCCATCCCTTCAATATCACTGGGCAGTACAAAACAATACGCGTTAGAGTACAGCTCTTCCAACACTTCCCCCTGTACAAATCCGGTCATAATCACACGGCTGTCTTTTGCCGCCAGATCGACCATTTCCTGTACGTATTCCTGAGAATGGCTGCTGCCGCCCGCAATCACCAGTTTTTTATCCGTCTCGATTTGTTCAAACGCATGCAGCAGATAATGCAGTCCCTTTTCCGGTACAATTCTTGCCAGGAACAGGATATATCCGTCTTTTTCCAGACCATACTTTGCCTTAATTTCGGAATCGCCCTTTAAAATCGGTCTGTTGATTCCATTTGGAATAAAACGGGTTTTTCTGCCGTATGTCTCCTGAAAATAATCCTGCATATTGTGCGACAATACGATCACTTCATCCGCATGGAGTGCGGCGGTCTTTTCCCCCAGCTTCAGCATATGAGATGCAAAATTTCCCCATTTGGAACGCTGCCAGTCCAGTCCATGAATCGTCGCCACTGTCGGGATTCCAAACAGTTTGGTCAGCCAAAGCATAATACACGGTCCTTCCGCATGGAAATGCACAATATCATAATGCCCGAACAATGACCGGATTGTTGCCAGAAAAGAATATACAATCGCATTTAACTTGCTGCTGGAAAACGTTGGAATCGTAAAAATCCGGATTCCCTGAAAATATTTTCCATGTTTTTCATCAAATTCTTTGCCGGATACATGGTAACCGGAACGATTATACGCATCCACCCGGTTTCCGGAACGAACCATTCGTGTAGACAGCTCTTCCACGACGATCTCCACACCACCTTCTCTCGACGGAATGCGCTTATGTCCGATCATTGCGATCTTCATTCCTGTCTTCGGTCTTGAAGGTGTATGCACCAGCTCCTGATTTTTCTTTTTTAAAAGCTTGTTTTCTTTCCAGACATAATGAATAAACGAAAAATTTGTATCCATATATCGTGGAATCAGGCGTTTCGGATCCTGCATCAGCCGAAACAGCCATTCCAGACAAAGCTCCTGCATCCAGCCCGGCGCACGTCTTACCGTTCCCGCATGGAAATCAAAGCCTGCCCCTACGCCCAGCATGACGCCATGCAGCATTCCGGCATGTGCAGCCATCCATTTTTCCTGTTTTGGAGCTCCCAATCCAATCCAGATAAAATCCGGTTTTGTATCATTGATCTGTTTTACAACCGCCTCGTCCTCTTCTTCTGTCAGCGGTCGAAACGGTGGGGAATACATCCCGACAATGTTCAGCTTCGGATACTTTTCACGCAGTCTCTGTTCCAGCGCATGCAGTGTATTTTCCGTACTGCCATAAAAATAGTGCCGGTATCCCTTTTTCTCGGAAAGCTCGAAAATTCTCGGCATCAAATCCGGTCCAGGAACACGTCCCGCCTCCTGATGTCCGCGCATCCGACATACAATAGACAGGGGTTTCCCATCCGGAAGATTCATTGCACTGCCGTTTTGCACTTTCCGGTATTCTGCATCACGAAATGCCATGACCGTCGTATGCACATTGGAAACACAGATATATTTTCCACGCAGCTCATCCAGGTGCTGATCCATATAATCAACTGTCTCATTCATCGTAATGACATTGATGTTTGTTCCCAACAATTTACAGAATTTCAGTTTTTCATTCATACTGTCCGCTCTTTTTCCGCCCTTTTTCTAAAATTTCCGCAATACCTGTTCCAAGCAGTGTTCCGGCTGCTCCGGTCAGGATTGCTGCTCCGATCATACCCCTCATCCATTCCACTGTTACAGTAACTCCAGAGAACCGAAACATCGGTGTCTCTTCTCCCATATAATACAATACTTCCGAGCCGTTTGCCCGCTCTTTTGCAGCTGCTTCCTCGTCCAGGTAATAGACTTCCTGCAGCGAATAATCACAGATCGACTTGGGCACAAGATACTCTTTGGGCATCTGTGCCGTCAGTCCAAAAGCAGTGCCTCCGATCACGACACAAGCGCAGGTCAACGCAGCAATCAAATATTTCTTTTCTCCTGCTGCAGCCCCTATCCTTTTCAACCCCAGCAAAAAATTTTCTGCAAGTTTCTCTGCCGGAGCATTTTTCGGAAGACTCCGATCACCCAGCGTACAGATTCCAATCCATGCGATGTTCTGCCGCCGGATCGGGTTTGCCTCGTTTAGCAGATAACTTCCCACAAAAATCAGGGAAACATTTTTAAAAGAAGTATTGAACAAAAACGGCTCCGATATTCCGGCAATCAGAAATCCCAGCGTAATCGCCAGTTCTTTCCGCCGGTTCTCCTTTACCAGATTCCGGATGGTAAAGAAATAGGCGATCATCAACAGGACAAAAACAACCGCCCCGTAGGTCATCAATGCAAACACATAAGAATTGTCCATGTTCAGATCTTTATCCGCCAGCTGGAACTGCTGTCCGAACAGTGTAATCCTTTCCTGCGTTAGAAAATATTTGGAAAGACGCAGTCTGGTATTCATCAGTTTATTCATCACTTCATAAAACTGATTTCCTTCCGGAATCAGCGGCGCCAGCAGGGAAAATGCCAGTCCTGCCGGAAGCACGCACTGCATCAGCACTTTTTCCGGCTTTTTAAACTGACTGCGCAGTTCAAAATACAGCACCAGCATCAGATAAATTCCGGTCAACAAAAATCCGGTAAAGCTGACTGAATAGATAAAAATCAGTACGTTTCCGACAAGCGCGGCAACAATCCAGCCAAACAGCTTTTTGCCTTTTTGCTGCAACAGATAAAACAGAAATGCCAGCAAAATTACATAGGAAATATGGAATACATTCGGATGCGGATATCCCATACTCCACCGGAAGATAAAGGCTCCGAGCTTTTTATGTACCAGCAGAATGCCTTTGTCCCAGCCGATCAGAAACGCCAGAATCCGATAAAGGAACACGCTGCTCCAGACAACCGCCCCGACCTGAAAGACCTTTTTTATCCGCACATCTTTCATACCGATCAACATCATTACGCAGGTCAGCATTCCCTTTTCCGCAGAGCAGCGCCAGCTCAGAACGCCGAGCACGCCGAACACCGCTGCGACCAGAAGCTGCCACGGCGTATATTTTGTCAGAATCAGTTTCAGCCCAAGGCATCCCATTCCGATCAGCAGACAGAGCTGATACGGACGCATCCCATCGTACCAGCCCATTCCCTTTGAAAACAGCATCACACCGAAGAAAATCAGGTATAAAAGCTCATTGACTGTCAATGCAGCTTCCTTTTTCTGTGTTTTTAACTCCATTCTATCTGTCACTGCCAAAACTCCGGCACTCCTTGTGTTTTAGTTTTCCATACGGGAAAATCTTCCAAAATGCAGAATTCCCCGTTATACGAGAAGTATACCACTTTTGAGGCAAGAGGACAATCTGTTCCTGCCTGCCCTGTTTTCAGGTACTATACGGTCTGGTGTCATAAGAATCTGTTTCAGGTGGTCTGATACGCATTACAAGCCCGGATTACCATTTCAACTTCCTCGTCCGTCATTTCCGGGAACAGCGGCAACGTCGCGCAATGGGATGCCAGATACTCCGCGTTTGGACAATCTCCAACCTGGTAACCAAGATGCTTATAAGCATTCTGCAAATGGCAGGGCACCGGGTAATGCCGGTTGCACTCAATTCCCTTCTCTGCCATATAAGCCAGAAAACGTTCCGGGTCATCCTCCACCTCCACCTCAAACATATGGAAGACCGGATTCGTATTTTCCGGATGATGCTGCAGGGTAATCGCCGGATTTGTAATTTCCTTTGTGTACCGCCATCCAATCTCCCGCCTGCGGGCAGTCCATTCCGGCAGATATTTCAGGCTGACACTCAGCACTGCTCCCTGGATGCCCTCCAGTCGATAATTATATCCGATCATGTCATGATAATAACGCACTGTACAACCTTGATTTTTCATCATTTCGATCGTATCGAAGTACTCTTTTCGATAGCCGGTTACACTTCCGCCTTCTCCAAACGCATACAGGTTTTTTCCAGGATAAAAGCTAAAGCATCCGAGATCTCCCAGCGTTCCAACCATTTTCCCCTCATATAAAGCGTCATGTCCCTGCGCACAGTCTTCCACTACATACAGATGATGTCTGTCAGCTATTTCTTTTACCTTGTTAAATTCAAACGGTTGTCCATATAAATGTACACCAATAATTGCTTTCGTCTTCTCTGTGATCTTTTCTTCGATTTTATCCGGGTCTATTTCCCAGGTATCCGCAGTACAATCCACAAATACCGGAGTCGCCCCCGTATAAGTCACACCCCAGGCAGTCGCAATATAGGTATTGGCAGGAACGATCACTTCGTCCCCTTCTCCGATTCCCAGCGCAACCATCGCACAATGAAGCGCAGAGGTTCCATTATTTACGCCCGACGCATAGGGAACTCCACAATGCTGTGCAAATTCTTTATCGAATTCATCCGCATACTTTCCACCGGAAAATGCGGTATCCTCACACACTTTCTGAATGGCTTCCAGATACTCTGCCTTATGTTTCTGATAATCTCTCGTTAAATCAATTCTTTTGAGCATAGTGTTCTCTCTCCATCCTTCCGGTTTTGTATCGCAATCGTTTATTTTCTGAGTTTATCTTCCTGACGAAATGCCTTTTTCAGATGGTACATCTGAATCAGATAATTCTTGATCGTTTTCCACACTTTTACCGTCGTATTGTAGTCTTCCTGCCATTCGACCGGCATATCATAAATTTTCATTCCATCCCGTTCCGCGCGGAGTAAAAATTCAATCGTATAAAACCAGCCGTTATCCTGACTGCTTTCCCTTACAAGCTGCTCTGCCGCTTCTTTTCTCAGAAAAGTGAACCCGCAGACCGCATCGGTCGCTTTCATATGAAACAGTGTTTTTAACAAAAGTACAAGTCCCATGGACGTGATCTTCCGATACCATTTTCGTCCCTTTGTGTCAGATTCTTTGCTGAACCGGCTTCCGTTTACATACTGTAAATTCGGATCGTTCTGAAACATTTCGATCGTTTTCCCGAGATATTTTAAATCTGTGGAAAGATCAATATCCATGTATCCGACCAAGTCACAGGTATTGATGGAAATTCCTTTTCGAAATGCAACACCAACGCCGCGTTCCCCTACCCTGACATAACTTACTTCCGGATATTTTGCTGCAAGGGCTTTGCCGATTTCTGGTGTTTCATCCTCCGAACCATTATCCAGGATTGTCAGCTGGTATGGTATCGTTACATTTTCTTTTAAATAAGCCATAGAACGTTCGATCCCGTTTTCCAGTCTCAGCCGTTCATTCAATACCGGAAACAACAAATTGATACTCAATACGTCCTGTTTCATCCTTTTACCACCTTTTCAATATCCATAATCAGATATCTCTGTTTTTTAAAAATCAAATTCAGCATTACAGACAAATATTTCAAAATAATCGTCAGTAAGGCAAATACGCCAAAAAATCCCAATGCCATAAAGCTCATGGTAGAAATCCATCCTTCCACCACCGCATTATGAAAAATCAGGTCCTTTGCAACAAAAATTCCCATTCCGACAGACAACAATAAAAAGATGCCGCATATTACTGCTGAAACCGTTTCCATCGCATTTGTGAAATAAATAAAAGAATCGAATGCCAGGGAAAATCTCTCTCCCACATATTGGTTTTTTCTCTTTCCTTTTTCCAGAGAACGGTAATTCATAACGGCAGTATTTAATCCGCAATTGGAATAAACTGCTTTTCGATATGGAATATACTGCCCGATGGATTTGATCCGGTTGATTGCACGCCTGGAAACAATCCGAAAAGTTTCCGGTCCGATTTTTCCTCTTCCTCTGCTCGTTTTATTGTAGCAAAAATAAAAGAACCCGGATGTCATTCGGACATGATCCCTTGTCCCTGCCGATACAATATCATTGCCTTCCAGAAGCTTATCATAAACTTCCATAATCAGCTCCGACGGATAATCCACATAAGCCGTGTCGAACTCATAGATAAAATCTCCGATCGCAAGATCCCTGCCTGCATTCATCGCGCTTTCCAGGCCGTGAAAAAAGCTCATATGAATAATATTGACCATTTCCGAACAATGATTTTCTTCCAGATATTCTTTTAAGACGCCAATGGTACCATCCGTACAGGCATCGTTTACACATACAATTTCAAAATTTGTAAAATTGTCCTGAAACACCGGCAACACCTTTTGAAAAAAAGGTACTACCTCATTTTGTGTATTGTGTAAATATAAAACCAATGAAACAAATTTTTTCTGTTTAACCCTGTTTTCCATTTTTCATCCCTATAAATATGTATCCAGATCATATACTGTATTGATTTTTCCAGACAACACACTGATAAACGTCGGTCTTTCACTCAGCACTTTGATTGCAGTCGGCCTGGAATCATCCACCTCTGACGATTTCAGGATCGGCTTCATCGAATATAATGACTGCTGATAGGTATATCCGTACTCTGCTTTCATGTATTTATTCGCCAGCTGCGACATATACATCCAGGCGGATTCCGGTTTATGCGGGCACTCAGAACAATTTCCCAGATGCCCGGGCGTGCAGGAATTTTCTCCGCTTTCCAATCCTTTTTGACAGGAAAATGTCGGCAATTCCTCGTATGAAGTGACATGCGGTGTAAACGTAACTGAGGTCAGAGAATGCAGTCCTGTGCATCCAAACGGCATGATTGAAAAAAACGGACCATCCATCACAGTCAGACCGATCGGTTTTAACTTCTCTGTCGGTTTACAGAGAATAATTTCACACAGTTCATATTTTATTTTGAACTTTTCTGTCCCGACATTCTCCAGTTTTTGCAGGATCTGATTCACGGAAGCATAGGACGCGTTTAACACAAAAGAAGTTTCATATTCTGTTCCATCTTCCAGACGAATTACAAATGATTTTTCTGTCTTTGTGATCCGGTCAATTCTGGCACAGTACTGAATTTCGACATTTTTTTGTTTTTCCAGCTGTTCCTGATAATACGCCCCGAGGATTTTCGCATCGTAGGTATATTCTTCTGTCAGAAAGGCACCATCACACATTCCCGGATTGAAATATTTGGCCGCAGACACTTCTTCGCAACGGATCCCGGCAGCTTTACAAAATTCTACGAATTCCACCGCATTCGTCCACGAAAACTTTTCCGAAGTCGCGTAAATCTGATCAAATTTATCATGAATACAAAAAGAAAAATCCTCTACAAATCTCCGAAAATATCCTGCGGATTTCATTGCAGTCGAAAGGCTTCTCGGATAATGATATCCCATATGTACCCTTGCCTGGTTGATATATGTTGCCCGCTGAAACGGTGCTTCGTCATATTCCAGAACGAGAACCGTTTCGTTACGTTTCCCGCACAGATTTGCAGCATAACATCCATACAATCCGGCACCAATTATAATTTTATCGAATTTTCTCATTTTTTAACCCTGCGCTCTGATTTCTGGTTCAGATATTCTCTCAGATTGTCGATTCCTTCTGTCGCAAGGAACACAAAAATCGGTACAAATGTATACAGATATCTTGCATGTGCCTCAAAAATCTGCAGATAAAGCATCAGCCCCAGCACTGACAGCACTGCAACCTGGCGTTTTTTGTCCAGGGGTCTTTTCGTAAATACAGAAAAAGGGACAAGAACCAGTACCATATACCACAAAATCTGCCGAAACAGCGCCTGATACCGGTACAGCGTATCTTCCGTGTTATCATAATACAGCGAACGGATCAGGGAACACAATACTGTTCCTCTTTCCGGGAAGATTTCTGTATAGAAAGTCTCGCCAAGTCCTCCCCATCCGAAGCATCCGTCAAAATAGTTTCTCGCTGATTTTTTTACAAAATGCTGCAGATATCCGCCTACGCCGAAATCTTTTAATCGTTTTCCGATTTCCTTTAATTCCGCCGCATGCTGCTCCTCTACACTGGAAAAGCTCGTCGAATAATCAAAATCCGCCTGGCTGTAGCCACCGTTTGTATCTTTATTCAATCCCAGCATCATGTGATGCTGCCAGCCAAGCACGGTATCCGTAACAACCGGGAAATGCATGGAACCAACAACTGCAGAAACTCCCCCAGCTGCCGCTCCCAAGCCAAGCACTGCTGCCAGACAATATGCCAGCAACGATTTTTTCCAGACGCTCTGCTTTTTCAACAGCCTGCCAGCAAAATGAATTCCTTCCACTGCAACGATCGCAATCACCACAATTGCCGCCATCGGCTTGATCTCAAAACCGATGTAACACAGGAAAAACATAAGAAACAGCAATACACATTTTTTCTTTGCAGACTCTGTCTCTTTTAATTTCACATAAAGCCAGAAAAGAAAAACCGGGAAAATAATACCGGTAGAATCTGAATACGGAATCATAATCCACGCCGACAACCCGCCCAGAATAAAATAAAATCCATATGCAATCCAGGCAATTTTCTGATCCACAAAATGGCGCACAGTCTTATAAAGACAAGCCCCTGCACCTGTCACAAAAATACACTGAAATAATGCAAGCAGCATCGTACCATTTGAAATCGGTGTACCTATTACATCATTTAATTTCAACACTATAGAATAAATCCATACCAAAAGCAGATTATTGGGATACACAGAAAAATAATATCCCATGCTGTTGATGCCATCCTGATCCCCCATCTCCACGAAATGAGCGCCATACCAGACTGCGCCCGGATCCCATGCCGTCCTGAAAACCGCGTTCCAGATCACGACAAACTGAAGTGCCAGCAATACAAGGGATGCACACAACAGACAGATATTTTCTGTTTTTATGGTTGTCGTTTTGTCTGATTTCAATTTTTTCTTTTTCCATACGCACCAGACCAAAATTCCATCGAGTAACGCCGCAATCAGAAAGACTGCCGCCCCCGGAATTCCACAATAACTTTTCTTTACATACCCAAGTGCCATGACCCAGAGATACACAAAAGAGAAACACAGCAAAACTTTTAAAACACCGGACAGCCAGTCTTTCTTCACTTCCATAACTCTTCTCCCGTTATAATACAAACAATAGAATGCACGCTCTGCGGGCATTCTATTGTCATGAATAAAGCCTCCCTGTGGAAACCTTACTTGTATCTTTTCTCTTTCTTGTACCTTACATCCCAATTTCTTTCAAATATCTCCGCAACGCATCCTGCCAGGTCGGAAGCGGTGTGAAGCCGTTTTTCACCATCTTGCTCTTATCCAGTCTGGAATTGAACGGGCGTTTTGCTTTGGACAGGCCATATTCTGCTGTTGTCACCGGCAGTACCGTCAGTCGGTCTTCGGAATACTCTGTATGTCCCAGCTCCACTGCCTGTCGGAAAATTTCCTTTGTAAAATCATACCAGCTGATGTAGCCGCCCTCGTTGGTCACATGATAATAACCATATTTGTCGGTTTCGATCATGTCTACCAGCAAGCGTGCCAGATCATAGGTGTAGGTCGGTGTGCCGACCTGATCGGATACAACCTTCAGCGTATCGTGGGTCTTGCCGACATTTAACATGGTCTTGATGAAGTTCTTGCCATTGATGCCGAATACCCATGCAATCCGGACGATAAAATACTTGTCCAGGGTCTCCGAAACTGCAAGCTCGCCTTCCAGCTTCGTCTGTCCGTAAACGTTTAAAGGCTGGTAGGTTTTGCAGTCCGGATCCCAGGGCTTAGTACCCTGTCCGTCAAATACGTAGTCGGTGGAAAGGTAGACCATCTTGCAGTCCAGCTTCTTACATACCTCTGCGATATTCTTCGTGCCGCCGGCATTGATGCTGCGAACCTTGTCCACCTTATCGTCATCCTCTGCCAGATCCACTGCAGTCCATGCCGCGCAGTGTACTACAGCATCCGGCTTTATCTCCTGTAAAACAGTTTCTACTGCCGCTGCATCGGTGATATCCATCGATACATAAGGCATCTTTGTTACGGCACTGCCGTCTGCAATACCGCTGTATTCTGCTGCCAGATCCGAGCCAATACCCTCGTGACCGCGTTTGGCAAGCTCATTCATCACATCATGTCCAAGCTGTCCGGCTACGCCGGTTACCAATACTTTCATTTCAGGCCTCCCTGTTATTGTTTCTATTCACGATCATATCCTATTGTAACATAGAACGCAATGACAAATCGATACATCTCACCAATCATACTCTGTGCCTTTTCATTGTTTTTCCATTACTTTTCGAAACATTTTGTCAGGCCTTTTTTAATAATTTCTTCACAAAATTCTTTAGTTCGGAAACTAATTTCAAATACACAGGATAAATCCGAACATATATCTTGTCATAAAAATGCATTGAAAACTCTGTGCGATGAGAAACCGCATTCAGAATATCCTGTGCATACTTTTCTCCGCTAAATAAATAAACTACTTTCTTGTTTTCTAATAATTTTTTAGCAGAATAAAGGTATTTCTCATATTGTTCTTTTGACATATGTATCAAATAATCTGCCAATTCATCATAAGATTTAAATTGATAAAAATCAATAAAACAATCTTCCGGAATATATTCTTTAACATTTTTTGCTCCTGCATAAATCGGAACAATCTGTGAATTTAAACAATCCCAAATTTTCTCAGTAATATAATTTTTATCCATCCTGGTATTTTCAAAACATATCGCAAATCGATAATTATGAAAAATTTGCTTCTTATCTTTTATCTTTCCTTTATAACACGGATGGTTTGTATTTTCCCAACCCACACCATAAAAATCAAATTCATCTGGATAATGCTCTTCAAAATACCGATAAGAATTTTCGCGTTCTGTATACAGTTCATCCTTCCATTTAGATCTTTTATTGGCGGAAATCGCTGTAATCAGCTTTCTTTCCTCGAAGGAAATAAGAGATGGCTGAAAATCAAAGAAATAAGGTATATTGCGTAAAAAGATTCTTCGATTATCAATCCAATCCGGATTCCATGTAAGAATATACGCAAAATACCGTTTTAATGTTTCATAACCATTCGGTGTATTACACTCTGAAACGGTCGGTGGTTCTGCATTACAATAGACCATCCGTTTTTCTAATCCCAATTCAGTAATTTTTTTCACCCAATCCCAATCCAAGACATAAAACAGGAAAAAATCCACTTTCATTAAATCATTAAACAAATCTACGGTATGTATTACATGTCCAAGTCTTTTAAACTCTTCTTGCATAAGATATGCAGCTGTTGGAGTCGGTACTTTTTCCCCCCGATCATCTATTGAATAAAAAATATAATCATTTAATTCATTCTTACTCCATGGAATTACTGCAAAATTCATAGCGTATCTCCTTTATTGAACACAGTGTGTTTTTCGATAAATAGCTGCATATATTGAAAAAGGAACGTAAAGTATCATTATTGTCCGAATTGTCTCTCCAGCAGTAGCTGTTTTTAAATAAGCTGTTTTATATTTTCTTATATAATATCGATATTGCTTTGGTATAACCGAATCCGTATTCCCGCAATCCAAATACCTTCGAATCATATTTAATGACTTTGTTACCAGAAATTTTTTCAACATCGTATCAATTTCATCTGATTTTTCATGCGGATAGGCAAGCATTTTTTCTACCCCATAAATGGAAGTCATAAATTTTTCATTATAACGTAAACGTGTACTACTTGTAGAGCGCATCAACACATTCCATATACTAACATTATGATAAACCATTCCTTTTACATGATTCAGATAACAAAAAACAAACAGACCATCTTCGCCAAAGAGAACCTCTTTGTCAAATTTCAGATGATTAGAACGTATAACATCAAGTGAAAATAATTTATAGCATGCACTCGCATTCCTGTAATAATCCGTATCAGTATTCATCAAAGCATCATGTTGAGACAAAACTACCGCTGCACATTCTTTATCCACGCTATCTGAAATACAACTGCATTGTTCCTGTTCGCTCACAAAAGTTGGTTTTGCCCCAATCAGATATCCCGGATGTTCTTGATAACTCTTTACCAAAATCTGTATGGCATCACAATTCAGCCAGTCATCCGAATCCAAAAATATAGCCATTTGACCTTTCGCTAACTCTATTCCTTTATTTCTAGCGGCTGATACCCCTTCATGTTCCTTTTTTTCTAAACGGACTCTGGGATCTTTTTTGCAATATTGTCCAACTATCTCACAAGTACAATCCTCAGATGCATCATCAACAACTAAGATATCAAGGTCAGTATATGTTTGTGCAATACAGGATTCTAATGCTTTTGAAATATATTGTTCAACATTCCAGGCCGGGATAATAATAGATATCAATAGATTATAATTTTGCATTTATTTTGCCTCGTATTATATAGTAGTAGTTTTTAGAGACCTTCTCCAAGGTCTTAATAACTATTAAATCATAGTCTCGTCTTTACCTCTTCTGTAGGTTCGACTATGATATATGAGATACTGTAGATTGGTTTTGTTCTCCTACCACTTGATGGTTTGATAAAGGCTCCAACCACAGTCTCTTTGTCCATTTGTTAATCAGTTAGATACCGCATGACGGTTTATTTAGAACGAGGTTACAATCACAAGGAGCACCCTGTGGTTCTAAAACAGCATTAATACTTTTCAAAGAAGGTTTATTATGATTTACGTAGGAATTGATGTTGCCAAAAATAAGCATGATTGTTTTATCACTAACTCCGATGGAGAAGTGTTATTTAAAGCATTTACCATCACCAACAACTTAGATGGTTTTAATGAACTTTATCAAAAGATTGCATCCGTTATGGATGATGTAACAAAAATAAAAGTAGGACTTGAAGCCACCGGACACTACAGTTACAATCTTCTTGGATATCTCATTGATAAAGGTTTGCCTGCCTATGTTATCAATCCATTACATACCAATCTGTACAGAAAAAGTCTAAGCCTTAGACAGACGAAAACGGATAAAGTAGATGCCCGCACGATTGCTTCTATGCTCATGTCTGATCTGAACTTAAAGTCCTGCTCAGATACATCTTACCACAACGAAGAACTAAAGTCATTAACCCGTTATCGTTTTGATAAGATAAAAGAACGTGCAAAGCTGAAAATTTCCATTTCCAGGCTTGTCTGTATTTTTTCCCCGAATTAGAAAAACTGGTTCCTCAACTTCATATGGCATCTGTTTATGCAATGCTCTCTGCATTTCCCAGTGCAAAACAAGTAGCTAATGCTCACCTTACCAGACTTACCAATCTACTTTCTGAATCCTCAAAAGGTCACTACGGCAAGGAAACAGCAATCACATTTAGAGATGCTGCAAGAACTTCTATCGGCTCAAATATGCCTGCGAAATCACTTGAACTAAAACACACCATCATGCTGATTCAGGAACTTGATTCCGAGATTGACGAAATCGAAAATGAAATCAAAATCATCATGGATGAAATCAACTCTCCGATTCTCAGTATTCCTGGAATCAGTTATCGCATGGGAGCTATGATCATTGCCGAGATTAGCGATTTCAGTCGTTTTGATTCTCCTGATAAAATCTTAGCTTATGCAGGCTTTTCGCCATCAACATATCAATCCGGACAACTGGATGGTGCTTACGCACGTACGGAAAAACGTGGTTCCAGATACCTGCGATATGCTCTGTACAATGCAGCCAAGTATGTCGATCCAACATTTGCAGCCTATCTTGCTAAGAAGCAAGCTGAAGGCAAACATTACAACGTTGCCCTTTCACATGCTGTAAAAAAGCTGGTTCGAGTCATTTACCATCTTGAAAAATCGAAGCAGCAATATATCAAAGCAGCTTAATTAATTCTAATTCAATACTCCTTTTTGAGCACCTGTCATGATGCTCTTTTTGTCATGCAGTTTCCAAAGTACAAAGAACCCTAACTGAGTTCTCAATATATCTAAAATACATTTCTGTACTTTATTCAAAAAATATCATTTTGAGTCTTGACTTTTAATAGTTAGTCTCACATAATAACTTTCACAAAATGTATTAAGAAAGTTCTTCAGATTACCCTTTTACAATATCTGTATCCGAATACTTTTTTGCATTACCTATATTATTTCCTTTGTCAACAATTTTCAAAAATTCATATGGACTATTTCGTCGATTTTCTATTATTGCGCATATACTGACCTGAGATTTACCTGCAATCAAACCATTGCATCTTGAGAGAGTATACATATCTCTTATTACTTCTAACGCCAGCTTATAATGATGATTTTCTCTTACATTATCAGAAAAAGCGACCGAAACATCTCCGGATGAACGTGTTACATCTTCATAATACAACAAATTCTTTCCAAACTCTTTTCTAAACAAATCAACTGTTGATACGTCATCTGTTGCCAAAAAAATCTTATTAAAACCATATTTTTTAACAGCATCTACCGCATATTTTAAATGTTCCTCTGCTGTAATACAAACAGGATGCCCCAGAAAATTCTGTTTAAAATCTGTAAGACGTACATGTACTCCCAATACTTTATTTTTTCCTAATAAATCATCTGTACTCTGTAAATACCGCAAAGTAATATCATTAAATTTGATATATTTTTGGTTTATTTCTGACATCGCCTGAATATATTCTTCTGAAATATCATATCCATTCACAGGTTTCAGCCGATTGGCAAACTCCCAGTCAACCTCTCTGCTATTGACATAATATCGATATTCATTCGCATCATCCATCTTAACAATCGGCTCAAAAAAATATTCAAATGGATTCTCCGTTCCATTAATCGGATGATCCTCAGCATATGTAAATTGATTGCTAAAATGAACACACGGTTTCCATTGAAAAAAATCTGCAAAATATAAATAATTCAGGAGTTTCTTATATTCCGCAAAAAAACCGTCTCCCCACGTTCCCATTTCAATCTGGTATAATATTCCTGATTTTCCAGTTTTCCTGTCAATATTAGTATTTTCCATGACGGAAATATTCAGACAATCTGTTCCCAAAACACGTTTTCTAAACTGTTCATCAGAATTCTTCTGCAACGCTTCCCAGATCACTTTCACTCGTTCATGTCTGTCAATAAATTCTTTTATTTTCATAGTTTTATTATTCCTCATTTCGCTCAAAAAGTAAAACACATACTCGAAAATATCATTCTATATATCCAACATTTCAGCTTTATTATTAAGTACATAAAATTCTCCGTTCTGCAAATCTTCCGTTCCTTCAATAGGTTAGCAGGAGTAATCTCATACTCTAATAAATCCAGTACAAACTCTTTTCTCAACTGGGGAATTCAGCACCGACTCTATCCTTTTGCTACTTTATTTTTATGTTCTACTTTAAATTTTCACCCTACCATCCCCTACACCAGATGCTTCGGCACACTGCCGGCATATTTTTCGATTTTATTTTTTTCCCGTTCCCGGATTTTGTCGGCAAGCTCCTGAATGCGGTTTGTGATCCACATGTTTGCGGTTGTATTTTCGGAATAATCCGCCTCGGCATACATGTCAACTCTTCCGTCTGCACGCATCTGTTCTACCTGCTTCATGGCAGCGACGTCGCCCTTTGGATAAATGGCAAAGGTGGAACCGCCGTTTTGATGTACAAGGGAAAATGCCGGGATATCGCTTGGTCCGTCTGCTATGTAGATCATATTTTCAAATTTCACACGCCGCAGCTCCTGGGGAATCTTGGAATTGACATCGATGCCGTCAATCTTTCCGATTCCTTTATTGATTTCAAAAATCGCACGCGTTTTCGTCGTATTATCGATCGTATAAACGATTTCGTTGATGAGCGGCTGATTCTCTGCATCCGGCGCTTCCATCAGTTCGCAGCCCCAGACATCATCCACATAATTCATCAGCTCCATTCCCCGGATTACCTCTGCAAACCCGGTGCTGACAATATAATGCTCTACCTGAATATCATATTCCGAATAGCTCGCATCATTTCGGAACATGTTTTTTGTTTTCCGGAAAAATTCCAGTGTCCCCGGATAAAGCTTCTGCAGCTTTCCAAAAGAGCGAAGCTTTGCATTATTTAAGCCCGGGAAAATCCCCTCATGGGCACATTTGATACAATAATTCAGATAATAGGTGTCACGGTTGACCCGCACGCCGCTTTTCTGGTATTCATCCAGAATTTTATTTTCATCCGCCCAGAACTGCTTCGTCTCAACGCCATATTCTGCAAACATCGGATCCTGCATATATCCGTCGATCAGCGTCTTATCGCAGTCCCAGATCACTGCAATCACATTCTTCATAGGCATAATTCCTCTTGCTTCGCACATTTACTTCCAACAATAGAATGCACGCTCTGCGAGCATTCTATTGTCATGAATAAATCTCTTTTACCAGCCCTGTTTCGAACGGAATCTTTACCGCAGTCGGACCAAAGGCATACCCTGCGATATCATAACGGTTAAAGATCACCACCAGCTCATTGTCGGTCAGATACCACTGAATATTGTCGATATCGGACGCTGTCCCTGCAGTATCCGGGGTTTCCTCCCTGTCTGCGGCTGTCATGTCACTGTCCTCCAAATCTTCTTCGGCTGAAAATCCATAAAACATTCCCCTGACAGTATCCTCATAGTCTTCAAAGAACATAAAATCCTCCTGTTCTTCCTGAAAAGCCCTCAGAGTGTCCAGAACCTGTGCGTACAGGCTGTCGTAATCCTCTGTCACATCCCGCAGTGTCAGCCTTTTGCCGGTCTTTGTATCATAATTGTAACCATTATAAACGACGTTGGGATGTGCACCTCCGAGATAGGAATAATCCGTGGTTACGTAGCTGAAGATTCTGTCATCCCCACGCTTCATGGAAATGGTATCCTCGATGCCATATAAAGAGCCAGTGGTTTCCCAATCATTATCCTCCAGGAAGGCCTGCATATCTCCCCATGCTTCCTGCGCCAGCTCATAGGTATCTGCGCTCTGCTGATCCAGCACCTTCTGCAGTGCATCATAGCCGCTGTCTTCGATGGTGGCTTTCTGAACGCTAATTGTGACCAGGACCTCTCCTGCATCGTTTTTCTTTTCTTCCTTCTGATCCTCTACCGTTACCTTGATGTCGGTATTCTCATTTGACGCTGTAATTTCTGTATCCGGGTCTTCTGCAACCAAAATCTCTGCGTCTGTCGCTGCATTTTCCGTGCTTTCCGTTGTATTTCCGGCAATCTCTGATACAGTTTCTACCGCACTTGTTTCTCTATCCGCTGCTGTTTCTACCGTACTTGTTTCTTCATCCGCTGCTGTTTCTGCTGCTCCCTGCATATCTTTTGCAGGGCTGCCGCATGCTGTCATGCTAATGGCCATCGCTGCTGCAAGCATAACCGCTGTCACTTTTTCAGATATAACTATTTTCTTTTTCATTATAATTTCTCCTCAATCTACAAAACAGCGCAAACGCGCCCAATTACCAGTTTGTACCGTCTTGTTCGCTGCTGCACATTTTACTTCAAAAAATATGTGCAATTGCCGTGTGTCAGTATTATTATACCGTATTCGAGGAACCGCTTTTCTTAACTTTTCTTAAATAATTCTTCCCTTTCCATCTATCAACACCCAGCCGTCCCAGAGCTTTTTCATCTCCTCCGGCACAATATTCTGGCTGTTTTTATGCTTTGACGGACGGATCATCACCTTATTTGGGCTCGGATTGAGCCGCGCTCCCCAGAAGCTGAAGGTGGAGTTTGCACAGATATTATGGCCGCAGCAGCTCATCAGCTGCATGTCAAACAGGCTGTTTTTCCCGGTATTCCAATCCACGACAGTAAACTCTTTTCCGGGGTAGGCATTTTTCGCATATACAGAGTCATCCGAAAAAACATAGAAATGTGCGTCCGGTGTCTGCTCCTTTATATACGAAATCGCCGCTTCATAATAAGCGTCCGTGCAGATTCCGCCAAACATCGCAGCATTCTGCGCATCCAGATAATCCCCGCGGCGGATATGGATGCTCACAGAGGCTTCCTGCTTCATGCGCTCCATCGTTTCTTTATTTTTCGCGGCAGCCTCTAAATCCCAGCCTTCACCCTTTTCCGGATCCGGAAAATGAATCTGGCTGCGCAGCATCGGCAAAATATCCGCATAATAAGCCTCGCACGCCCAGAAACCGCTTAAATAAGCGTCCTCCAGATCAAAGATTTCCGGATGATACATGTCGCTTTCCGTAAAATGCCGGTTGCTGCCCCTAAGCAGCTTCTTTTTCAGTTTTCCGACCAAATTATTTTTTCCAAGAATTTCCTGCTTTTCTTCCTGTGTACAATATTTTGCAGGAAGATTTTCAAACCAGGACAACTCCAGCTTCCGGCTTGCAAGCACCTTTGTCTGCCGCTCTTGGTCGAGAAACCAGGAAACATCCAGTCTGGCATCCTTTCCCAAAGACTCCAGCTTCCGGTACAACGCGTACTGCTGCATCTGGTTTCCCAGTCCGCCCATCACCTCTACGATAATCATGACCGTTTCCACCTCCCTTTTACCATTCCGTACAAATACTGAAATTCCTCCGTCCTGCCGAACACCATCAGAAAAATTCCATTAAAGACAACCGTAATGATCCCGATCATCAGCGCAAATTTTGCAATGGTCACCTGCGGCATCAGCAGCTTCTGCAGCGGAATGAGCACTGCCAGCGCAGCTCCGATGACGAGCAGATATTTGATGGACTCCTGAAAATAGGAAACCGCACTTTTTTCAAAGCAAACCCGATAAATAATGATGGGTTTTGTGATATTTGCAATCAGTCCGGATACGACGGTTCCGATAAACACGCCCGCCAGACCGATTTTAAACACCAGAGCAATCGACAGCACCAGATTGACGATGCCCTGAAGGATGGACAGATATTTGTCCTGTTCAAAAACACCGGCCGCCGTTTTGAAATTCGAAAGCACGACACGTTCCCCTTTGAAGAAATAGTCCGTCAGATACCAGGCGATAATCGAAGTTGCCAACACCCGATCCGCTCCGACATACAGCTCCACGAGAGGAGACAGGAGCAGGAAAAATCCGACAGCCGAAAATCCGTATATCCAGATTGCGAAAAAGCGATACACCAGAAACAGCTGAAACTGCTTTTCCCTGCTCTCCGTGGCGATCAGATTTCCAAAGCTGGAAATGACGGAGTTGAAAATCAGGTTTACATAACCCGAAACGGAATTGACGATCATCTTGTAGGTTCCGATCAGACCGACCCAGACAACACCCAGACAGGACGAAATAATGATCGCATCCGTCTGCAGACGCGCCATATCCCCGATCCGGTGCAGCATCAGTGCCTTTGTCTTATCCACCACCGCTCCGGTTTCTTCTTTTGTCAGCGGTTCCACATTTTTTTCCAGCAAAAGCGGATATTTGCGGTTCAGATAGCAACTGATAAAAATCTTCTGTCCTAGGGATACGCCGACCTGAATCAGCAGGTATAACAGGTAGTTTGGCAGTACCAGCAGTCCCAGAAGCTGCAGCACCACGGAAACCGCTTTGCTGATGGCATCCGCGTTTGTCTGGATATAGTTTTTCTGCTCCGCATTGGCAAGACTGTATTTATATGCAACAAAATACGTGGTCACCGTATTGAACAGAAACAGCAGATAGTAAACCCGCAGCTGCCTTAAAGTCAGATAATCTGCATTTTTGACGATCCAGGGTAAAAACGGTACCAGTGCAAGTCCGATGACAGCAATCACCATGGCAATGGTGCGGTACGCTTTTTTATACAGCTGCATGTAGGATTTGATTTTTTCCCGCTCCCCCCGCGCTACCGGACCGTACAGGCTGTAGTTTAAAGCGGTTCCGACGCCAAGCTCCGCAAGGGAAAGCATCGTCAGAATTTCGCTGTAGAGATCCTGCACGCCCAGAAGCGTATCGCCCAGATGGGTGATAAACACCTGCCGCAGGATAAAATTGAGCAGCGTCGTTGCCCCGCTCCCTAAAAAGCCGAATATTATATTTCTGGTCGCATATCTGACTCTTCCCATGTTTTTTCGTCCTGTTCTCCTGATATTCCTGCCAAACTGTTTGATCGAACTTGTCCTGTGATAGGGCATAAGGATCATTCTGCCCTATCGTTACTCTCTTCCCTGAAAAGCTGCACTGCCAGAAAGGCCAGCGCGCTGCCGCTGCCCCAGGGATAGGTTCCGTATACCTGCGGATATTCCGCAAAGCCCTTGCATTCGCCGGAGCAGTCTGTGACACGCCCATCACGGATGCTCGTCTGCATGATGGCTGCCAGACGGCTCAGTGCAGGGCTCCACTGCTCTGAACGCTGCACAGCTGCAGTCTCCGCTGCCAGCCAGGCCCCATATCCGATCATCCCCTCCGCTGAGGTATCCCGGTGTCCCTCCTGTGCCTGCAGCTGCCAGGAAAATCCACCGTCTGCGCGCTGCCATACAAAAATGCTGTCAAGGAGCTGTTGCTGCAGTAAAAGCAGACGATTGCAGCCCTCCCGGGCAACAGACTGGGAGGACGGACAAGCTGCTGACTGCTCTGCCTGCAGCTTGTCCGCCTGTTCTGCTCCTGCAGGCTGCTCCGCCTGCAGCTTGTTCGTCTGTTCTGCTCCTGCAGGCTGCTCTGAAATCCACAAAATGCTCTGCGACAATCCAAGCAGCATCCAACCGCAGGCTCTTCCCCAGCCGATTATTCCGTATTTCGTGCCGTTCTTTTCATCATAGCCATGATAGGGCAGACCGGTTTTTTCATCCATCCCCTTTTGGAAAAAGAGCTCCAGCTGACGGATTCCGAGGTTTAACAGCTCTTTATCCTGTTTCTGAACACCGTAACGACAGGCAAAGGGACAAAGCATCCCAAGGGTATCTGCAAACAGCCAGTCCGGATGCTGGCTCCGGTACGCAAGGATGCCGTCCGCAGTTTTTTTCGCTGCTTTGATCCAGCCTGCGCAAATGTCTGCCCCTTCCCGGCAGATCCAGAGCGCTTCCAGAGATTCTGCATCTTCTCTTTTTTCCCTCGTCAAAATCTCTTCTGTCCACAGGGCAACGCTTCCATTCATCACATGATCCACATGAGAGATTGGATATCCGCTGTTTTTCCACCGTCTGAGATAGGAAAACACACTGCTTAACGCAGTCTTGTCCTTTGTCTGCTCATATGCCTGCAACAGCCCCATCGCAAGAAGCGCCTGAGGCCAGGAATAACGCTCCACCTTTTCCGGCGTCATGCCCGGGACGCAGGTCTTGATCCACCGTTTGATTTTCTGTTTGGTGGTCACCACCGGATAAGTATCCAGCATCGCTGCTGCCGGTTTTATCATTTCCTGTATCTGGCTCACAATTTTCCCTCACAGTTCTCTCAACAGGTTTTCTGCTTCTTTTGCCTTTTTGCAATAGTCCGGCATAATCTGCTGCAGGTGTGCTTTCTGTGCCTGTGCATTTTGATACAGCCAGTCAAATGCGTTGACGAGGTCTTCTTTTTGGGCGAGTGCCTGCACCGGCAGGACATAGCCCTCGTCCGTTCCAAATAAATCCTTTGCGATTCCACGGGCCTTGATCGAATAGCCGACTACCAGCGTCGGCACGCAGGAGGAATATGCCGCGATTGTCGCATGGGTCCGGGCTCCGATAAACATCTCGCAGCGGCTGATATAGCCCTTTAATTCCGGAGCGGACCCATCCGGCAGCTCGATCACACGTCCGGTCGATGCAAAGGCTTCATGAAGCTGCCGGATCGGTTTTCTGTCATCATTGCTTTCCCACACCACATGGGGAATCAGCGCAATATGCAGATCGGTCGTTTCTAAAATATGAGAAATCAGCGCTTTATAGTTCTGCATCGTAATGCCCGGAGTCTTTTCATTGTCCACAATCATCGGACTGATGTTCAGGCCCAGCATCTTTCCGGGAACCCAGCCCTCCGGCAGGGGAGCCAGCTTTGTTTCCAGTAAAAAAGCAGAGTCCGGATATAAATGGATATTTTTGTCAATTCCGGCTTCCTGCAGCGCTGCAAAGGTCAGGCTTTCCCGCGCGACGATCGCGTCGTAGCGCTTCATATCCTCCATGATTTCCGGACGTTTTAACAACTCCGGCTCGATAGAGCAGCCATATAAAACCGTTTTAGCGCCCTGCTTGTGGAACATGCGGTTTGCGGAAATCAGCCGGTCGAGCATGTTGTCATAGCAATAATTATCCCCGCCGATGGAAATATTCAGACGGTGCAGATTTTTCCCGCAAATGTCCTGATACCGGTATTCCATGAAGCAGTCCGGGTCGTGTAAAAGCTTTCGCTTCAAATAGTACCAGGTATGCACGAATACATTCTTTTCGATGCTTTTTTCCTGTACAAAGCTGCTGCAAAGCTCCTTCAGGGAATAGGTTTCATCCTCCTTCGGGCGGTTCGTCATCAGAATCGCCGGTTTGGGAAGCATCCGGCAAAGACTGTTGACAATCGCCTCGCAGCCGTGGTTGCCGCTTCCCGCATGCATATATAAAACAATTTTATCGTCTTTCATGATTCCTCTCATTCTGCTTTTGCGTCATCCAAAAGCAATTCAATCCCTCGGCATCCGGTTCTTATTTCCAACCTGTAACTGTTCAGTACCCCCACAGTTACGCGCAAAAATCCATTCCAAATCGGCTATGCCGATAGGATTTTTGCCTTCTAGTCTAAGTTTTCTTACGGTCAGCGCAGTAAATGCGCAGACCTACGGAACAGTTACTTCAACCTTTCCAATGATGATACAACGCAAGATACAACGCCGGACAGGCGGTGAACAGCATCGTTTTTATCCGATAGCCCTCCGGCAGCTCTTCTTTTGCCCCGGGAACTGCAAGTCCTTTTTGAACAGCACTGCGGCACTGTGCGACTTCCGTCTGGTATTTTTTCCGTTCAACACCGGGCAGGCGCGCAATTTTTCCGGCAGCCAGCATCGCAGAAACCGCCAGAATACTGTATACCCGCCCTTTCTGGGACGGGAACTCTTTTTCCACAAGCCTGCACGCAAGCTCCCAGCTTTTGATTTCATCCATGTAGCTCGGTTTAAAGGGCTTGAGCATCGCGCCCTGCTCGTTAATCCGGTAAAAATAGCCGCGATACTCTGTGATGCTCACGCTGGAAATCTGCGTCAGTAAATCCATCAGAAACATCATATCCTCGCCGATGCTCAAGTCTTCCCGGAAACGGATTTGCCCAATTGCACTGCGGCGGTATAATACGCTCCAGCAGCGGGTATTGCCGCGCAGGAGATAGTCCGAAACGTATTCTGAGCGATTGTATACACGGACGCCCTCCGCACGAACTGCGCGTTGTGGAGAAACGGCTTCTGCCGCGGCTTTTTCTGCGCCGTCTGCACGCAGCACTTCTTTTGCCCGGGCAGCATTTTCCTCCCGCTCTACATCCGTTTTCAACAGTTCTTCTGACCGGTTATAAACTCCGTCCGGTTTACCGTTCCATCTATAGTAATCACAGACCGCAAGGTCGCTTTCTGTCTGCCCCAGCATCGCCCGAAGCACAGAGAGCATCTGCGGATCCAGCTTGTCATCCGCATCGACAAACATGACAAATTCCCCTTGCGCTTTTTCCAGTCCATCGTTACGCGCTGCGGATACGCCGTTTTTCTGACGTAAAATTGGGAAAATCCTCGAATCTTCTTCCGCCAGTTTAAGCACCAGCTCCGTCGTCCCGTCCGTCGAATGATCGTCCAGCACCAGAAGCTCCCAGTTCGTATCCGTCTGCTGCCGAATGCTTTCGATACATTCCCCAATCCAGGAAACGCCGTTGTAAACCGGCATGATAATACTGATCTGTCCCTGCTTTTTTGATTCCATACAACTCTCCATTCAGCGCTGCCGCTTGCTGTTTGCCCACAAAAGAAGATGGACAAGCTGCATCATCACTGTATTTTCCGGATGCGCCAGCACCTGATACATCAGCTTATTTTCCGTGACAGTCGGAGCAAGCGGCATTCTTTTGACCGCTTCCTGCAGCTCTGTTTCCCTGCATTCCTTCTGCAGCCGCCCTTTCCAGCCTTCCCGTCCGTTTCTCGCTTCGTTCTTGATTTCCAGAAACATCAGAAGCTGCAGCTCCCGATCCGTCTGTTTTTGGGCGTTCGGCGCATGCTTGTCTGCAAGGATTTGGCGAACAATTTTATCCAGACTGCGGATATTTTCATACATTCCGGCATCATAACTGTGTACCATCGACTCCTGCAAAAACAGGTAGTGATACCACGCTGCGCCCTCCATGACCACAATCCGCTGCGCATCCAGAAGCGCCGGAAGGGTGATGACCATATCCTCGCCCATTCGAATGGACGGATCACAGTATTTCATATTTTCAACAATTAAAGTACGGGAAAAAAGTTTCATGCAGCGGGACATCGTAATCGGACGTTTTTCCTGCCCCAGAAGTTTTCCGTGAATCCGCTCCTGCAGGCTGCGCCCCGTATAAATGCCCGGCTCCATCGCCTGATAAATTTCGATGCTGCGGTTTCTTTCCTCCTGCACATAATTGCCGCAGATGATCTCTTTTCCACAGTCGGACGAAAAATCCAGCATCTTTTCCACCATGCAGGCGTCAATCCAGTCGTCACTGTCCACAAAACACAGATAATCGCCGGTGCTCATTGATACGCCAGCCGTCCACGCGGACACCAGACCTCCGTTTTCCTTATGCAAAACTCGGATTCGGTCGTCCTTCTGCGCCCAGTCATCACATAATGCCGGGCAGTCGTCCGGCGAACCGTCGTCCACCAGAATAATCTCCAGATTTTTATAGGTCTGACCCGTGATGCTCTGCACACAGCGCGCCAGCCACTCCAGCGTCCGGTAAACCGGAACGATCACACTCACCTTTTTTTCCATGCGGCATTAGCCCTCTTTTCTCAACTGCTCGTAATAGCCCATCAGTTGGTTTACATAATTATCTATCGCATAATGCTCCTGCACCCTCGTCCGCGCTTTTGTACCGATTTTGCGGCGCAGATTTTCATTCAAAAGCAGCTCTTCCAGCGCCTCTGCCAACATCCGGCTGTTTTTTGCCTCTACCATCACGCCGCATCCGTCTTTCCCAGTCGGCAGACTGTTCCATTCCGGCTCCCCGAGGGTCTGCGGAATCCCGCCAACTGCAGTCGTCAGGCTGCACATTCCCGCCGCCATCGCCTCTAACAGAGAAACCGGCTGTCCTTCAAACCACGTCGGCAGGACAAAAATACTGCTCTGCTCAAACAGCTCGGTGCGCTGCTTTGCAGATACCCAGCCGGGGCATTCGACAATTCCCTGGGCTTCCAGCTTTTTTGCTTTTTTTTGCAGCTCCTCCGTCCCGTTTTCCCAAAAGCCGCCCAACACCAAATGAAAATCCGGGTGCTTCTTCCAAACCGCCTCTACACAGTCCAACAGCTCGTCCACTCCCTTTTCCGGACAAAGCCGTCCCAAAAAGACCGCCGTATGGCTGCTATAATCTGTTTTCGGCATTTTCGGAACCGGAACCGCATTCTGCAGGACATGGATTTTGTCCCGATCCACCATGTCTGCGAAAAAATCTTTCCAGACATCCGTCAGCACCAAAAACAAATCCGCACGGTTTAACATTTTTTTGATATACGCCTGTCGTTTCGCGCTGCATCGTTTATAATAAAAGCCCTGAAAATCTCCGCCATGCTCGTGAATCACAACCTTTTTGTGGAACCAGAGGGCGATCTGCATAAAAATCAGCTTCCGGTAGCAGCTCGCATCCGCCGCCATATTCAGATGAACGATGTCCGCTTTCGGCAATACGGCGACAAATTTCAACAGCGCCTGAACACCTTTTAACAGCTTCGCAGCAGCGCTTCCGTCCACCATCGTCCCAATATAGGTCAGGTCAATGCGCTGATCGAGTCCCGCCTCGTACAAGTTATTGACCACCGCGGATACGCCGCCCTTTACGCTGCGGTCCGCACCAAGCATTACAACTTTCATACGTTTTCTCCCATTGCGCCAGTGATTTTATGCGCAGTCTGCTGTACCCTATTTTAGGATGTTATGCTGCTTCCACTGCATAAGTTTCAACGTTTTCGTTTCAACACATGGCGTTCCAGTAAAAACCACGATGCGCACGCCAACGTAAGAAATCCTGCCACATACAAAAGAAACAGCGGAATGTGATGCATCTTTTTCGGCAGATTCCAGTAAAATACCAGATTGATCAACGGCCAGTGGTACAAAAATATTCCATAGGACAAATCATTTTTCAGACGATGCTTTTTCCAGCCATAGGCGCAGGCAAGCACAACCGCCGGGAGCAAAAGGCTCGTCACAAGGTCCGCATAATATCCCGGAAGCTTCCAGCCAAAGGTCTGCCAGCACACTTTATAGCAGATAAATACAATCAGCAGAATAAACCATTTTCCTGTCAGTTTTTGTAAAATTGTCTCTTTAAAATGCCACAGATATAGCCCTGCAAAAAACCAGACCAGATACGGCAGGAAGCTTCGATCCAGCAGGGAAACAGCTGCGCCCGGAAGCGCTCCCGAATCCTTTAAAAAGCCGCAGGCGAAATTTAACAGCGCAGTCAGCACCAGGAGGACATGCCAGGTACGGTCTTTCCAGGCAAGACACCGTTTCCAGACCACCGCAACCAGAACGTACAGCTGAATTTCCACCATCAGCGCCCAAAGCGTCCCGTTGATGCTTTCTATCGCAAACGCCTGCAAAAAGGACGGCGTATAGGCCAGACCGACGCCTTGTACAACTGCCCAGGTCAGCAGATCTTTCCCATGCCCCGAAACGACGCCGGGAAGCAAAGAGAGCATCCCCATCGTCAGCACAATGTTGACCCATAGCGCCGGATACAACCGCAGGATCCGTTTTTGGGCAAATATTTTTCGGTTTTGTGTCCGCATCAGTGTCTCTCCCATCAGAAATCCGCTGATGCTAAAGAGAATAATCAAGCCGGGGAACAGTGTCAGCGCTCTTTTAAAGCCAAGCAGCAGTCCATCCCCCGGTCCGTCTTTTCCATATGTGAGCATTGTCAGATTCAGATAATGCGTGATCGCAATCTGCAGCGCCGCAAACAGGCGGAGAATATCCAGACTGTTCTCTGCAAAAACAAACTGCGTTGTATTTTTTCGTCCGGCTGCTCTTTCTGTCATCTCGCAGCCTCCTTTATGGTTGCAGCCTTCTCCTGTACTTCGGAGCAATTGCCAACCGTCGCTTTCCTCCCAAAGCTGCCATCCGCTGCTTTGGAACCGTGCTTCCAAAAAGCCACCGGCAGCTGCCACCACCAGATTGCTTCCCCACCCAGCGGAAGCATTGCCGTCCAGTACGCTCCCAACAAAAACAGGACATAATTGCGCGCCAGATAGACCGATACCGCATGTGCCTCGACTACCGTAAACAGCGCAAAGGACAGCACAAGGACAAAGCCCTGGGTATCCTTTAATGTTCTGCAGACACGCATCAGGAGAAACAGCAGCACCATACAGCATGCACCCGGAATGATTCCATACCAGAAAAACAGGCGCACATAACCCATATCGAAATATTCCACATAGTTCGGATCGCCGAACAGCTTCCAGTTTCTGAGCACGCCGCCGCCGTTTTCAAAGGCATAAATACTGGAAATACGCCCGGTCAGGATCCTGTCAATCCTGACCACCCAGGCCGGCATTAGTTCATACCAGTTGGAAATATGCGCTGCGTACAAGGAAAAGACAAAGCCCGCCGCAACCGCTGCCATTCCGCCGATATAGACAACGCTGCCTTCGCGGATTTTTGAGGACTTGTCCATCACAAACGCCAGCACCAGCGTTGCCGCCATGATAAGAAACGTCGTCCGCGTCATCGTCGCAGCGTAAACGCCAACCGTCAGTACGCCGAGAAGAATCCAGTGCACCGGCTTCATTTTTTCATGGAACAGATAAATGCCGAGCGTCATCAGCGCCCAGATCATAATCGCAAGCGCATTGCTGTTGCCGACGCCAAGACAAAGCCGCCTGCTGCCTTCTTTGATTCCATAGCCAGCGCCAGCGTCCCAAACCTCGCCCAAAACGCCCGCCAGCGAAAGCATCGCCAGCACTGCCATTCCGGTAAGCGTCACATAAAAAACAACCCGCAGTGCCTTTTTGTGGTCAATCCCTTTCATCGATGCAACAAACACAACCACTCGAACCGCCTCATCCCGATCCGAGCCGAGATAACACAGCCCCGCAATGACTCCTGCCGCCAGCACAGCAAGCCATTCTTTTTTGGAATACTTCGTCACACAGAGCTTGCAGGCAAACAGCAGAAAGCTGACCCGGAACATTTGTCCTTCCAGCGGATTGATCCACGAACTCTTGTCCAGGATGACAATCAGAAGCTCCAAAAGAAGCCCTGCATAAAAGCAGATCCTGCCGAACTGTTCTATTTTTTCATTTTTCGTATGTGCAATCTGCTCTGCCATGCTGTTCCTTTCCTGTGGACAACCCTCTCTGACCGCTCCTTCTGGATACCGGCCCTATCAGACCGCCAAACGGCTGTCCGCTCTAAAACCTCGGATACTGCGCGTTCGTCCCCGCCCATTTGTGGAACGCAAAGGGTGTGATCCCCTCAATCTCCGGAATCATCGTCTCATGCGCAAAATATTTTGCAACCTCCAACGGTGCAATCTTCATCCCCGCTGCCTCGATCAAATGATGGTTCTTTACGCACAAAAAACCATCCTCATTCAGGGAACCGTGATCCGGCTCAAAGGGCAGATTTGCCTCCTTCGGAAAATTCACAAGCCTCCGGCTGCGGATTCCCACGCTGTTGCCGACCCGACACAGATTCCCGTTAATATCCCGGTATGTGATATCATCCTTCGGAATCGGCCACGGAGAACCGATATAATCATAATCCAGGAATTCATCCCGCCACATCTCCGGATGCACGATAAACCCATCCGCATGCACCACCATAACAAAATCCGTATGGATATAATCTCCCAGCTCATAAAGCATCTTATAATTAAAACAGTCAATATTCGTCAGCTTAGAGGTATGTGCATACCGAATACCCTTCGGCAAAAAGAAAGGCTTCCGATGCGTGATCAACACACAATCCCCAAAATCAATCTGACGCATACTGTACTGCATCGCCTTGATCGTCTGCCGCACATTGACACTCGTCATCGCCATCAGCGTCACATTCGGAAGCTGCAGCCTGCCGTCTTTCCACTCCATAATAAATCCTCATTTCATCTTAAACCGCTGCCTGCGCTCCAACTCCGCACAGACCGCTCATTTTCTACTATCATACTGCATCCGCCATACCAATGCAAGCAGGTCACAGGGGGTATTCGGGGGCTGCCTTTACATCCAGCTCTACTACCAGGCAACAGCTCCGCAGGAGCGCCTTGCCGTCCGCATGAGAGGAGCACCTTGCCGTCCGCGTGAGAGGAGTGCCCTGCCGTCCTACACGCCACCCAGCAAACTCAGCCCTTGCCCTTGACCTTCTTTCCTTCCGCCCTACACAGACAGGTCAGCCGCCGCGCGCTTTTTGCGCCGGCGCTGCCGTTCCCGATCCGCCGTATGCAGACCATAGAAAAGCGCCGGTGCTTAGGATGCGTCTTTTGCATCCTTATGCATCCGCTGCGCTTTTCTCCTGAGCGAAAGCGAGTCTGCATGGCGGACGGGAACGACAGCGACCGGTGCAAAACAGCACGGCGGCTGACCGTCCGAACCGTCACTTTGGCATAAACCCGTCCCGGATATCGCTTCCCCGTAACTTCGTCCTCTCAGCCATCATCTGATATGCCGTCGCCGGAAAAGCGTCATAACTGATATTCTCCTGCCCGCCTGCCGGATAATAAACTATCAGACCGCCTTCCATTTCAAACGACTCCACCTCTACGCTGTCATAATCCTGCTGTACAACCCAAGCCGGGTCTGTCAGATGCTGCTTTCCCCAAACCAGATCAAACAACACATAATAATCCCAGTACATACTCAAACTGAAAAAGATCGCTGCGCAAAGAAAACCTGACGCAATCCGCACCGGCCCCATCTGCATCGGACGCAGCCATTCGCCAAATGCCATTAACGGAAAAATCAACAGAAACGCAAGCCCGTACCGGATAAACGGAGCGAGGAAAAACCAGCCTGCAATGCCGCCTAAAACCGCTGCATACACAACGACACGATCCCAGCATAACTTTTCTTTCCGGATTCGTTTCCACACAACCGACAACACTGCTGAAATCCCGGCAACCATATTGGCAATCAAAAGCATCATCTCATAACGATCCTTTTCTCCCCACCAGACGGGAAACCATGCGCTCACAGGATCATTGATTTTCGTCACATCATACAGACAACGTCCCCAAACCTTGATCTGATCCGAATCATTCTGAAGATAAAAAGCAGGAATTTTCCAGTCTACGGAAAACAGATCAATTGCTGCAAACGGATAAATCAGCCATCCGGAAATCAGCACATTCCGCACCAGCCACGGCGCAAGCACAACACAGCCACAAAGCAGATAGATTCCGATCTTTTTCCATTCTTTTGACCGAATCAGACAAACCGCCGGATACAGTGCAAGAATGACGAGCATTCCAGCTGAGAGCTTAAAAGTTGTCACACAGACAACCGCAACACAAAGCAGTGCATACAGATCTGTTTTTTCCCCGACTTTACCCTCTTTTTCACAGGCAATCGACGTCCACAGCGTTACAATAAAAAATACCAGATACATCGTCCCGAAATCCGTTGCCGGAGACATAATCCGCTCTGACACAACAATTGCATACAATAAAATTCCAACTCTGCATCCATCCGCCAGATGACTTTTATGCCGGGCAAAATTCTTCAGACCGTACAGCGCCCAGATACACAGAAATGCCTGCAAAAAGCCATTGGTTCCATGCAACGACTGCCCTACCAGCCATTTCATAGAAAAGGCAGCCGCATATGCAAGATATGCACTGTTATAAGCAAAATGCTGCTGCAGATTGCCAAGCCCTTTTACAAGCCCATACTCCTCATACCACCGAATCGCCTGAGCATGATAAATTCCGGTATCCGTATGCTGCAGCCCTCTGGATGCAAAATAAGCTGTCATCACTGCAAAAATCAGATAAAGAACACCTTCCCAGGAAAGACATATCTTCTTCACCCGGCTCCAAATCACCAGAAGCTCTTTCCTGCACCAGTATGCACATGCTGCTGCCGCCGCCAGCAAAATCAAATGAGCAGCCATAAAAACCTTACCGAAAATGCTGACCGTCTGGGCATAAACAGTGATCGCCACGATCCCGGCAAGCTCAGTACCTGCCAGACCATAGACAATCTTCTTCCTGCCTGTCAACAAACCAATGCCTTTTAAAACACCAGCTCCGATGCAACTATTCACTATCCCAATATATCCCCATAAGATTAAGAGTTCTGCCACACCGCACCTCCATAATCAAATCTCAACCGCCAGACAGCGCACTCCTGAATCACTTTCTCACGTCCATGAACAGCCCGTGTTCATGGGCTGCTTGCACACAGTGCACACAGGCAACAGCTCCAAAGGAGCGCTTTGCCGTCCGCAGAACGCCACCAGCAAACTCAGCCCTTGACCTTGACCTTTTTCCTTCCGCCTTACACAGCCAGGTCAGCCGCCGCGCGCTTTTTGCGCCGGCGCTGCCGTTCCCGATCCGCCGTATGCAGACCATAGAAAAGCGCCGGTACTTAGGATGCGTCTTTTGCATCCTTATGTACCCGCTGCGCTTTTCTTCTGAGCGAAAGCGAGTCTGCATGGCGGACGGGAACGACAGCGTCAGGTGCAAAACAGCACGGCGGCTGACCGTCCTCCCGTCCTAATGCTCCTCTGCCGCCAGCGTCGTCTCCACGATCTTTCCGTTATCCACCTTGTAAATAATATCGCACCCCGCGATCGTCCGCAGCCTGTGCGCAATGATCACCAGCGTCTTCTTTCCATGAAAGCTCTCAATTGCCTCCATAATCGCCGTTTCCGTATCGGTATCCAGCGCACTCGTTGCCTCATCAAATACCAGAATCTCCGGATTATGATACAGCGCCCTCGCAATACCAAGACGCTGTCTCTGACCGCCGGAGAGACGCACACCCCGCTCCCCGATCTCCATATCCAGCATACCCGGCAGCTCCTTTACAAAATCCTTCAACTGGGCTTCTTCCAGCACATGCCATACGCGCTCATCATCGATATCCTCTTTTGCCACACCGAACGCTATATTTTCACGAATCGAATCATCCGTCAGATAAATGGTCTGCGGAATGTAACCGATATGGGACAGCCAGGATGGATAATTTTCAAAAATATTTCTTCCATCGCATAAAATCTCGCCGCCCTGTACCTGCAAAAGTCCCATTAAAATATCGATCGCGGTACTCTTTCCCGCACCGGAGGGTCCCATCACACCCACCGATTTTCCAACGGGTACAAGCATCTGAGCATGATCCAGAATCACCTTGTCACTTTCGGGATAAGTATAGCTGACGTCCTCCATGCGAATCTCTTTTTTCAGCTCCATCGGAGGCGTATGGGGATCATAGTCTTTTTCATATTTTCCATGCAGACGATAGGATGTGAAGTCTACATTTTCATAAACATAATTCACGCTTGGCTCATAGAACGCAATATTGCTCATATGCGTGTTGATCCGGTTTACCGACGGCATCAAACGCATCGCCGCTACTGCAAACGCGGAAATCTGCGGCACAAGCTCCGTCATGTCCGCGCTGTTTAAAATACAGATTGCAAGATATCCCAAAATACCGCAGATGCTCAGCGTCTCCAACAGCAGACGCGGCATGTTGTTAAGCACCGCATATTCTGTCGTCAGCTTCGCGTTCTCCTGAGAATATTTTCCGAAGCTGGATGCAAAATAATGCTCTTTATTTAAAATCTTTACATCCTTGATCCCGTAAATGGACTGCAGACGCCATTTTCCCATCTGACTCTGCAGACGCTGGGAAGTCCGCCCCAGCCGATTTAAGGTAGGCTTTAAAATTTTCAGGATTACAACCGTCGTTCCGCCCATGACCACAACAATAAAAATTGTCATCGTCGGGTTTGTTACAAGCAGTGTCACGCACAGAACCGCCGAAACCATCAGCTCCGTCGCCAGCTGGATATACTCCATCAGCGTCGTAAACACTTTCGGTACGTCACCATCAATTGTGCGGAAAATCGTAGGAATATCCGCGTTTAAATAAAATTCATAGGGACGGTTCAGATATTCCTCCAGCATGTAGCTGATCGTATTGGACTGATTCGTGTTGACAAAACGAGACTGCACATATGTCTGCAAAAGCAGATAACCGTTTTTGATAAAATAAACTGCAATGATCACACCAATCAAAAACAGCAGCCACTGATTCGGCGTATCAAAATGAATAAATCGTTCCAAAACCTGAATATACCACTTATTCAGCAGCTGATCCGGCGCCATTACGCCCTCAACCACCGGCATGATCAGCCCGACGCCGATCATTTCCATCAGCGCTCCGATAAAAATCATCACGCCGAGTCCCGCAACCTTGCGCTTCTGATCTTTATTCAAAATATGAAGCAGCTTTTGTAAAATCTGAACCATTCTTACCTCCAATTTTCATGCGAACCGCTTTTTCCCAAACGCTTCCCGAACCTTGCGCTTTGCAACTCCGACATAAAACACAAAATCTTCCCGCCGCTTCTTCGCAGCCGCCTTCTCATACTCCTTCTTCGGAATCCCGTAAGGCGCAAGCGATGCAAACGGCATCTTATATTTCAACGCGATCTGAATAAACTTCTGCCGATATTTTTCTTCTGAAAGCAGGGAAAACTCCTGCATCACAAACCCATACTCGAAAATATTTAACTTTCCGTCCGTCCGACAGCTCTCCGTCAGCTGATTCTCGCTGACCCCGATGCTGACAAGCGGCTCCTTACTCACCACAAACCTCGGATTCTTCTGAAGCAGACGCATATAAAATTCCACATCCACAATCCACGTCAGCTTCTCCTCATACTCCGGCGCGCCCTTCCGGTAAATCGTCGCACTCGGCGCCCCAATATAATCCCCGATATAAAGATCCCGCCAATCCTCCGAGATCATCTTCAAATGCTCATCGCTGATCGCCCGGTCAAACTCCTCTCCCGTCCGGTTTCCGACACCATCCAACATCACCTGCCGACTCCCGCAAAACGCAAGATCCGCCTCCGGATGCTCCTCCAGCATCTCTACAAACCGCGCCAGACAATCCCGATCCGTGAACCAGTCATCGTGGTGCATGATCTTGATATACTCACCCGAAGCATGCCGCACCGCCTCGTTCCAGTTCCCTGTTGCACCTTTGCGAACTGCATTCCGAACATAGACTATCCCCGGAACCTCTGCCCTACGTACAACCTCCTCCACAGACCTGTCCGGAGAATCATCCGTCACAACCACCTCGTAATCCGTAAAAGACTGCACCTTTATCGACTCCAAAAGCCGCTCTACACCAACCGGATTCTTATACGCCGGCACACAAATCGAAACCTTCACCATCCAAAACTCCTAACTGCTCTATCCAAACGCCCTTCACGCACAGGCAACAGCTCCGCAGGAACGCCTTGCCGTCCTCCACACAATCCCACAAATTCAGCCCTTGACCTTCACGCCCTTGACCTTGACCTTCCATCCGCCCGACACAGCGCCTCTTGTCCGCCCATGCAGCAGTTTTGCGGACGTTCCCGGAGACTGCGTGCTGCGACCGGCACTTGGTCTGGATGCAGACAAGCGGACCGTCTCAAAACGCCGGTGCTTGGGCTGCGTACTTTGCAGCCCTACGCACCCGCTGCGTTTTGAACCGAGCGAAAGCGAGTCCGCTGCTGCACCAGACCAAATGCCGGACACAGCACGCAGACCAGGGAACCGCCCGCAAAACTGCATGCGGGCGGACAAGAGCCCTCCCTCAACGACCCAGGATGCGGTCAAAAAAGGACTTCTTCTCCGGATACATCAAATACTGGTACTCCTCCAGATGCTCCCTCAAATACACCGGATAACTCTCATCCACCGGCACAATCTGAAAATCCGTACTCCGCCCCAGAATATCCTCATGATTCCGGATCTTCTTCTTCACCTTCGACAGCGTTGCCCGATTATTATACTCCTGATGTGCCGCGCTCTTGATCTTGTATTTTACACGATCCTCCACAGACTCATCCTTACCGCCGCCCATATAGGAAAAATGCCAGCCGCCGTCCGCAACGCGCACCATCAGCTCCTTTTGCTTACTGTCCCGCAGCTGCTCCGTCGTAAACCGTTTTAACATTCCATAATTACAGATCTTTGTTCCAAGCCATCTTCTGTCTTTTCCGGTAAAGCCCTCAAACTCACCCGTAATGGACAGCAGGCTTCCGGAGGTTTCTTCCATATTCAGATAACAATAAAAATTCCGCTGCGCCAGCGCATAGATTTTGCTGCCGTCAAAATCTGCCAGAACCTTTTTTACTGCTTCCGGATTCGGGATTTCATCGACGTCGGAGAAAATGACGATATCATCGTCCTTTGCACCCTCCAAACCGCGCGCTACTGCACACTTCTGGTGGCTGTCACGCATAAAAGCACTCGTATCCATCGGCGTATCATCCACAACCTTGTGAATGATTTTGTCTTCAAACTCCTTGAACATTTCCCGGTTTTCCTGGAAATATAACGGCTTTTTCTCACCGGAAAAGGTTACCGTCGCCTCGCTGATGACAAATTTGTCCACAACATCGTTTAAAACATGCATACGCAGCTTTAAAATATCGAGCTCGTTGAAAAACTGAAAACAATCGTATACCATAACTATCTCTCCTTTATTCTTCCGGTTCAGACACGGTAATTCTGTCTTTTCCGTAATAATCCATCAGCGCCAGATTCAGCCAGTAGCCCCGGTCGCCCTCATTGGTCACATCGTCGATATACAATAAATACGGTTCCACGGAAAGTGGTGTGATCGTGATTTCCGTTTCCCCATTTGTATACAATTCCAGGCGCGCATTGTTTTCCGCTGCATACTCCGCCGCCTCACCATTTAAAATAGAACGCACGGCAGAAACGGACGTATACGTATTTTTATCCGCCGCAAAGAGGAAAATCACACCCATCGCAATCAACGTCACAGCATAAAACGCGCTCTTTGTTTCTTCCAGAAGCTCCAGCAGCCTGTAAAAAAATCCCGGCCGGGACTGCGGAAGCTGCTCGGACTGCTTTCGCTGCCGGGACTGCGAATGCTGTCCGGACTGCTTTCGCTGTCCTGGCTGCTTTAGCTGCCATGCCCAACCACATCCATTGAGCAAATTAAAGAACACCAGCAAATACAGCACCACGCGCATCACATTTTTGCAGCGATCGGGTCCCTCGCTGGACGTCGCATACAACGTCGGCGTGAACATCGCGCAGAAAACGCAAAAGCTTAGAAAGACTGCATACAAGGGTTTAAAAAACTTTCCTTCTGCCTGCTTTGCCAGCCGGTAAATCGCAGGAATCAGCATTGCAAAGCCAACCAGCACCATCGGTGTCAGCCATTCCGTCACATACACAATTCCCCAGTAAAATGACATGACAATCGCTTTTACCGCTCCCATACTCTCCGCCGTATCTTCCCGAATCAAATTGCCTGGTGCCAGCACGTTAAACGCAAAACCGACCAAGCTGCAGACAAGCGGAAACAAAAACCAGAAACGGTTTTTCTTTTTCCGGAAAAACTCCCATGCCGTCAGCAGTACGATCAGGATCACCGACTGTAAGCCGGTCAACAGGTTCGCCCCGCCTAACAGTGCGCACAGAACGGCAGAAAGGATCATCCAGAGGATTTTCTTTGATTTCTGTTCCGATGTTTCCAGGCAAAGCAGCGCAGACACTGCAAAGAACAGAACAGCCTCCATGAATACATAATGCAGCGAGCCGTTATACCAATACAGCGCAAGCACCGGCGAAACGAAGGTCTGAAAGGTCAGGAATAAAACAGTCAGCGTACAGATTCCACGCAGATAACGGTTTTCTTTTGCCCGGCTAATGTACCGGCAAAGCACCGTATGCATCAGCACACAGATACTGCCGCCGAGCATTCCTGCCATAAGAAGAGTCGTCAGGAAATACCATTTTTCCCCGAAAACTCCGGGCGTCAGGGTCATGAGGAAAATGGAGAACCAGGTTCCCTGCCACAGCTGCCAGGTTTCCTTTGTCACGGCAAGCGCTGTTTTAAGCACTTCCCCAAAGGAATGGGTCGCATTCCATACCCTATGCGTCTCAAGGCCATAGGTGAAGTCATCGCAGTTCGGGAACCCATAGCGGGACAGGTACAAAACCGGCACCATGCTCGCGATAAAAACAACCAGTAGTATTCGAAAAAGCCATTTCTCAGGCTCTGTTTTCCATTGCTTCAAAATCTGCACGCCAAGCTCTCCTTTTCTCACTTCTGCTGACCGGTCAGCCGTCTTTTCAGGCTTCTGACCGCGCGCCCGCCAAAATATGCCGTATAGGCTGCTTTTGCCTGGATTTCTCCCAGACGATACGCCATGCCGTCCGGCTTTTCATGATGTTTTGCAAAAAATTCGCTCTGCCTGCGGTAGGTTTCCAGCTCCTCCCGGCACGCCTGTGCATCGTAGAGCTTTCCGTCCCTGCCAAGATACTCAAATCCGGTATAAATATTCTGCTCCGAAGCCCAGTAACCATTCGAAACATTGTGACGCGCCCAGTATTTCGGCGCAATCACCTTCTGTACCGTCTCCGACGTAAACGCCGGGAAGCAGGCAAAGGAAGAGTTGGAAATAATCAGGTAACGTGCGTTTTTGACTGTCACATAATCCCCGTGCACCGGAAAATGATATGCCGGAATACCTGGTAAAAGCTTATGTGCCATCGTCACATCGTCCGTCACGATCATAAATTCCATGTCACTGCGGATTTTTTTCATCTGTGCCATCCCATCCGTCCAGTATTTTTTCCGTAAAAACAATGCCGGTTCGGACGCATATTCCCCGCCGCGCAGGTTCAGCACGCACAGGTTGTCCCTCGTATATTCGTAGGAATCAAACTCCGGCTTTACCTTCAGCCATTCCTTTAACTGCTCTCGGTTCGGTGCAAAATAGCTCTCCGCCTGCAGATTCCCCATCAGGAGCGTGCCGTCTTCTACATCGAAAACGCCCCGGTCTTCTCCCGCCACATAGCAGCCGTGCTCCAGATCATGCCGGCAGGCGCCCGTGTAGATCCGTTCTTCTTTTTCCTCATAAACGCGTGTAAAATCTTCCGGTTTTGCTTCTTCTCCCATCCAGAGATCCAGAAATGGCTCGGAATTGTTTCCGGTCAGACCGTTTAACAGGATTTCCTTTCCGGGTACGCCGAATGAAGTTTTTTTCTGTTCCGCAATACTGCGGGCTGTCACATAACAAAACAGCCGGTTGCCAAGCCCCTGCCCCTGCAGGATCTGCGTTCCTATCATAACATTCCTCTCTATTTTCCAAACGATGCCATCAGACAACCTATCGCCCAAAATCATCGCTGATTTACTGCATAAATCCCGGATATTACACTCGAATCATTTCATCCGTATAAATATCGCAGCAGTCGCGCCCGTTCATCCATTTTTCCGGTGCAATCACGAGCTTGTCCTTGCCATTATCCAGCCACGCGCCCCACCAGGAAAAGGAGCTGTTCGCCAGAATGTGGTTTTTACAGCAGCTCATCAGGTACAAATCCTGCTCTCCCGCCTGCTCGCTGTTTCCCTCCACCGGGACAAATTCCGAACCGCAAAAATGCTCCTTCGTCCACTCCATATCATTGGAAAACAGGAAAAATTTCACATCCGGCTTTCTTTTTCGGATCTCTGCGACCGCGCGATGGTAGTAATCCAGATCGCAGATTCCGCCAAACAGCGCCTGATTGGCAGGTGTGAGGTAATCGCCCCGTCGAATGTGGACACTCACTGACTCACATTCCTTCATCTGCTGCTCCATTGCTGCCGATTCTTTTGTCAGAGTAAGATTTCGGAATGTGAATGCTTCCCGCACCTGCTCTTTGATATCGGCAAAATACCGTTCCGTCTGAAAATATCCCAACAGCAAGGCTGGCTCGCGCCGCAGTATCTCCGGATCGTAATTGCACGACGCTTCCCGATAGGACAAATCCTTCCTGCCGCACAGCAGCCGCCTGGCACGATGGAGGGGACTCATACTGGAATCGGTGATCTGCTCATACTCTGGTTTCGTCATGCGCTCATAAGAAACACCGAATACAGAAAGCTGATTGACCCGCTGCTTTTCCTGTGCGCCATAACAGGTTACGTCATCGATTCTGACGTCTTTTCCCATTGATTTCAATTTTAAATACAGGGCATACTCAAACATCTGATTGCCCAGACCACCCGAAAGCTGCACTCCTACCATAGTTTCTGTCCCTTTGAATAAAATTTTCTACCTCTGTCTCCAATTCGCCATCGCAACCTTGATTGGAATCAGGAAAGAATCATTCAGTCTCATCGCTGCCCGATACAATATCGGTGACTTCAAAAACAGCTTCATTTTCCGGTATTCCTGACTGCTCGCCTGGGGAATCCCATAGACTGCTGCATAGCAGTCTTTTCCTGCTTCTATTTTCTGCTGCAAAAATGCCTTATGTTCTTTTTTCTTTGGATCCTGGCTTCTGCAGACCGCCGTATAGAATAACAGCAGTCTTTTATATAAAAAATAATCCTGCAAAAGTGCCAGATCCTCCCTACCGATCTCCCGTAAAAACGCACTGCGCTCATAAAAATTCGGAATCAGATCATTGAAGGTCTTCTCGTTCAGGCCGATATTCGTGGTGCTCGTCGTCCGACTGCACACATAATTGTACATCGCCCAGTCCAGATACACGCTGCGCCTCGATTTTGCCAACAGTCGGATGGTAAAATACATATCCTCATACAGGCTTTTTGGGAATCTCAGTCCGTCGCTCAACGAACGTTTCCAAAGCTTGTTCCAAACCGCCGTCTGAATCAGCCACGCTTCGTCCTCTTCCAGATATTTTGCCAAAAGCTCCTGCCCTTCAAACACCGCTGCCATCGGCGTGGACAAATCCACCCTTCGGTTTTCGTAAATTTTCCGATACCGGCAGACCGCAAGATCGGCGTCCTGCTCCATCATCGCCGCCAGCAGTGTCTCATACATCTGCGGCTCAATCCAGTCGTCGCCGTCCACAAAGGTCAGGTAATCGCCTTTTGCCTCCAAAAGTCCGGTGTTGCGCGCGCTGTAGGCTCCGCCGTTTTTTTGATGGACAACCCGCACCCGCCCATCCTTTTTTGCATATTCATCGCAGATGCGTTCACTTCCATCCGTTGAACCGTCATCTATCAAAAGGACTTCGAGATTTTGATAGGTCGAAGAAAGAATCGAATCCACCGCTTTGGGCAGATATTCCCGGATATTGTAAACCGTCACAATGACCGAAATCAGCCCGGTCTGCTCGCCTTTCTTTTGCTTTTCCGGCCGATACTGTTCCAATTTGCGCATGGATTCTTGTTCCTCCCTCCTTCTCCTTGCTCCAAAAATGGCTCTGCTCCGACGGTTGCTGTCCCTTTTAATCGCAGCAGCGCTGTTTCTCAGTTCCCTGCCTTACGTTTTCCTATATTCCTGCTCCAGCCAGTCCTCAAACCGCAGAATGTGCCAGATCTGCTTGCGCCAGATCCCACGCTGTGTAAAATCCTTCCACAGCCGCGTCACCATTTCCGGGTCAAAATAACCTTCCCGACGGATTTTATCCTCCTTTAACAGACTCTCTGCCCAGGCGTAGAGCTCCGGCTCCTTTAACCATTTCTGGATCGGGATCGAAAACCCCTTTTTCGGACGTTCCATCAGCTCCCTGGGCACATGGCGGTACAAAACGTCCCGCAATACAAGCTTGCCTCTGCCGTTTTCCCATTTCATCCACACCGGCAGACTCCATGCAAACTCCACAACGTCCTTGTCCAGCATCGGCACACGGCTTTCCAGTGAGACTGCCATTGCCGTCCGATCCACCTTTACCAGAATATCATCCGGATGGTACATCAGCAGATCCATCAGCATCAGATTGTGCTGCACATCCGCCAGGTATCCGCTTTCGTAGGTTTCAAAAATGCTCCTCGCGCTTCCTCTTTCTTTTGCAATCTTTCCAAGAAACGGCTCGGAAAGATCAGAGCGCGCATACAGCTCTTCTGCATTATGCGCCGATAATAACATGCCCCGGATCTGGTTCGTTTCCTTTTTGGAAAAAGGTCCATCCGTCAAAAAATATCCTGCCGCACTGCGCACAGGCTGCGGGATTTTCCGGATTTTATTCCATGCGTTCGTGATCGACTGATAGGTTCCATATCCACAAAACAGCTCGTCCCCGCCATCGCCGCTCAAGGAAACCGTCACATGCTCCCGCGTCAGCTTACTGACCAGATAGGTCGGGATCTGGGAGGAATCCGCAAAGGGTTCTCCAAACATGTGGCTCAATTTGGGCAGAACTGCTTTTGCATCCTGCTCCGTAATAGTCAGCTGCGTATGCTCTGTCCCCAGATGCGCAGCGATGGCAGCAGCAGCCTCCGCTTCATTGTAGGCGGCATCCTCCATCCCAATTGTGAAGGTTTTAACCTTCCGGTCAGAAATCGACTGCATCAGGGAAACGACAGTAGAGCTGTCGATTCCTGCTGACAAAAATGCTCCCAGCGGCACGTCTGCCATCATCTGACCGCGGATGCTCTCCGTCAAAAGCCGTTCCAGCTCTTCCGATGCTTCCTGCCTGCTTCCGGTAAAGGGCTGCTCCTGTCCTTTTTTTGCAGTTTCTGCCATGGACCAGTAGGTTTCGATCTCCCAGTCCCGATAGGGCTTTTCCAGACGCAGGATTTTTCCCGGCTCTAGCTTATAAATACCCTCATAAATCGAATACGGTGCCGGAATATATCCGTGGATCAAATACAAATCCAGCACGTCTTTGTTAATTTTTCCACAAAAATCAGGCAGCGCTGCGATGGCCGTCAGCTCGGAGGCAAACACAAAGCTCCCGTTCACCAGCCCATAATACAGCGGTTTTTCCCCAACTCTGTCCCGTAAAAGCCAGAGCTGTTCTTCTTTCCTGTCATAAAGTGCAATGGCAAACATACCCTTGCACAGACAGATCCCCTCTTTTACGCCATAGGCTTCCAGAGCTTCGAGTAAAATCTCCGTATCCGAGCTTCCATGCAGCGCTCCCAAAAGTCCTTCCCTGCGTAGCTTTTTTTCTACCTCCCGGCAGTTATAGATTTCGCCATTGTAGGAAATCACAAACCGTCCGCTATGGGAAACCATGGGCTGTGCACCGCCCGGCGACAGATCCAGAATGGAAAGTCTCCGATGTCCCAACGTCACGTCCTGACTGTCGTTACACCAGCTGCCCTCTGCATCAGGTCCGCGGCTTATCAGCTGCTCTTTCATCCGTTCCATATCCTCCCGCCAGGTTTTCTGACGGTTGCAAAATCCTGCAATTCCGCACATCAGGACAGCCTCCTTTCTTTCAGTCTGCGACCTCCGGTGCCCAGTTTTCTTCTTCGATATCCTTCCGGCAGCTTGCCTCTGCCTCACTCTGCTTCTGCTGATACAGCTTCCAGGCGCTGTCCCAGCTTTCGTAGCCCTGCACGCTGCGTCTGTCCGGCAGCTCGTAATGACTGTCCAGATACTGTCGCAGAAACTCCGTGCACTTTCCTTCGCCAAGGGCGTTTACATGTCCGCCGTAATCATAAAAATCCGTCGAAAAATCCAGCCCAATCTCATCAATATGCTGATTGAAATCCAGTACCGGATAGCCGGCGGCTTCAATCCGTTCTGTCAGGTCGTTGAACTTCATCCGTGCTTCTTTTTCCATCCCATACGGCGACAGGATAAACAGCGCGTCCTTGCCGGTCGAATCGATATAGGAAAGCAGATCATCCAAAACCGCTAACTGCTCTTTGGCAGGCTCCATTTTTTCTGTCACATCAGAATAATCCGTCCAGTCCACCGGGCCCACTCCCGTTTTGATTTCCAGACCCTTTAACAGATTTTTCTTTTCATAGCGCCAGCACGCCAGCTGATCCGGCAAAAAAAACGTTTTCCAGTTGGAATGATATTTGAAAATATCAAAATAGTAGGTGTAGCGTTCGCTCCTGTCGCTGACGAGCGCATTGATTGCATCCACACGGTTTTTTGAATATTTCAGGTTATCTGTCACCCCGCGCGTGAATACCATCGTATCCTCCCATTCCTCGTCCGGCATGGAAAACATCCGCATCTCAATGATAAACAGCGACGGGTCCTGGGTTTTCTGCGCCTCTTTGAGCAAATATTTGATCGCTTTGGGACGCTGGTTATTTGTCGAGAGCGGATACGCTGCAATGCCGCTTTTCCCGTAGAGCGCAGGCGCGCTGTAATAAGGATACACCGGGCTCGAGCCCACCAGGATCGCATCAATCGTATTTTCTTTTTCCGCATAAAATCCGGTAAAACGGTCCTTTACATCCCCGTTTGTCCGGATGATGTAAGTCACCGTCACCAGAAGCCAAAGGAAAACGGCCAGAAAAACAACCGCTTTCAGTGCCTGTTTTTTTGTCATTGTAATCTCCACTTTGCATACGAGCCTGCGCTGCGTATGCAGTCCCGCCGGACACGTCTGACGGTTCGGTCAGTCGTATCACACCTTGAAATTCTGATAAATAAATTCGGACGCGCTGTAACCCGGTCCGTATTTTCCCAGCAAAATCACATAAAACAGCAGCGCATACAGTGCGATCCAGCGCAGCCAGATCGGCTTTTTCTCCAGGGTAACGCGCATATCTTCTTTCTGGTTATGGATCGTAACCCATGCAGAGAACAGAATCGAAACCGCCAGAATCATCAGCTCTGTCCAATCCAGACCCAGGCCCGACAACACGCCGTTTCTAAACAGCTGCAGTCCCAGGCCCGATACGCCCCGTCCGAGCACCCGAAGGGCATCCGGAACCGTCGTGCTTCTGAAAAAGACAAGTCCGATCATGACAAGGAAAAAGGTGCGCACGCGCTGAAACAGGATAAATCCTTTCTTTTCCTTTTCGATATGAAAAAAGGCTCTCCACTTTACAAACAGCGGCTCCATCAGCTTGCCGGAAACGATATAAAACCAGTGCAGCAGACCGCAGCCGATGATAAACGTCCACGCGCCGCCGTGCCAGTATCCGATGGTAAACCACAAAATCAGCATGGCGAGAAACGTCGTCGCCTGCTTCGCGCCTTTTTTGCCGAGTTTTCCTTTCAGCTTCTTGGGAAGATTCATGAAAAACTTCGTCCGAAGCAGCGGATAAAACAGATAGTTTTTCAGCCAGTCGCCCAGGCTGATATGCCATCTTCTCCAGTATTCCTCGATGCTTCTCGATAAAAACGGCGCAGAAAAGTTTTCCGGCAGCCGGATACCGAAGCACTCGGAAATACCCAGCACAATATCCATACAACCATCGAAATCGGTGTAAAGCTGCATTGTAAAGGCTGCCGCACCCACCCAGATCGAAACGCCGCTGTACTTTTCATAGTTGTTAAAAATTTCATTTGCCAGGATCGCCGTCCGCTCGGAAATGACCAGTTTTTTGAAAAATCCCAGGAGCATCCGCTGCATGCCGAACGTCACATTCCGGTAATCCAGCTTGTGTCCGGTATACATCTGTTTTTCCATGTCGCTGTATTTCATGATCGGGCCGGAAATCATCGTCGGGAAGTAGCAGCCGAACAGCAGCAGCTTTCCATAGTTGCGCTGTACCGGTCCGATTTCATAATAGACATCGAACAGATATCCCAGAAGGGTCAGCGTGTAGAACGAAATTCCCATGGGCGCCAGCAGCCCCAGATGGAAGAATTTCAGCGTGCACAACAGACCGACACAAAAAAGGACAGCACAAATAAGAGCAGCCAGTTTTTTCTTCTGCTCTTTTGTCCTGTCTATCAAAATAGCTGCGCCCCAGACAGCTCCTACAGCTGCCATCGGGTACAGAATCAAATACCACGCATGGCTGTCACGCACCTCTGCCGATGTCAAAAAGTATCCGATGCTCAGAAGCAGCAAAAGCGGCCACTGCACTTTTTTCGGAATCAGATAATACAACAGCAGTGCAAGTGCAAACAGACACAGGAAGTAAAAGGAAGTAATACTCATCCTTCACCAGCTCCCGGTTTCAGACCTTCTGCAGAATGATATCTGCCATTTCGCCTACATTTTTCATCGTTACGATCTGTCCCATGGAAAACTTGATGCCAAACTCGCTCTCTACAGCCGCCATCAGGTTGATATGCTCCAGGGAGTCCCAGCCGTCGATATCCTCTGCAGTCGTGCCTTCGTCAACCGTAATGTCTTCCTCGTCAAATACATCCCGGAATACTTCGTTTAAACGTTCAAAAACTTCTTCTCTGCTCATTTATAAACCCTATCTGTCTGATCAGATTCCTTTCTGCGTCGCTTGTTTTTCTTTCGTGCTCTCGTCCGCTCTCGTGCCCGCCTGCTCCGCAGGCTGCTCGTTCGCTAATGGCACGTGAAAAACAAATGCCGCCTTCGGCGTCGCTTGTTTTTCTTTCGTGCTCTCGTCCGCTCTCGAGCCCGCGCTGGCGCGCTTCCCCGCCTGCTTCGCAGGCTGCTCGTTCGCTAATGGCACGAGAAAAACAAATGCCGCCTTCGGCGTCGCTTGTTTTTCTTCCGTGCTCATTACATTATAGCATGTCCCCATGTATTATACCAGTTTCTTTTTTCCGGCGACTTTCTGGAAGTAGTCTGCCCACTCCTGGTTGACCTTTTCCGGAAGGTATTCTGCCTGAAGCTTCGCTGCATTTTTTCCCATTTGCTGCATCAGATCAGGATTTTCTAAAAGTCTTGTCAGTCTGTCTGCCAGCGCATCCGAATCGTCCACGGGTACTAAAAATCCATTTTCTCCATCACGGATCAGATCCTTTGGACCGCCGCAGGGGCAGTCCGTCGAAATACAGGCTGTGCCCAGCGACATCGCTTCGATCAGGGTGTTGGGCATTCCCTCCGTAAAGGAGGTCAGCACAAACGCATAAGCCTTTTCCAGTTTTTCCGGGACGTCCGTGATTCTGCCCGGCAGCAAAATCCGCTCTGACATGTCAAGGCTTCTGACTTCTTCTGTCAGCTCTCTGCGCAGCGGTCCGTCTCCGTACAGAATCAGGCGCGCGTCCGGGAATCGCTCTGCAATTTTACAAAATGCCCGGATTGCCATTCTCTGGTTTTTATTTTCGTCCATCCGTCCGACTGCAACAATATCCTGCGGGCGGTCATCCTCATACCGTGGCCGCACAAATGCCGGATTCAGGGAATTTTTCAGAATCACGCATTTTTTCTGCAGCGACGGTTGAAAAAAACGCACTGCATCCGCCGTCTGCATCACGATTCCGTCTGCCGCGTAAAACAGTGTTTTTACAAGCAGACGCATCCCCTTCGTCGGATACTCCTCCGTAGGCTCCGCCACAACGGAAACCACAACCTTCGTCGGCAAAAAAGCATTCGCCAAAAGTGCCATAAAATTATTTTTTCCAATCGTAGACAGCACGACATCCGCATGGATTTCTCTGAAGATCCTGCGCAGCTTCCGGTAGCGTCGAAACAGGTTCGCGATCCGACCGCCCTCTTCCTCCGGCGTCAGGTCGGAGATCACGCGGCGTATCCCTGCAGGCAGCTCGTATTCATTTTCTTTTTTGTACTGCGTTACCATCGTCACATTGCAGCCCTGCTCCAGAAAGTAGGTCGCAAGGTTGACAAAAACGCGCTCGGCGCCTCCTTTTTTCAGGGAGCCGATATAAAATGCAACACTGCCCATAATTTCCTCCTAAAAGCTTTCTTCCGCAGTCCATTGTCCATCCGGCGCATGTCTGCGAGTCATCGAGCGGTCTGCATCCCTTTGCAGTCGGCAGACTCGCTTTCGCTCGGTTCAAAACGCAGCGGTCGCATAAGGCTGCAAAAGACGCAGCCTAAGCGCCGGCGTTTTGAGACGGTCTGCCGATCTTTGCAAAGGGATGCAGACCGCTCGCTGCTTCGCAGCATCGCGCCTGGATGGACAGGACTCTGCGGAAGAAAGGTGTGTTCTCGTGCGTGATGCCCCGCTCCCCGAATGCGCCGTAAGGCGCGTTTGGGGAGCAGGGATAAAGCTTCCTTTTGGCAAATGCGTAGTTTCTTTCAAACCGTTTGGTTTGTGAATGCCTCGCGATCGCCCGTTGGGCGGATGCTCGGCGTTTCGGATGTTTTCCTCTATGCCGGTTGGCTCTGTCCCGCCGGTATAGCATAGACCTACTTTTCGGCAGTCAACATCTCAGCCCGGCAGGTACAGTGACGCCCGTTGGGCGGAGTGCAAAGCCATATGCCGTGCAGGACCATTTAAAAACGACGGTGTTTATGCTGCGTCTTTTGCAGCATTATGCACCGCTTCGTTTTTACTGAGCGAGAGCGCGTCCTGCAGGCATTGGCTTCGCATGACGTCCTGCGGACGGCACTGTTGCTGCCGGGCGGGCTGGGACGGCGCTGTTGCTGCCGGGCGGCAGACTCACGCCTGCAAATAGCGTTCTGCCCATTGCTGGAAGATAAAGAACGCCCAGATGATCCGGGAGTAGTTGCTTCCGGTGTAGGCTCCGCCGTCCCCGGCACCAAGCCAGTCTGCAATCAGCTTTGAGGCTGCGTCCGCGTCGAACAGCCCCTGTTGTTTCAGGAAAGCCGGTGATGCGTAGTCGGTCAGTTTATTCTTGAGGGGTCCTCTCAGCCATTTGTCCAGCGGGACAGAAAATCCTGTCTTTTTACGATCCAGTAATTCCCGCGGAATATAGTCGTAAGCGATCTCTTTTAAAATGTATTTCTGGCAGCCGTTGTGATCCTTAAAGGAATGGGGTAGCCGGAAGGAGTATTCCATCACCCTCTGATCCAGGATCGGGCATCTGGCTTCCAGTGAATATTTCATGGAAGCGCGATCCACCTTGCAGAGAATGTCCCCCGGCAGGTAGGTGTCCATGTCCAGGAGCATCCGGCGGATCTGCCAGTTTTTCACATGATAATCCAGCTCACGGTCAAAGCGCACCTGATCTGTTCCAGTCAGGCTTTTCACACAGGCTAAATATTTATCCGAACACAACTGCGTTTTATAGCGTTTATCCCGGTTTTGTGCAATTGTCCTTACAGAAAATGGTAAACGTCCCAGCAGATTTGCCTGCTTGAGTCCGGGCAGTTGGGAAATACCGTAAATCAAAGCGCCCGCTGCGTCCAGCTTCTGCGCCTGTCCGAGTTTTTGGTACATCTGGTAGCCGCAGAAAAATTCATCGCCGCCATCGCCGGAGAGCGCGACCGTCACCTGTTTTCTGGCGAGCGCCGATACGAGCATCGTCGGGATTTCCGAAGAATCTGCCATGGGTTCATCGAAATACTGCGGAATGCTCTCCACCAGCTCCAGCATCTGTTTTTCACGGATGATTTCTTCTGTATGCTGTGTGCCAAGATGCTTTGCTACCGCCGATGCATAGCCGGATTCGTCGTACTGCTTTTCTTCAAAGCCAATGGAAAAGGTTTTGACCGGAGCCTCGCTTGCCTCCTGTGCCATGGCTGTCATCAGGGAGGAATCGTAGCCGCCGCTTAAAAAAGTACCCAGCGGGACGTCCGCCTCCATCCGGCTCTTCACGGATTTCTGTAAAATTGCCTTTAGCTCTGCCTTTGCCTGAGAAAAATCCGTGACCGGATCCGCGATTCCTTTTTGGTAGCTTTCTTTGATACTCCAATAGGAAAAGCACTCCCTCCGCTTCTGCCCATTGTCAGGCTGCAGGCGAAAACGGAGAATGGTTCCCGGGCACAGCTTTTTTACCTGTTCAAATATCGTATCCGGCTCCGGAATATACTGCTGGTACAAAAAGACCGGTAAAATATCCGGATTCAGCTTCCGATCAAAGCCCGGGCACGCCAGGATCGGCTTTAACTCTGAGGCAAAGACCAGATTTTCCCCGTCCTCCCAGTAATAGAGAGGCTTCTTGCCGATGCGGTCCCGCACAAGATATACCTCCTGCGCATCCCGGTCATACAGGGCGATCGCAAACATTCCGTTAAAGCGGGAAACGCAGTCGATGCCCCATTTTTCATAGGCAGCCAGAATGACCTCCGTATCACACTGGGAGCAAAACGGATACCCGGAAAACTCTTTTTTCAGCTCCTGGAAGTTGTAGATTTCTCCGTTAAAAACGACGCTGACCCGTTTATCCGCCGCGTGCATCGGCTGATGTCCCAGTGGGGAAAGATCCATGATGGAAAGCCGACGCTGTGCAAAGCCAACCGCATATCCGCCTGCCCCATCATAAATTTCCACTCCGGAGTCGTTTGGCCCGCGGTGGTACATCGTATCGTTCATCGCGGTCAGATCTTCCAGCGTAATCCGCCTTTTGCTGATAAATCCACTGATTCCGCACATAATGCTTTACCTGTTCCTTTCGGGAATCAGAGATGCCTCCAGAAATTCATCCTTAAATTCGCAGAAATCCTTGCACTCGTTGTTGATGCTGTCGATCATTTCGTTATATTTTTCCTGGATCAGCACCGCATAGTTGTCCCGGTTATCGTAGCCCTTCTTGCTCCATGCAAAGGGATGGGTCAGAATCTGCACCTTGTCATAGCCGGTGATATTTGCTTCATCAGGATAGCCGTAGCGCCAGATATGGTTGGCGTCGGACATATATTTTACCTTCAGGGGCGTCTGATCGGTCACTTTTTCTGCAAAGGTGAAAAACTCGTCCTGGTATGCATTCAGGATTCCCGGCAGCTTGATGTTTTCGCGCAGCACATCCGGAGACGGACGGTGTACAGAAAACTGTGTGATCGGAAAACCGAACATTTCAGAAAGGATATCCATTTCCTTTTTGATCTGATGGCGAACCTCCTGCATGTCGGTCAGACCGTTTAACGCATAGTGCAGTCCGATCACATGGCCGCGTTCATGCATGTCCTTGATCAGATCCTGATTGCGTCTGGATAAAATATTATAGGAATTGTTCGTCCACTGGAAAAAGAAGGTCGACGTAAAATCCATGCTGCTCTCCACCTTTGCCAGTGCATAGGCACGATCCACGCTGTACTCCACATCATGGCGCATGATGACAAATTTATCTGCCGTAAGTGCCTCTTCGTACCCTGCCTGATTACCGGTAGACTGAATGATTCTGATAATTTCTTTATAATCTTCGTAGGAAAACATTGTCCTTACCTCCATTGTCTGCAGTCTTATCTGTTCTTTTTGCAGCATTCCTGCAGATACGTCTGCCACTGCTCAAATACCGCATCCTCGTTGGCTCTTTCACTGATCTTGCGCGCCTCTCTGCCGAGCCGCTCTGCAAGCTCTCTGTCCTCAATGAGGCGCAGGATGCCGTCTGTCATCGCCTTTTCATCCATGATCGGTACAAGCAGACCATTTACCCCATCTTCGATCAGGGTTTTTGGACCGCCGCAGGGACAGTCTGTAGAAACCACCGGAAGTCCCAGTGCCATCGCTTCCATCAGCGCATTGGGCAGTCCTTCCCAGTCAGAGGAAAAAGCGTACAGCGCAGCGTCTGCCAGATCCTTTTCCAGCGTATTGCTGCCGCCCATCAGCTTTACAAAATCCTCCGCATGATTTTCATGAATAATGGATTCCAGAATCTCCTTTGTACCGTCCTTGGAATCCGGTCCGTAAATTTTGAGTGTATAATCCGGATGCTTTTCATGAACCTTCAAAAAAGCCCTGATCAGCATCGGTTGATTCTTAAAGTCTACCAGACGGCCGGACTGAACAACATTCTTTGTCCGTACAGCCGGCTCCGGAACACCAACGTATTTCGGATTCAGCGGATTTAAAATAATTCTGGAATTTTCCTGTAAATACGGTGCAAAAAAGGCTTTTGCGCCCTCTGTCTGGAACACGCAGCCCGCCGCATGAGGAAACAGAAGCGGGATCCGAAGCTTGTCCGCTTTTTTATCATAGTGTCCCACCGGATCGGTACGCACGGAAATCACGACCGGGATACCCGTCCCGATTCCTGCCGCCAGCGCACGGTACAATACGCCCCGGGTAAAGGCAACGACGACGTCCGGCTTTTCTTTTTTCATAAAACGGCGCAGATACCAGATACGGCGCAGCATCTTGCTGATCCTGCTGCGGTCTTCGTCTTCTTTCGTCAGTCCGACATGAACTCTGCGGACTTTCTGATCCAGTGCAAATTCGTCCGTTCCGTACCATTCTGTCGCAATGACAACCTCATAGCCCTCCTTTGCAAAACGGTTCGCCAGATTACTCACCACGCGCTCAGCCCCGCCCTGCTGCAGGCTGTTTAAATGAAATGCAATTTTCTGCATCGGAATGTTTCTCCTGTTTTTCTCATGAAACAGAATCCTGCTCTGCAGGATTCTCATTTTGTCAGTGCCCCCGTAGTGTATCACATTTTGGAAAGCCCTGCAATCTGCAGGATTTTGTCCCGGTATGCCCTGTCGTCAAACTGATCTGCGCGCTCCTTTGCACATCTGGAAAGCTCCTGCAGCTTCGCTTCCTCTGTCAGCAGCTCTTCCAGAAGAGCCGCCAGTTGTTTTTCTTCCTCTGTAATTTCGTTTGGATCCAGATTTTTCTGATCGTCCATCACCGGAATCAGAATCCCGTAACGTTCCCGGAGCACTTCCTGTTTTCCAACGACGTCCTCAAACCGGTCGGACAGAATCTCTGCGGGACCGCTCATACAGTTGGAAAAAACGGCAGGGAGCCTGCAGCTCATCGCCTCAACCAACGCATTTGGAAAGCCCTCCATGCTGGAGGTTCCAACATAAAGACTGCCCGCTGACAGCCATGGAAATGGATTCTTCTGAAGTCCCGCAAAGCAGACCCGGTCAGCAATTCCCAGCTTTTCTGCCAGTTCTTTATATTCTGAAAAAGAACCGTCCCCGATGATACACAGCATCGCCTCCGGCACTTTTTCCCGGATCAGATACAGGCATTTGATCAGATGCCAGAATTCCTTGCAGTCATCCTCACGCCCCATGCTGACGATCACCTTTTTTCCGGTAAAATCGGGCATGTCCACAGGTTTTTTTGCTGCATTTTCTGCGATCTGACTGCCATCGTAAGGATTGTACAATACCTCTGTATTTTCGATTCCAAGTTTTTCCTTTAACGTATGGGCAATCACCTCCGAACAGCAGATCACCTGATCGGAGCGCTTTGCAAACAGCTTTAACTTCGATGGGTTGTCCATATCCATATAGCTGCGGATTCCCGTCCAGATCTGCCCCCGCACCGGTGTCAGGACGTTAATCAGGTTCGCTGTCGGGCCAAAGCTGTAGATCAGATCAGGACGCAGCTTTTTCTTTAGCTTCCGAAGCTTTACCGTTCTTTTTACGACATTGACCATTTTTTTCAGCTTCCCGTCCTGTGCCGGAACATCCAGGTTTACAACAGAAAGTCCGTTTATATCATATGCGATATCCGCATCCGAAAACATGGCGATCGTCACTTCAAAATCATTCCTCAGAATCCGCGCTGTCCGCACGCAGACCCGCTCGAAGCCACCCTGATGCAGCATGGGTACAACCAGAAGGAGCCTTGGTTTTACCTGTTCCATAAGCCGTCTCCTTTCCCGGTACGATAAAAAGCTTCCATCTCTTTTGCCTGTTCCTTTGCGTCAAATCCGGCTTTGCGGATTTCCGGCATGCGGTCAAACCGCTCTTTCTGCCGTTCCAAAAGCGCAAGGGCCGCCTGTGCCCAGCTCTCTGCAGAATCCTTTAGGCTTTTGGACTCCACCAGCTCTGTCAGGGCAACCTCCTGTGTAATCGTATCCGACATCAGGCACGGGAGCCCTGCAGCCTGTGCTTCCAGCACCGTTCCGGGCAATCCCTCATACAGAGACGGGAAAATAAACAGATCCATCGCCTGATAATAATCCTGCGGATTTCCCTGATTTCCGAGGAACTGAACGCTTTCTGTAATTCCAAGCTCTGCCGCCTTCTGCTTTGCAGGTTCCATGCATCCGCCCTCGCCGAGCAAAATCAGCTGCGCATCCGGACGGCTCTTTTTGATCTGTGCAAAAACCTCCAGCAAAAACAGGTGGTTTTTCATCTCATTAAAACGCCCCACATGCCCGACTGTCAGACAATTGCCCAACTCCAGTTTTTGCCGCATCTGTGCACGCATCTGACCGTTATAGGAAAACTTATCCACTTCGATCGCATTCGGCACCACATGGACAACCCCCTGTGCCCACGCCTTTTCTCCGAAAACTGCTTTTCCGGCAAGCTTGGAGCACGCCAGGCAGACGTCCGTTTTTTTCCAGAGATTTTTACGCATCCGCTTCGTCATCATCCCTTTGACGCCGCCTTCTGTACCCGCGCTTCTGGCATGGGCTGCCGTCAGGGCGATTTTCCCACGCTTCGCTTCCGGCAGATAAATCGACGCAGTACTCGTCATATGCCCGTGCACGCAGGCATACTCGGAATGCTCTTTAAAAAAACTGCGCCATGCCGCCCGATACGGAATCCAGTTATAGACCCGAAACCGCGGCAGCCGGTAAATGTGTCCGCCAAGTGCTTCAATCTCTTCGTCAAAATATCCTTTTTTTGAGGTGTGCACTGCAAAATCAAACTGTACCCTCTCACGGTCGATATTTCGGTATAAATCCATAACCCGGCTTTCTGCCCCGCCGAGTCCCGTTGTTCCCAGCACCTGTAATACCCGAATCGGTTCTTTCATACGCTTCTGGTTCCTTTTTCTTTTTCTAATTTGCACGCCGACGCCTTTCCATCCGCTTATGCGTGTTGGTTCTTTAAGCGGCCAAGCCGCGCGGCAAGCCCTTTTCCGAACGCCAGCACATATTCCCGGATACGCGCTGGCATGCACTGTGGCTTTGCTTCCAGCTTAAAAAAATCGGAATACGGCACAATGTTTTCCCTGTTTGCGTCAAGCATCTCTTCGTAGGCTTTCAGCTCCGCTACCGTGGAATGGTTGGCATGAATGACGATCGTCGTCATTCCCTCCCGATCAGAAAATGCGTATTTCCGCAAAAAGGCAATCGGTAAAAAAGTCATCCCACTGCGCACATACGGCAAATCTCCAAACCCGTCCGTCACATGGGTAAACCCGAGTGCTTTGAGGGCACGCAGTGTCATTTTGTCAAAGGTATGGCCCGGCGCCATGAACAGCTTCGTCTCGATGCCGCGATCCAAGAGCTTTTTCTGTCCGCTTTCCAGAAGCCGGTACTGCTCCTCATAGCTTTTCCCCGCAAACTCCGACTGGGCATTCAACGGAAAGCTCCCGCCTCTTTTTGTTGTATACACATGATGGCAGCCGTGCATGGAAAGGGTCCAGCCTTTTTCCTGCAGCTCCTGCATTTTTTTCCAGAACGCTTCCCGTGCCGGATCCACCGACAGCTTCGGATCAAGATTGTCCGGTACAATGCCTAACAGCGGATAACATCCATAGCGTTCAAACAGCTGTTCAAAGGCTTCAAAGCTTTTCCAGTCCATATCCGGTGTAATATCATCCATTCGAAATGCGATTTTCATATTCTTTTCCTTTTCGCTGCTGCATGGCTTTATTCCAGGATCATTCCCGGCTCCAGCTCTATTTCCGACTCATAGTCTTCGACTAAAAGAGAGCCATCCAGCGTCCGTACGATCAGCTTTTTGTCAAAAATGTCGATGATCTCCCCTGGTGCATACATCGAGAAGTCCAACATCTCATCAAAGGGATGTGCGCTCCATACCGTGATCTTTTCGCCGTTGCAGAAGCAAAATGCTCCCGGGAACGGTCTTGTCACGCCCCGGATCAGGTTATACAGATTCCGGGTACGATCATGGAAATCCAGCTTTCCGTCCGCCGCCGTCCGCTTATTGTACCAGCTGTCGAAATCTCTGGACTCCCGGTGTACGCTGACGGTTCCCGCCTGATGTGCCGCGATCAGCTTAGCGATCAGGCGCTTGCTGACCAGCATGTTTTTATACTGCATCGTACGCACGGTATCATGAGGAGTGATGGCGCACATCTCGCTTGCAAAAACATTCGGGCTGTCCGCTTTTTCATCGTACTGGAACAGGTTCAGATTAAAACGCGTATCTCCGAGAATGATCGACCAGTTAAGCGGCGAGCGTCCCCGCCCAAAGGGCAGATATGCACAGTTCCCGTGGAAACCGAATACACCCTCCGAAAATCTGGAAAGCATGAAGCCGGGAAGCAATCTCTGCCAGCCCATGGAAATCCCCAGCTCGAAGGTATTTTCCGCGAAAAATTTCGTCGTCTCCTCATCCTTTAAACCGTAAGAATGTGTTTCGTAAACCGGAATCCCGTACTTGTCCTCCAACCAGGAAAGTCCCTCATAGCCGGACACCTGATTGCCCGAAAGCACATCGGGATGAATCGTCACAACCAGATCCACCGGACAAAGCTTTTCCTGAACAAAGCGGACGATCTCCGCAGTTGTATCTTTTACACCGAATATAACAACTCGATAATGCATATTCCCCTCCTGTTTTGCGCAATCCTTGCCTGCAGTGCGCGTCGTATGGTGGCTTTTTAACGAATAGGCAAGCCTATTCGTTAAAAAGCCGTCCAAACCAATTGGACGGCTTTTCGTTCTTTTATTTTACAGATTTTCTTTATACCAGTCAATGGCAAGGCGGATTCCCTTTTCAAAATCATAATCCGGATCGTAGTCAAGCAGCTCTCTTGCTTTGCTGATGTCCGCGTTGGAATCCCGGATATCTCCCTTTCTGGCAGGACCAAAGACCGGCTCAATCTTTTTGCCTAGGGCTTCGCAGAGTTCATAATATAAATCGATCAGATATACTCTGCCGCCGGAACCGATGTTGAACGCTTCTCCTGCTGCTTCGCTCGGAGCCAGGCAGGCTTTTAAGTTCGCTTCGATTACATTGTCGATATAAGTAAAGTCTCTGGACTGACGGCCGTCTCCGTTGATGGTCGGCGCTTCATCCTTTAACAGCAGCTTTAAAAACTTCGGAATAACAGCGGCATACATGCCTTCCGGGTTCTGACGGCGTCCAAATACGTTGAAATAGCGCATGCCGTAAGTATCCAGACCGTACAGCGTCTTATAAAGACGACCGAATTCCTCGTCTGTCTTCTTGGTCAGCGCGTAAGGGGAAAGAACATGGCCTTCAATGCCCTCTTTTTTGGGAAGTCCGGGATGATCGCCGTATACGGAAGAGCTGGACGCGTACACAAATTTCTTTACGCCGTTCTGTCTCGCTGCTTCCATCATGTTCAGCGTGCCGACGATGTTATTCTGCGCATAGAAAATCGGCATTTCGATGCTTCTGGGAACGCTGCCCCATGCCGCCTGATTCAGCACATAATCCACACCCTCGCAGGCTTTCATACAGGTATCCAGATCTTTGATGTCGCCTTTGATAAAGGTATAGTTCGGATTACCTTCAAACATCTCCACATGCTTCGGATTGCCTGTGGAAAGGTCGTCCAGACATCTTACCTTATAACCGAGGTTCAAGATCGCCTCGCACAGGTTGGAACCGATAAAACCGGCGCCGCCTGTTACCAGAAATACACTGTCCTTGTCAAATTTCAAATCCTTATATCCCATGGATTTCCTCTCATTTCTGCCGCAGCCGCGGCACTGTATTTTATTCATGACAATAGAATGCTCGCAGAGCGTGCATTCTATTATTTCGGATAAACGATCCGCGGATTGCGCCATGATCCGGAAGTATTTTTGTCCTTCTGCCCCTGATATCCGATCCAATCAGTTGAAGGAAGCGATATTGTTGCCCGAAATCTGACCCGCTGTTCCGTAGAGCAGGCAGGATGCAATGGTTTTCGCATACAGGCTTCTTCCTTTTTCATTTAAATGAATGCCGTCTTCCAGATATTCATCTGCATTATAGGCATCCACTCCGAGATTGTCGTAAGTATCCACGCACAGCGTTCCCTGACCGACTGCAACGTCACAGGCAATGCTCGCATAATTGTAGAGTGCCTTTTCTCCCATATTTTTAACCGGGATCGGAAAATAGGACGCATAGTTGGGAGATGTGATCAAAATCTGTGCCTGGGGGAAAACAGAACGAACTCCCTTTACGCCCTCGCTTAACGCCGTTCCAAAGCCCGTCCAGGGTCTGTCCGAGTTGTTGATCGGAGCCTGTGCCAAGAAGTCATTCATACCATAGGACAAAATTACCACATCGATCTGATCCTTGACATTCATCACAGCTTTGATGTCGTCATAGGCAGCCTTGCCCTGCAGCATCTCTACATCCGTATTTCCACGGAGAATAGAGATCATCTTTCCCAGGGAGCAGTCACTGGCAGGACCAAACTGGTATTCATTATCGTCCGGGCTGATGGTTGCGCGGGTGCCGCCGATGGCACCGTTATAGACCGTCGCATTTTTCCCTTTTTGAGCAAGACATGCTGTAAGACGTGCAGACACGCCGGTATCATCCCGATAATTGCCCCAGATGCTGTCTCCAAGCACCAGGATCTTCATTTCGTCCCCGGAATTATCTGTATTCTCTGCCTGCTGGGCTCCGGTCTGATCCGTCTGGTTTTCAGACACCATCTCCTGAGACTGATTTTCTGTCTCTGCAGCAGTCTGGGTCTCTTCTGTGCTCTGGGTCTCGGTAATGCCCAGCTGAGCCTTTAATTCTTCATTCTCCGCCGCAAGGGATTCCAGCTTGTTCTGATATTCCTTGATCTCTGCTGTATAATCTGTCGTCTGTCCGCATCCTGAAAGCATTGCTCCAATCAGCAGGGATGCTGTCAGAAGCAGACCGCATGATACTTTTGATAACCGTTTCATACATTCGTTCCTCCTCATGCCTGTTTCCATTAAGACAGCTTCAGTATATCCCCTTTGCAGCCAATCTGCAACGGACTTCATAGAATCTTAATCAATGTTTAAGTTCACCTGCGGTTTTCTGTGAGCAGATTTCATGCTCGCATGAAAATCTGCTTGCGGAAAGCTGCAGAGGGAGCGCCGTGATATGAGCAAAAGTGAGCTGCGCAGCAGCGGAAAGCAGCGCAGCTGCGATTTGCGACAATAGAATGTTAGCGAAGCGTACATTCTATTGTATTGCGAATGGCGCGGGTGAACTTACGGCAGTCGATGCGCGGTTTTTCCACCCGCCAGTTCGTACAAAAGCATCAGTCCGCTGACATAAAACAGCGGCAATCCATAGATCACATAGCGGGAAAGGCACATGATGATCATGGAGGTAGCAAATACGTTTGCTAACACAGCCAGCAGGGAAAATGCCGCCAGCCAGACCGCGTTGGAATTGTGATTTTTCCTCCATGCAAGGGCAGCCAGCACGATATAGGCGAGGTACGCCGTCAGCGCATACCAGTTTAGCAGCGGGTGTACGACTGCGATGGACCGGATCAGTCCGTAGCAGGCGAGCGCCAGATAGTCATACAGCCATCTGCCCAGAACTGCCGGAAGTAAGGATTTCACGATGGTTGCCGCAATCCGGTCGGATTCCACATTTTCAGGAATGTAGTCTATAAAGCCCTCCCTGTCATGCAGCTGTCTCCAGGGCTCTTCGATCATTTCAAACTTGATCGCGTCATGCCATTTTTCCAGATGTGCTGCCCGGTTGAAAAAGCCCTCCGGCGCATCCTGATACGTCGCACCCTGTTCTTTTGCAAGTCGATAGGAAAGCTCAAACATAACTCTTGCGTCCCGATCGACAATCCTTTCGGCATCCTCTTCGTCCGCCGCATACAGAATGTTTGCGAGCAGTCCGACGCTTCCAAACGTATTATTGATAAAATATCCGTTAAAAACAAGGTTGTAGCTTTTTACGAGAAGCGTCCTTGTACCAAACGCCAGCGCAGTGCACACGACACAAATCAACAGGCGTTTCGCCAGCTTCTTTTTTTCTACGATCACGACGGCCCCTGCAAACACCAGCCAGAGCAGGATCGTGAACATCATCTGTCCGCGTACCAGAGACAAAAATAAGGATAACAGCAGGGAGGATAAAGCTGCTCCCCTCTGTCTTGTATACACCATCTTCATGCACTGCGCCGTAAACAGATAAAACAGCGGCAGTCCCAGCGCTTCGCTGATGACGCCGTTCGACAAAACCAGTCCGCTCGCAGAAAATACCGGCGTGATAATGTGGGGCGCCAGTAAGATCAGGCACACCAGCGCTTCCATCCACTGCCCGAATGCAAATCGTTTTTTCAGGCTCTCCGCCAGCCAGATCACGGAAAACGCCGCCAGTCCGTTCTGCAGAAATCTCACAATATCAAGATACTTTGTCTCCCCAAACAGGCTGCGGAAAATCCACAAAAAGAAAGAGTACAGCGGCTCCCGGTGAATGTGCATCGCAATATACTGGTTGCTGTCATTATAGATCCCCGTTGTTCCAAGCAGCCACAGTGCTGCAAAAAACAGCACCGGAAGCAGCCAGGGAAACGGGAATTTTTTCCATTTTCGGATCATTTACACCTCTGATTATAATCTCCAGTACAGGCAGTCATCACGTGTCCATTCCTTGCGATTTAAGATGCCCTTGACATCTACAAGTACTTTTTTGCCGTTTGTCGGATTAAAGAAGTTTTCAATCGCTGCCTGATCCAATCCCTCAAATTCCTTATGGCATACGGCAATAACCAGCGCGTCCACATCTTTTACAGCACTCATATCCTGCAGCTCTACTCCATAGAGACGCTTCGCCTCTGCGCGGTCTGCGGTCTGATCCACCAGCACCGGCTCGATGCCGTACTCACGCAGCTCTTTTACAATATCGATAACCTTTGTATTTCTGGTATCCGGGCAGTTCTCCTTGAAGGTAAAGCCAAGGATTGCAACCTTCGCATGCTTTACCGCGATATCTGCGCGAATCAGGTTTTTCACAATGTTTTCTGCGACATATTTGCCCATGTCGTCGTTGATGCGGCGGCCGGACAGAATGATCTGGGAATGATAGCCCATCTGCTCTGCGCGGTAGGTCAGATAATACGGATCGACACCGATGCAGTGTCCGCCCACCAGACCGGGATAAAATTTCAGGAAATTCCATTTGGTTCCTGCTGCCTTTAATACGCTCTGCGTGTCGATGCCCATCTTGTTAAAGATAATAGAAAGTTCATTCATGAACGCAATATTGATATCCCTCTGGCTGTTCTCGATTACCTTTGCAGCCTCTGCGACCTGAATGGATTCTGCACGGTATACACCGGCTTCTACAACCAGCTCATAAACCTTTGCAACAGTATCCAGCGTTTCCTCATCCATACCGGAAACGATCTTTGTGATGGTTTCCAGACGGTGTACCTTGTCGCCAGGGTTGATCCGTTCAGGAGAATAACCGATCTTGAAATCCTTACCGCATACCAGTCCGGATTCCTTTTCCAGAATCGGCACACATACCTCTTCGGTTACGCCCGGATATACGGTAGACTCGAATACGACAACGCTGCCCTTTGTCAGGTTCCGTCCCAGAATCCGGCTTGCGCCCTCTACCGGGGTCAGATCCGGCGTATGGTCATCGTTTACAGGAGTAGGAACTGCTACGATATGGAATTTTGCTTCCCGCAGCTTTGTCTCATCTGCAGTGAACTCCACTTCCGTCTGGCGGATCACATCATCCCCAACCTCGTTGGTCGGATCAATGCCGGACTGATACAGTTTGATCTTTTCTGCGTTTAAGTCGTAGCCGATTACCTTGATCTTTCTGGCGAATGCGACTGCGATCGGCATACCCACATAACCAAGACCTACCAGCGACAGTTTTTCCTCGCCTGCCAAAATCTTTTCATATAAATCCATTTTCATATCCTCGCTTTCCTGCGCTTTTCTATATGGTTTTTCTTTTTTAACATCTGGTTGCCCCAATCAGGCTCCCCAGCGTTTCGAGATACGCTGTTACGACCTGTCTGCGGTCAAAATGCGCCTCCACATAGGCTCTCGCCTGACGTCCCATTTCGGCCCGTTCCTCCGGAGCCAGCAAAAGGAATCTCTCGATGGTCTCTGTCAGGCTGTCTGCATTCTTGGGTAAAAATGCAAGCCCCGAAACACCGTTTTCAAAAATCTCCCGGCAGCCGTTTATATCGCTGGCAATCACTGGTCTTGCGGTCGCTGCCGCCTCCTGCAGGACATTCGACATGCCCTCGTGATAGGACGGATGGATTACCGCCTGACAATGCCGGTAAAACTCCGGCATATCGTCCCGGTAACCATAATAACGCATAATCCCTTTGGATTGCAAGTCCTCAATCATCGGCTCATAGCGCGCCTGCGTTTCTTCCTCGTAGGCGCCCAGCAGCTCGAACACCGTTTCCGGGTGCTTTTCATGGATCCGTCTTGCCGCTTCCAGCAGCTCCTCGATTCCCTTATCCTTCATGATTCGCATAACCGATACAAAGCGAACGGTATCTTCCTTCGGATAGGGCATCGGCGGATGCTCCTCCAGGTTGACACCGGAGCCGGAGATCACCCGGGTTTTCGTCCTTTTTTTCAGACAGCCCTTCTGCCGCATGAACGCCAGATTCTGCTCATTCTGGAAAAAGACGCAGCCCGCGCCGGACATTCCTGTCCGATACAGTAAAACGATCAGCTTCTGTAACGGTCCATCATGCTCCAGTGTCGTTCCAAGGCCTGTAATGTTGACCAGATAAGGTACCTTTGCAAGCCGACACGCCACACCGCCATAAATATTCGGTTTAATCGTATAGGTCAGCACCGCCGCCGGATGGATGGTCTTTAACAGCTTTCTGTAAAACAAAAGCAGCTTTCCGTCCTTCAACGGATTCATACCGCGGCGCTCCATCACCGTCTCATGACAGATACAGCCCAGTTTTTTGATTTTTTCCAAATACCCGGTATCCGGCACCGACACATGGACCTCATAGCCCTCCTGCATCAGCGCCATCAGCACTTCTTTTCGGAAATCATACAGCCCGGAATCGCTGTTTCCAAGCACCAGTACGCTTTGTTTCATCCTTCCTCGTTTCTGCTGCAGCTTTTTGTCAGCGAACCATAATCTCATTGTATTTCATCATGATCTTCCCAACCGGATAATTTCCGATTTCCGGAACATTTGTCTGTCCTTCCAGATTTCTGACTATCATTTCCGGCACGCGCACGCCGCAGGCCCATGCATGGGGATAACCACCGCCAAATCTCGGATTAACCTCGGAAATGTACCATTTTCCGTCGATTTCAAACAGATCGATATCGATAATACCGCGAAAGCCCATTTTCTTTACAAAATCTGTAATCAGGGCGAACAGCTTTTCCTCCTGGAAGGATTCCGCCTTATCGGTTTCTCCTGCACGCATTTTCAACTTTTTCTTAACGAAAATAGAAACCACTTCGCCGCTGAGCATGTCGATGTAGACGTCTGCACCGTATTCCTGTCCGTTCATGAACTCCTGAATCATCAGTCCGTCCTCACGGCTACAGAGAAATTCCACTGTCTCCTGATCCTGAGCCATATGAATGTCCAGACTCGCGCTTCCGCTTTCCGGCTTGACAAAAACCGGATAGGTCAGCTCGCCGTTTTCCACCGCATGATAGAATTCCTTCCGATCCAGAAAGCAGCGTCCCGTCGCAAAGCCAAGTGCTTTGCAGGCTTCATACATCGCATATTTATGGAAGCAGATATCCACCTGCTTTGCGTCCGGCACGATGGGCACGGTTCCGACCTCCAGAAAACGCTCCTTATTGTCTGCAAGAAGAGACAGCTCCGGGTCGATCAGGGAAAGTACGCCCGTGATCTGTTTTTCCCGGCAGATCTCAAGAATTTTGTCCAGATAACCGGGCTCTGTGATCCTGGGCACCAGCACATATTCGTCCGCTTCATAAATGGCGGGTGCGTAGGGGCTGCAGTCCGTTGCGATTACCTTTCCTTTTCCGGCAAGGGCTTCTTTAAAATACTGCACGACCTTGTCTCTCGTGCCGGCGCTTAAAATCAGGATATTGATCATACGAATCCTCTTTCCGAGCAGATTATGCTCTGTCTTCTTCAGGCCTCCAGCCTTCCGGTTCTGTCAAGCCGCTCCTGCCTGATCCTGGCAAAATTGCCCTCCGCCTGGCTGGTATCCTCTGCGACGTCCGAGCGGTCGAAGACTACCTTGACGGTCAAAAATAAAACCTTCAAATCCATTTGGAAGGAAAGTCCCTTTACATACTCCACGTCCTTCGCAAGCCGTCTGTCCCAGTCCAGAAAATTTCGTCCCGACACCTGTGCAAGACCTGTCAGGCCGGGACGCACTGTATGGCGCAGAGCCTCTGTTTCCGTATAATACGGCAGATACGAAACCAGGAGCGGACGCGGACCGATAAAGCTCATGTCCCCTTTTAAAATGTTGAAAAACTCCGGCAGCTCGTCCAGACTCGTTGCCCGCAGAAGCTTTCCGAATTTGGTAAGCCTGTCCTTATCCGGCAGAAGATTTCCCTCTGCGTCGCGTTTGTCCGTCATCGTGCGGAATTTATACATTGTGAAAATTTTCTCATGCAGTCCCGGGCGCTCCTGCTGAAAGAAAATCGGACTGCCCAGCTTGCTGCGCACCAGAATACACAGCACCAGAAGAAGTGGGCTCAGCACTATGAGGATCGTCAGCGACAGCAGGATATCCAGCAGCCGTTTCATATACTTTGCATACATATTCTTTTCCTATTTTTCAAATACCTTACGGATAAGGGAGATAATCAGCTTCATATCCTCCGGTGTATTTTTGATATCGCTGGGCAGGCAGACACCGCGATTGAAAATATCCTCCGAAACGCTCCTGCCTTCCTTAACCTGAATGAAATCGCAGTCTGCAAAAACAGGCTGTAAATGCATCGGCTTCCAGATCGGGCGCGTCTCGATATTGTACTCTGCCAGGGCATCCATCACCTGATCGGGCGTCACGCTGCAGTCCGGTGCGATCGTCATGCAGGACAACCAGTTGTTTGCGTCTCCGTCTGGATTCATCGGATTCATCGTGATCGCTTCGATATCCGCAAACGCCTCTTTATACTGTCTGTAAATCTCATTTTTCCGGGCTTTATGCTCTTCCAGATGCAACAGCTGTCCTCTTCCGATTCCGGCTACCACGTTAGACATCCGGTAGTTATAGCCAATGGTGGAATGCTGATAATAACGGGCGGGATCCCTTGCCTGAGTCGCCAGAAAGCGGGCACGCTTAATCTTTGCTTCGTCGCTGCACAGCAGCATACCGCCGCCGGAGGAGGTGATGATTTTGTTGCCGTTAAAAGAAAGAATGCCATAATCTCCAAAGGTTCCAAGCTTCTGCCCTTTAAAGGAGCTTCCCAGCGCTTCCGCAGCATCCTCGATCAGCGGAACCTGATGCTTTTTGCAGATATCGCGGATGCGGTCGATCTTAGAAGGTGTTCCGTACAGATGCACAGCGATGACAGCTGCCGGATGCGGATATTTTTCAAAGGCTTTTTCCAAAGCGACAGGATCCATATTCCAGGTGTCGGGTTCTGAATCGATAAAGACAGGCTTTGCCTTTTCATAGCAGGCAGGATTTACGCTTGCAGCAAACGTCAGGGACTGTGCAAACACAACATCCCCTTCTTTTACGCCCGCCAGGATCACTGCCAGATGGATCGCTGCGGTTCCTGCAGACAGAGCCGCCGCATAACCGCCGCCAATATAGTCTCCCATCTCCTTTTCAAAGGCATCCACGTTGGGACCAAGGGGTGCTACCCAGTTCGTATCAAATGCACTCTGTACAAAGGCCTGCTCTTCTCCGTGCATTGTGGGGGAGGACAGATAAATCCGTTTTCTTTCCATCTCGTTACCTCTTTCTTATTTCAGGCTTATTTTTCTTCCAAAAGCTCCAGCATACCCGCCGCCGGGTGCATGAGAAATACTACTCTGCGTCCGCCGATGGCCGGAGCAGGCGTTGGTTCATCGATTCGAATGTAGCCGTTTCCTTCCAGCTCTGCCAGCTCTTTTTCAAAATTCTCTGCTTCGTAGCAAAGATGATAGGGTGCATTTTTGTAGGTCCTGATCAGCCCGGAAACCACGGAATCCGGCGCATAGGGGCTCACCAGCTCGATCCGGTAGCCGTCCTTTTGCAAAAACAGGATGTCCACCTTGCGGATTTCGTCATGCGTCCATTCGCCCTCTGCAATATATCCAAGCGCTTCAAATGCCGCCTGTGCTTTCGGACCTTTTTTTACCAGATACCCAATATGATGTATGTTCATCGCTTCTCCTGATAATGATACGTCGGCACGACCTCATGAATCAGCGGCCGGATATCTTTATTTTCTTCTTTAGATGCCTCTTCCAGCTGCTTTAACTGCTGAAAGAACAGCCGCTCGTCCAGCTCGATCGGTCTGCCGATATGAATCAGCTTATTGTCCGTATCCTGCAGTCCTTCTTCCTTCATCAGAAGCTCTTCATAAAGCTTCTCTCCCGGGCGCAGACCGGTAAAGACGATTTTGATATCTTCACCGACACGATAACCGGACAGACGGATCAGGTTCTTTGCAAGATCCAGGATTTTGACCGGCTCGCCCATATCCAGAACGAAAATTTCTCCGCCCTTTGCATAGGCGCCCGCCTGCAGCACCAGAGACACTGCCTCCGGAATGGTCATGAAATACCGGATGATGTCGGGATGCGTAACTGTTACCGGACCTCCTGCCGCAATCTGTTTTTTAAACAGCGGAATAACGCTTCCGTTAGAGCCAAGCACGTTGCCGAAACGAACTGCTACAAACTCCGTCTCATAATGGCGGTTGAACGTCTGCACGATCATCTCGCAGATTCGCTTGCTCGCACCCATGATATTCGTCGGGTTCACCGCCTTGTCTGTCGAAATCATGACGAACTTTTTCGTGTGGTTCTGTGCCGCCGCCATAGCGGTTTTCCAGGTGCCGAATACATTGTTTTTGACCGCCTCGTTGGGGCTGTCCTCCATCAGCGGCACATGCTTATGCGCTGCTGCATGGTACACAATATCGGGATGATACGTTTCAAACACATAGTTGATCCGGCTCGTGTTGCGCACGCTGCCGATCAGAACCACCAGATTCAGCTCCGGATACTTTTCCTTCAATTCCTGCTGCAGATCGTAGGCATTGTTTTCATAAATATCAAACACGATCAGCTGCGCAGGCTTGTGACCGGCAATCTGACGGCACAGCTCGCTTCCGATGGAACCGCCGCCGCCTGTAACGAGCACAACCTTATTCTGCACATATCCCAGAATGGAATCGATATCCACGCGGATCGGTTCCCTGCCCAGCAGGTCTTCGACCTCGACGTCCCGCAGCTTGCTGACGTTGACTTCGCCGTTTACGAGCTGATACAGTCCGGGAAGGCTGCGCAGCTTGCAGTTTGTCTCTTTACAGATTTCCAGGATATCCTTAATCTGCGCCGGAGACGCAGAGGGGATCGCCAGGAAAATTTCATCAATATCGTATAAATCTGCGGACTCTATGATCTTGTCGCGGCCTCCGACCACCTTGATGCCCTGAATGAAGCGTCCCCATTTATTTTTATCGTCATCGATAATACAACGAATCACCATTGTAGAGAAGTTGCTGGAAACGATTTCTTTGATGATCGTATTGCCCGCCTCGCCGGCACCGATGATCATGACAGAAATGCTGTTTTTGCGGTTCTGCAGCTTGTGCTTGCGGCTGCGGAAAAAACGGTAGGAAAAACGGCTGGCAAACAAAAAGGTCAGCAGGAAGAAGAAATACAGAAAATAATAGCTGTCCGGAACTGCTTTTCCCTCCATTCGGAACAGGTTGATCCCTGCGCCGTTAACCGCACTCGTCACAAGACATGCCATCACAAGGTTTTGAAGCTCTGTCTCGCCTGCAAATGCCCACAGGCTGTGATAGAGACGGAACAGATAAAATACGAACAGTGCGATGACAATCCCAATGGGCAAAAAGTGGCGGATCGGCAGCAAAAACGCTGCCGGTACTGTACTCACGTCAAAATCATACCGGATCAGGATCGCCAGATAGCTGGCGGCGATTACACTGATAATATCGTATACAATTAACGCTGTCCTGCGATAAAACAGCTGATAATTAAAGGGTTTTTTCTTTTTGCCTTGCATTTCTTTCTTCCTCATTTATCGTGATATCCCGTCAGGCGGCATGTCTGCGGGGGGAAAAGCTCATCAGGGGTGCAAGCAGCGCCATCGCGGAAAATCCGAGCGGATTGCAGGGATGGAACAGCCATTCCACCAGCCCCGCGACGCAAAAGCCGAGCATGACAGCCAGCGGCAGTACAGCATATGCATCCTCCCGAATCTTTTTAATCGCATATGCAAACATCAGGCAGATGCTTCCGGCTCCGAAGCACAGGAAGTAAATGCCGACGATCAGTCCGTGATCATGGATGACCTGCAGATAGGTGTTATGGGCATGGACGCTAATGGAGCCATCCGGCAGCAAAACGCCCATTTCCGTATGTCCCGTCGCATTCCAGTTGTCCATATACGACCGGAAAATTTCCAGACGTCCGTTGGAGAAATCCTCTGCGTCCGACATGCCTGCCTCATCCTGCGCAGACGCTACCAGCACGTCATTTTTTACAGAAGGCTTACCGGTCACTGCATTGCAGAAAAGTTCTGTCTGTTCCGTCAGCTCGGAAGCATCCGAAAGGAGCTTATTTTCTATGACATATTTGAAATAGGAAACCGACATATAGGCGTCAGAATCCTTCGGATCGTCCTTGTGAATCGCGGATGCGGAATCCTCAATCTCATACAGATACGGATCGTTATAGAGTGCCGGAAGCAGCCGGATGCCGGAATAGGTCATCGGCAGACAGATCACAAACGCTACAATCATATAGACAAGCGCCCGGAAAATTTCCCGGATTTTCTGTCTGTATACAAACACCGGCACAAAAATCAGCAGCACTGCGGTCATTACCAGCACCGCCAGATAGCCGGTTCTCGACAGCGTTAAAAACAGCAGCGAAACTGCGATTCCGTACAGCAAAAACGTTCCCCACAAATCCGCGGGGCAGCTGTTTTTCGCATCCTTTTTGCGGAGCGGCTTATGCTTCATCCCTTTGGCATTTTTTGTGCTGTTTTGGGGCATGCCCTCCGACAGTTTGACGAACAGCCGCACCGTCAGCACGCAGAGCACCAACGTCAGATAAGTTGCTGTAATCGTTACAGTGTGAAAAACAAAATTATATCTCGAATACACCCACGCACGGAACGGTCTTCTCGCAAATGCGAACACGACTGCCAGCGCAAAGTTTAACATCACGCCATTGCAGAAGTTATTCAACAGGTGTTTCTTTTTGTTCCAGCCCAGATAAAAAACATAGTAAAGTGCAAATACGACCGCCAGATAAATCGGCCAGAGGCGCGTATTTCTGAAAATCACCAAAAGCGCCATAAATCCAAACAACACTGCCGTATAAATGCGGTTGACACTGCCCTCGACCAGCTTTTTGGCGCGGATTCGTGCTGCCAGCTCTGCCAGAATCAGAGCGAAGAAAAAGACGATCAGCGCTTCCAGAAAAATCTGTTTGCCAAGCAGCGCGTTGGTCTGCAGGGCTTCCTTCTGCGTCAGCGATTGCACTACATACCAGATTCCACCGGCGATCAGGCCGATCAGTGCCCGCCGTCCGCCCTTTTTGGAAAACAGAACTGCAGGAGATACCATCGTCAGAATCAGAAACGCCGCCCACGAAAGCACTTCCCGATACGCGAGGTTCTGTTGGTTTTGGTACAGCGCGTTCATATAATGAATGCCGCCCAGCAAAACACCGGCAAACGCCGCCGCCTGCAGCCAGTCCATCCCCTGCTCTGTCAGCATTTCTTCAAACGGTGGATGGTATTTGCTGCCACGCCGCGAAAAAAGCACCCAGGCAGAAAATGCAAAAAACAGAGCGATTCCAAGTCCGTACACGATCAGGTCGTCCGGTTTGCCTCCAAATGCCCTGCGCCCATAGACCTCCCAGAGCAAAACTGCCGTGCCCACAGTAATCAAAGGTCCGGCTGTCACCCAGTGGACAAAGCGCCATGTGATTTTATTGTTGAGTTTTGGCTGTTTCGGACTCAGATATACCGCAGCAAGGATAAAAGCTGCCGCTGCAACGCACAGTATTGTCTTTAAAATCATCATCACTGCCGCGGACGGCTTGTCGGTGTAGACCAGACGCATGACAATATTCTGTGTCTCCATCTGAGTCGAAGTGCTGTCTGCGAGGACATAATAGCTGCCAAAGCAGGTCAGCCCCGTTTCCCCTGTATTTTCATAAGAAAGCTCCAGCGGCTCCGACTTACCCTGCAGCTGCCAGACATAAGCCGTCCCCCTCGTCGTATCGATTCCCAGCGGAATCCGCACAAAGCCGGGCACTTCGTCCGCTTTGAGTTCAAAATCCCGGTTAATCAGCATTTCGTTATTTTCATCGTAAACGAGCAGATGATAATACTCCCCGGGAGATTTTGGAGATGTCACATACAGCTCCAGATACCGTAAATAATCGCCCTCCGCAATCAGCACCTGCTGAACCTGCTGATCCTCCCGCACCTCCACGGTTCCGACCGGATTTTCTGCACCCGCCAGAAGCCTGTCTTTTTCCAGCAGTTTTCCCGGTCCCAGCAAAAAAAGAACCGCTGCCAGATAAAACAGAACGATATAAATAATTGCCTGATATGCTTTAATCTTTCGATTCATGAAAAGCCTTTCCGAAAAGGGAACCATCCGGCAGATTCCCGGCAGCCTGTTTATCTGCTTTTACGCAGGATTTCCCACTTTTCCCATTATCTTTAGAAGTATAACACACTCCGACACAGATTGACAAGTAAAGGGGCAGGGCGAACCAGAAAATCAGGACGTAACGTACCAGATAGGTCGGTCCTAACAACACCGTCAGAAGATTCAGGCAGACCGGTGAAAATACCGCCGCCTTCCTCCAGTTTCCGGACGCGATCAAAAACAGTGTGCCAAGCACGTAACACCAGCACAGCGCTCCCGGCGAAAAGGGAAGGGAAACGACCGGTATTTTGTGCACTGTATCCGTCCAGGAAAGGCTTTCATACCAATGCTCCAGCCACGGCAGTTTGGAATCCCGCCGTCCGGGTCCTTCCGTTTCACAGGAAAAATAAGAGCTGCTTTCGTAGCATCTTGTGCCATTGTATACATCAATATCCGCGCCCGGATACCAGAAGCCATAGGAGGTCAAAAGCCAGGCGTTTAAGTACGTTGCCGGTGCTTTTATCCCGATCCTTGTCCACAGCTTTGCATATTTTGCAGGATCCTTTTTAAAATTTTCCGTCACAAATCCCGCCTTTACCAGATCGGAAAGCTTCGGCTGATACAGCTGCAGGGATTCCTCCGGTAAAATTTCAAACAGCGTTTCCTGATCTTCCTCCAAAAACAGCTCCGGGCTGTAGTTCCACGTCCGCGCAAGCTGCTGAATCGGCACGGTCAGGCTTTCCATCGCATTCGTGCTCTCCGGCTTCAGGACAATGTTTAAGCCACTCTGTAAAAGAACATACGCCCCCAAAACAACGCCTGCCAAAAGCACTGCCTTTTTCCGGCTGCTTTTCTGTACCAGAAAAAACAGGATCGGTAGAAACAATACAAGGACGATCACTCCATTGCTGCGGAAAACTGCCATGACCAGCAGGGCGAATGCGAGTGCCGGGAGGGATGCGGTGCTTAAGGGAAAATGACCGGCTTTGGGCATTTCGGCGTCTGCTACAACTTTTGACCGAGCGGCGCTGGCTGTCGATGATACCACGTCCGCGTGCGCAACAGCAACTTCAGCTTCTCCCCTCCTGCTGCATCCGCCACGCTGCATCCTGCACAGCAGCACCAGCACTGCCAGCATTCCTGCCGTATATGGCGTGTCCTTGCTCGTGCACAGCACATACATCGGGACGACCGGGAACAGTCCGTAGAACAACAGCCCGCAGACTCGTCCTGCCCTGGTTCGAAGCTGCTGTATGGTCCAGCCAAGCAGCATCGCCATTATCGCCATTTGTGCAAGAACATAAACGCCGATCCCGCTATTATAGCTGCCCGTCAGCTTCTGAATGCCGCTTACCGTTTTTCCAAGCATCAGTACATGTAAAAGGGGATGTCTTGTCACATACTGTCCGGTCAGCACCTCCTGCAGCTCTTCCGTCGCATCATAGGCAAAAAAGCCTGGATAGACCGCAAGGAATACCGGCAGCCAGCATAGGAACAGGATGATGGCATAGCGGAGGATCGGACTTTGGAACAGCTTCTTCCAGCCCCGCTGCAGTTGCTGCCCGGCATCCGGCGCTTTTTTGTTGCTGTGGGATACCTGCCTATCGCCTGGCGCCTCTATGCCGGTCAGCTTTTCCACCACCAGATAAAACACCGGTGTCAGCACACAGGCCGTCAGAAATGGGATCAGCCAGCTGTACAAATCCGTTACTGCTACGTTTCCGTTTCGATCCAGCTGACTGCCCCAGTTTGCGCCAAATCCGCAAAAGAAAGCCCCTGCTGCGCTGCAAATAAGCGTGCGATATTTAATTTTCCGCTTCCTCTTCTTCTCCACCAACGATCTCCCTTACCACAAACTGCGGCGCATGATTGAGACAGATGTACATTCTTCCGACATATTCCCCGATCAACCCCAACATCAGCATCAGCATTCCGCCGATAAACATGATCGACGCCATCAGCGCTGAAAATCCAACCGGAACACCCGGAAGCACCAGTTTTTTAATAATCGTATAAATTCCGTACAAAAATCCCAGTCCGGCACAGCCCACACCCGCCATCGTTGCGATCCGGAGGGGCTTTTCTGAAAACGCTGTAAATCCGTTAAACCACAGCGCCAACAGCTTTCCAAAGGTGTAGCCGGATTCGCCGACCATTCGATCCCGATGTTCTACCGTCACGTTGACAATATTTCTGGTTGCACGAAGCACCAGTCCAATGACATAAGGGAACGCATTTTCATATTTCAGCATCTCTTCCAGTACAAAGCGTCTTGCGGCAAAATAGCTGGAAATAAACAGATCCTTTGGTTTGTTCAGCATAAAGCAGAGCATCCAGTCGTTGACCCTGCTTCCGAAATTCCGAAATGCGCTGTGATGCTTGTGCTCATATTTTGCATATGCAACGTCTGCGCCGTTTTCCAGCGCAGCCAGAAGCTTGCCGACTTCGTTTGCAGGCGTCTGACCGTCATCATCCAGACAAACCAGGATGTCGCCCTTTACCTGATGAAATCCCGCCATCAGTGCCGCATGCTGTCCAAAATTTCGCGCCAGATTTATCCCCTTGATCCGTTTATCCTTGCCGCACAGCTCGCGGATTTTTCCAAAGGTATCGTCCGGCGAGCAATCGTTGACCAGAATGATCTCATACTCATACCGCTCCAGCCCCCCCATCGCTGCTTCGATTTCGTCCACCACACTGCCGATCGTTTCCGCTGACCGGTAGCACGGGATTACAAAGCTGACTAACTGTTTCTTCATACTTTCCTCTCATTTCTGCGCACGCTTTTTGCGCATACCGAGTTTGTGTCAAGTGCATGCAGACACAAATCTCGTGATTGAAAAATTTTATTTTTCAATCTTCCTCCTGTATTGCCGCAGATGCGGCTGTTATTGTAAGCAATACCATTCTATCGTAACGTTTTCCTGATAATCCTCCAACCCTTTCCCATCCAACTGAATCTGCATAATTGAAGTTGACACGTTATCATTTATAACCTGTTTCAATTCCTCCAGTGTCTCCGGTACTTTCTCCAAATAAAATCCTGATTCCAGATTTGGAACTACGCTACGTCCTTCTATCCGGCTTCCATCCTCACAATCCAACATCATATTTACTGTTCCTACATGATATAACCATTTTTTAATAAACCCCTTTAAATTCAGTTTTAAATGTATTTTAACATAATCTGCATTTTCAGGGCACACAATAGTTTCATTAGAAGAACTAATTTGTTCCCCTACCTTTTCCAATTTTTCTATTTCAATCTTCTGTTTTCTTTGTGTTAAAACGCAAACATCATCAGAAATAATTTCCACCTCATAGTTATTTCGAATTGCTTCCCAAGTAAGCGGATTTTCCAAATATGGAATATGATGATCAATTGTCTCATTTGTCAACAATATCTTTTCTGATGCTTTTTCCGAACAAAACCAATCAGCAACTATTCCATCTAGCCACGGAATATATTCATTTCCATTCTGTACGGACGGATACCAAACCATATTCCATTCCGGATATACCGCTCCATAACCATTTCTCCAGGGATATACAGTTACTGTATGCTCTCCAATTGCCTCTAAAATTTCATCTGGAAGTTGATTTTCCTTTACCAATTCTTCTGGTATACTGTTCTCTCCCAAATGCGTATAATGATACATCTTCGCAGCCAAAGTTTCTTTCACATATCCCATTGAACTGCGCAAACTGTGTGCTTCTAAAATTCCTGTACATCCCACTGCCATAATCATAGCTGTTCCGCATACGTAATATATAATTTGATTCTTTCTTACAGCTTTCGCCCTCTGTCCAATTTTCTGAAAAAAAACATTCCAGTCGATCGACAAAATAGTCGCAGAAAACAACATTGCAAACAGCCAGATTCCAACTTTTAATCCGTGTCTTGTTGTTGCATATTTATAAAGGAAAAACATCGAAGCACAGCTTGCAATAATTGCTGCAGAGCTTTTATAATTACTCCACAGATTCCCTATTATCAATAATACATAACACGCAATTAAAATAATTAACCATCTGACTTCGCTTGGCTGCAGTACGCTGTCAAACTGCATAGTCAACATCCAACCAGAAGAAATTTTCAAAATTCCCGCCACATACTCAAATAAGTTTTTTATCGACGGACAATAGACCAAATAGCATACCGGCATAAGTATAATTCCCGGTAAAAACAGCCAAATACTTTTCCAGTTTTTTCTAAACAATACATCGAAAATACAGAATAAAATACAAAAAGCGAACCCACTCGTAAAGGTTGAAAACTTTCCAAAAAACATCAACAGCAAAAGCAGATTTGGAATCAATACAATATTTTTTGCACCTTTTGCCCACAATACCACCGCTAATATCATTAAGTACAACAAATAGTTATCTCTGGTCGGTGCGTAATATCCCGCCAAATAGCAACACACGGACGCCGTAATTGCCCAAAAATGAATCTTACCCTTTTGATACAATCTATACAGCTGTAACAGCATCCACAAATGAAATAGAAAAATGATCCCCCAAATAACAATACCAGACCAATATTCTATCGTATTTCCAGGTAATTTCATTAAATAAAACAAATATCCCAATGGACCATAGGTAAAATAAATATCTCTTCCGAATTTTAAATCTGTTCCGTTTACAACATTTAAGAAATACCTCCAGGATGGATCAAATCCAGTATTCTCCAATACATAAATGATATCCGGAATCATAAAAACAAATTGTACAACCAGCAAAACTGCTGCGATCCCATCCTTTATCTGTTTTACCCATGCATTTTGCTTACATATTGCAGTCCATTTTTCATTATTCCAGAATATCCATAATCCAAACAGACAAACCGCCAGCATAACAGTAATTAAAAGCCTTTCCAATCTTGAAGCTGACACTGCAAATCCATATGCGTTCAACAATTCCAACGAAGTTTCCGCACCAGAAGCTGTCAAAACAGTATTTTCTCCTACAGTTTTCTTTTCCCTTGCTAATACATATGGTGGAATAGAGCAATCCTTCGCACTGATTTCAAGAATATAACTTTCACCGGCTTTTAATCTTACCCTTAGTGGAATAAATTCCCACTCACCCGCTGTAACAGAAGAAATGGCAATTTCACTATTTGCTTTTATTCTTCCGTCAGAATCTAATACTCGAAAATCAAGTTCTCCGTTTCCGTCTTCTGCAAGGTTAATAAAAACAAACTCTATCCCCTTTAAATAATATTCTCTGGCAATAAATTCCTGAGTAATCGTTTCTTCAGTTGATACCGTCTCAAAAGTTTCTGTAGAAGGTCTTTCTGCTTCATAACCATAACGTAGACCATGATAAATCCACAAATAAAATATTCCGCTAATAAAAATACCACACACAAGAATGGATGTGAAAAGCACCTTATTAAATCTTATATTCGAAATTTTTCTTTGTCGTGTATCAACTTTCTGTTCTTTCATCTTTCCCCCACTGTTTATCTGTTCTCCTCAAACAAAATCGCCATCAGCAGCATATCCCGATAAACGCCGTTCTGCAAAAATTCATCCTTCAGGCATGCCTCCTGCACAAATCCGGCGTTTTGGTAGCTTTTGACTGCCCCGACATTATCCGCGAACACGCGCAGCATCAGCTTGTGGAGCTTTAGCACATCCCGCGCGTAATCTGCTGCAAGGCGGGCTGTTTCCGATCCGATTCCTCTGCCCGCAGCGTCCGCTTCTCCGATAAAAATTCCATATTCCGCTTTTTTATTGTCGTGGTCGATGTCCCGGAAATATACGCTGCCTACCGGTCGATCGTTATTTTTTTCACAGATAATAAACTGTACGACATGGCCGGTTTCCACCTGGGTGTGCATCCAATTTTCATGGCTTTCTTTTGTAAAAAGCTTCTGATAGATAAAATTATGCCGGACGCGATCCTGATTCCGCCACGAAACAATCCGGTCCGTATCCTCCATCGTGATCGGCCGCAGATAAATCTGCTTTCCCTCAATCTTCTGCATCAATCTCTTCTCCCCGAAACATTTCGTTTATGCGCTCTTCTGAAAGGAACTGATAAACCTCAACCCCTTCTCCTGCAGAGCCGATCCGCAGCAGCATTCCGGGTTCTCCCCGTTCCTCCAGATATTCTGTCAGCCAGGACATATCCGTGCCCTCGTCCGCCAGCAGACAGACCTTCTCACTGCTTCTGGCCGCTTCTCCCATGGAAGCATATCCAAACGCTGACAGCTTCTGCTTCGTCAGCGGGCTTTTTACCAGCCAGCCGCCCAGCAGATCATAATTGAACGGTTTATCGCGGTCCAGCATAATCTTCTCCGAATACGCCACCGTCGAATACACATCCTCTAAAAACAGCGTCGAAGCATGTTTTTCGCAATACGCAAACACGTCCTCGTTTGTCTGGTTTACCGTTTCCCTGTGTGTCTGCTCCCGCGCCACACCCTGCCACATGCCCGGAACCCGGAGAATACAAAGCAACAGGATAACACCGCAGACTGCAGCGGTCATGACAGTGTGAATACGTCCGGCGCTGCGTGTGTTGATGCCGGGCGCGGCTGTGCTCATTGCCGTTCCCCACAGCCCAACCGCCAGCAAAATCTGTGCCAGATACAGCGGATGAGTCACACGATCCACCATCCGTCCCTGCATCAGCAGATAGCTCCACAGCATTCCGCCGACACAAACCACAAAAACCGGCTGCCAGAAATATCTTCGGTTTCCTTTCTGTAAACAGCAGGAACACCATACAAAAACAACTGCCAGCCAGACAAAGTTCCAGGGCAGGTCGCTTTTCGACAACCAGTTTTCATGTGCCAGCCGCCAAATTGCTTTTTTTACCTGCAATAGCACCGATTCTTTTGCGTCTGTTTTCTTCGCCTGCACTGCCAGGGAAGAAAGCATCTGCGTGTCGATCTCATCCGCCGCCCCAAAGTTATAGTTTTTGAGCATCTCCTGCAGCGTCCTGGAAACACCCGTCTCTTCATAGGCTTCCCGGTTTTCATCGTATTGCTCAATGAAATCCAGATGGTAATCATATAATATCGTGCGCTCATCGAAAAACTGTCGGAAATCTTTCCAGTTCGGATCGGAATAGGCAAGCACGTCAAGCCCGTAAAAAACACCCATCCCGATTACCAGCGCTGCAAAGAGTCCAAGATAATGCCGCAGGCTTTCTTTGGAAAAAATCTGTTTTTCCCTGCCCCAGATGCAAAGACCGCCAGCTCCTGCAAGCGGCAGGCACAAAAGCGCCATCTCCGGACGCAGGCAGAAAGAAAGCCAATAAAGCAAAAGCGCCCAGAAGCGTTCTTTGCCCTTCGCCGTAACAACCCAAAAAATCGCCGCGCCCGCCAGCATCCCTGCCGTGACCGTGTACTGCAGATACACGAGGTGACTGCCCATCGCTGCGAACCAGAACAGAGCCTCTACAAGGAGAAGCACCCCTTTTACGCCCAGCCGCGCAGCGGTAGTATTCCATGCGCTGCATACCGCAGGCTCTGCCAGACGCGCGGCGGACGCTGCACTGCACATCCCTGGCGCAATAGACGCGCTCTCGCGTGCTGCCCGCTCCTCGTCCACCAGCACGGTGCTCCTGTATCCAACCGCCCAGATACTCCCAAACTGGCAGAAAAGCAAAAACGCGCCGAATACCGGGATCGAAAGCCCCCGGTACAACAGCGCAAGCAATGCTCCCAGCGGATACAACAGCTGCATGGTATGTCCGTCCGGCGTACCGGAATATACGCCGGACAGAATATCTTTTATCAGCACATCGTCATTCAAATCATAATAAAAGTCAAAGCGCGCCGCTAAAATCCCCGCCAGGATCAGAGCCATCGCAAGCGACAGTATGCAATTTTCGTGTTTTTTCAAAAACTGCTTACCTGCCATAAAACTTCTTCACCTGATCCGCCACAAATGCTGTCTCTTCCGCCGTCAGACCATAGTACATCGGCAGGCGCAGCAGGCGCTCACTTTCCTTTGTCGTGTAGACATCCTCTCCGTTGAAGCGTCCATATTTGATTCCTGCAGGCGCGGAATGCAGCGGCACATAATGATAAACCGCCAGAATATCCCGTTCCTTCAAATAATTGATCAGCTCCTGGCGTTCGTGTTCGTCCGCCGTCTTGATATAGAACATGTGGGCATTATGGACGCAGCCCTCCGGAACCACCGGCAGCTCAATCCTGCCTGCCTGAGCAAGTGGCGTCAGCAGCTTATAGTACTCATTCCAGCGCGCCAACCGTGCCTCATTGATCTGATCTGCCATTTCCAGCTGTGCATACAGATACGCCACATTTAACTCACTCGGTAAATAGCTGGAGCCGAACTCCTGCCAGCGATATTTATCCACCTGACCGCGAAAATATTTGCTTCGGTCAGTACCTTTTTCCCGGATGATCTCTGCACGCTCCACATGCTCTCGATCGCGGATCAGCAATGCGCCGCCCTCTCCCATGCTGTAATTTTTTGTTTCATGGAAGCTGTAGCAGCCATAATCACCGATGCTCCCGAGGGCTTTCCCTTTATAAGAAGCCATCACGCCCTGCGCCGCATCCTCAATCACAAGAAGGTTGTGACGCTTTGCGATATCCATGATCGTATCCATTTCGCAGGCTACTCCGGCGTAGTGCACCGGCACGATGGCCTTCGTCTTTTCGGTGATCGCTGCTTCGATCTGTTTTTCGTCAATATTCATGGTATCCGGACGAATATCCACAAAAACAGGCACGCCGCCCCGCAGCACAAACGCATTTGCCGTGGAAACAAATGTGTAAGACGGCATAATAATTTCATCCCCCGGTTTGATATCCGCCAGAATCGCGGCAAGCTCCGTCGCATGGGTACAGGAAGTCGTCATCAGGCACTTCGCCGTTCCAGTTTTTTCTTCAAACCAGTGACTCGCCTTTTTGGTAAATTCCCCGTCTCCGCAGATCTTCTGATTTTCCACTGCCTGGCGCACATATTCGTATTCCCGTCCCGTAAACGGAGGTACATTGAACCGGATTTTTTCCCGTCCGGTAAAGGGAAGCTTCTTTTCTTCCATGGTTGATTCCTTCTTTCCCAAAAGCGGTTTTGCAGTCCGTTTTTTCGACCGCACTGCGCTGCTTTCATTTTTATTCATAAATCTGATAGGTTCCGTTATCCAGCTTCATTTCATAGGCATTCTGCGCCAGAAACTCCTGCAGCAGCTCCCATTTCTGCGCTTCCTGCGCATCCTCTGTGTCCACCTTTCCGGGACAGAGGATCACCAGCGGCTTTTCTCCCGCCTGGGACAGCGCTTCCAAATCTGTCCGCATCGTCTCTGCCGGGTAAGTATTCATATCCGGCCAGTCATGGGACAGCGCCGAGGGCAGATCGAACAGCCAGCAAAAGCCCGGCACATCGCCAAAGGTCAAAAGCCTGCTGTTTTCCTCCAATTCATCCGCATGCTCTGCGTAATAATCCACAACATCCTGCAGCTGCTCTGCATTTGCCCGATTCGTTTTTGCACCGGAAAGCTTTTTGCAGTTTACAACCCGGGTATCCCGCTTTTGTCCCTCGATGCTGTCCCGAAAAACCGCATGCACGCCAAAGCCCGTGCTCTGTATCAGAAAAACAACCGCCACGCACACCAGCATCGCCCGGCACGCAAAGCTATACGGCAGGCGGCGCAGCTTTAACAAAAGCCGGTAGCCCATCCAGAAGGTCACCGGAGCAACCAAAAACAGGTTATTCATATTCGGATATGTTTCGTTGTTGCTTCCGATCGGTGTGATCAAAATGACCAAAAGCACCATCAACGACAACAGCTTATCCCTTCGAAATACCAGCGGATCGGCAAGGGTCCAGATACACAGCCCGATTGCCACATATAAAAGCACCATACACCACTCAAATACGCTCCAGTAAAAGGCGTACTGCAGGTTGAACATGCCGCGTCCCCATAAAAACCGCAGCAGTACCGGAAGCATGCATAGATACAGCACCATCTTGCCTTTTTCGAATTTTCCGGGGAGAAGGAAAAATAAAACCGTACCTAAAAGCGCTGCGATCCCCAAAATCAGCACCCATTTAAACGCTTCTACATAAGCAGATACAACAGAAGCAATCATAGAAAGGGATGAATACGTCTCATCCGTTCCGGAATATCCGGCAAGCCCGACAAGCATCTTCGGATATGCATCAAACCTAAACTGCAGGCTGATCGCAAGAAAACCGACAAGAAATGCCGCCACAAAGCCGATCACACAGGCAGCGACATCTTTCCAGATCTCCGCCACTTTTTTCTTTTTCAAAATGCCATAATAAAATACCGCGATAATCAGCGCACATTCTACGATGTTAGGCAGGCGCGTCAGCACAGAAGCGCCCAGACACACACCAGCAAACGCCATCCATTTGCGGTTCTGCCAGATCAGTCCGCGGTATAAAAGCACCGTTCCGCACAAAAACAGGAAAAACGTCAGGTAATTATACAGGCTCGTCGTCGGAATCCAGCACAGGCTGATTGCCGCGAATTCGCCCAGAAACACGATCCAGGACGGCATTTTGCCTTTCAGGAAAAAATACGCCAAAAGCGCCATGGCACTGACGAAAAGTCCCGTATAAAAACGCATTCCCACCAGGCTGTCCCCAAAGGGCAGGCGCATCAAAAGCGCCCCGAGCACATTTGCAAGATAGGTCGCAACCGTCCACTCCTGCCCCGCATGCGGGAAAAAGCGGTAATTTACCAGACCATAACAGGTGTCCGTCAATTCGATTCCCTGTGTAATTTTTAACAGCGGATACAAAAACAGTATCACCGGAAACAAAATTGTTCCCAATCGTTTTGCTTTTTCTTTCACGCTCTCTTTTTTCCTCCAAAAACAACCTTTCCCCGATTTGCAGCAGACCTGCCGCAGCTTTTTCCAATTCTATCGAACACACACAGCCGCAGCCGCTCGATTCCGATACAGACCACAAAAACGATGACGGACTGCATCAAAAGCACAAGAAGCATCCGTCCTGCAGTTACGCCCGTCTCACCCGGAACGATGTTCCAGAAATCCCCAAGTCGTCCGGTCAGGGCATTGACCCACGCAAACCAGCGCGGTGCAATGTCCGTCTGCTGGTGAATCAGATAAACCCCGAATACCGCAGGGCTCCAGAACCGCACCATATCTGCAAAACGCCCTTCTTCTACCTTCAGGACAGCAAACGCGCCAAACAGCCCCACCGCCGCAAGATAGGCAAACAGTGCATTATAGTGAAACGGAACGGACGCATAATAGGTCAGTCCCGTCAGTCGTCCCGCCAAAGGAAGCAGCAAAAGCTCCAGCAAAAATGTTCCCAGCGTGCAGCCTGCATACAGCACAATATTTTTGGGGAAGCTGTTCAAACGCGGCATCCCGTATTTTTTCAAATAACCGCCGGTCAGGTACAGCACTGCAAACCATCCGAAGTCATATCCGAAACGATCCAACGCAAACTGCAGCGGACTGAAGGATTTTCCGATGCAGAAAAAGAACAAAAGCGCCGCCAGCAGCTGCTGCATCCGTTTTTGGGAAAGGGTTTCCAGCCCTGCGTTGAAAAATGGGGACAACAGGCACAGCACCACATAAGCGCTTACGAACCAGTAATGTCCGGACTGCACCGGAAAAATACTGTTCCAGATGTGGTAGGGATTGAGAACCTCCGACCACGAAAGGACACCGACAAGTGCCAGAACCGGAGGAATCAGCACCGTATAAAACAACGTCTGAACCAGCACCTGCGCCACACGCCGGAAGGAAAAGGTACAGAAGGAAAGAAAATATCCGCTGATCAGCACATAAACGTTGACTGCGACAATGCAGACTGATTCTGTCACAAGGGACCAGACCCCGGCGCCCGTCACAGGGCTTCCGACATCCAAAAGCAATCCGCTGTTCGTGTTCCAGTGCAGGATCACAACCATGAACATGGCGATGATCCGAAGCAGCTCAAAATTTGCCTGACGTCCGGGCTTTCCCATGTTTCCTCCTTTCCGGGCGCACGGTGTGTTCCAAAAGTGCGCAGCGCTGTACTCCCGCCACATAAATCGTCTCTTCAGGACTACGTTTTGCTTCCGCATCGACCGTGTTCGTCGCGCATCAGCGTTCCCGTTCGATCTCCCCGTGCTCTACACGGTAAACAATATCACATTTTTCGATCGTCTGCAAACGATGTGCAATAATAATCAATGTCTTATGACCATGCAGGCTGTTGATGGATTCCATGATCGCAGCCTCTGTATCGTTATCCAGTGCGCTGGTCGCTTCATCCAAAACGAGAACCTCCGGATCTTCAAACAGCGCTCTCGCAATTCCGATTCTCTGACGCTGACCGCCGGAAATCCGGATGCCGCGCTCGCCAATGCCGGTATCCAGCCCTTCGGGAAGACTGCGGACAAACTCATCCAGACGGGCTTTTTTGAGTGCCTCCCAGACCTTTGCATCGTCGATGTCTTCATCCGCGTAACCGAATGCCACATTTTTGCGGATGGTGGAATCAATCATGAAAATCGTCTGGGGAATGTAGCCGATATTTTTCAGCCAGGATTCGTAATGATCCCGAATCTCCACACCGTCTGCGAGGATATGTCCCTCCTGAATCGACAGCAGCCCCAGCATAATATCCACAATCGTTGTCTTGCCCGCACCGGAGGTCCCCACAATGCCGACAGATTTTCCGGCAGGGATCTCCATATGCGCATGGTCGAAGATCAGCACATCGGAATTCGGATATTTGTATACAATATCATCCAGTACAATTTTATCCTGTAGGGGCAGCTTATCCACCGGCTTGCTTCTCCGATAGGCAGCTTCGTCGTAAACCACGTTTTTGTCGTTGATTTCCTCCTGCAGATTGTCGGACACGCCCATAAAAAAGGGCTCGAAATAGGAAATCTGTGTCAAATAGTTGTTGATCCGGTTTGCAGAAGGCAGAAGCCGCATGGCAGCAACGCCGAATGCACCCAGCTGGCTCACCATGCTGGTGACATCCTCGCCGGACAGGATCATGAAAATCAGGTACAGAATCAGTCCCGCCATGCAGACCGTCTCGATCAGCAGACGAGGCGTCGCGTTAAAAATATTGTATTTCTGCACTGCGCTCACATAGCCGTGACCGCATTTACCGTATTCCCGGATGAAATAATTTTCTTTATTAGCAATTTTGATTTCCTTGATGCCCATAACGGATTCTTCAATCCATTTGTACAGACCGCTGTAATAATCCTGGTTCTCGATGCCCGCCTGACGCATGATCGGCTTTAAAAACTGCTTGATCACAAGCAGCGTCACGATCAGAAGCGCCGCTACCGTCAGGATCATCTGCGGAGCCATCGCGGTCAGCGTAACCGCCAGCAGGACGAAAATAATCACTTCACTCATCAGCTGCAGCAGCGCGAGAATCAGACCGTACATGTTATTGACATCAGACGTGATCATACGCTGGATGACAGAGGTATCCGCATTCAGATAATATTCATAGGGGCGCTTCATGAAATTGATCATCATGCGCTGAGAGGTCTCAAACTGGTTCGTGTATACAAAGCGCAGCTGCACCACATTCTGAAAATACAGAAAAACGTTTTTTAACACAAAGCCCAGAATAATCAGCACCAGAATCAGCGTCGTGAAATATCCCGGTTTCTGAAAGCCTGTCCATCGGTAAATCTGCGCCAGGGCGCTGTCGCCCTCCACGCAGCTCGGGTCCATAATCATCTGAATCGCCGGTACCACAAGACCGATGCTGACGGTTTCCAGAACCGCACCGATCACCATCATAAACAGAATCTGAACCATTTTCAGCTTCTGCTTCCGGTTCATCAGAACCATCATTTTACGGTAAATTTTTTTCATGAAAGCGTTCCTTTCGTTCCTGCAGCCCTATTCCAAAACTGCTTCTTAAAAAATCTGCTCATTAAAGCGGTGTTTTTGAGGATCTTCGTACAGATCCATAAAGTCATCCCCCAGAAAAACCTTTTCCTTTGCAAAATGAATCGAATCCGGCACGGTATACACGGAAACTACCTGATCGAATTCCAGTCCCTCGATGAAATTCAGGATTTCCATCGGGAACTTTCCATCCAGCACAATATCGTCCGGGAACAGCTTATGATAGTCTAAAACATCTCTGGGATGCGGTTTTAAAATCACCTGCGCATCCTTTCCGTATTTTGCTACGATATCCCGGAAAATCTGCTCGCGCACCGGCAGCTCGCATAATGGCTCCGTCAGCACCAGCACCTTGTGCTCATGATGCACGCCGGTCGTAAGCTGCGTCATCAGCGTATCCAGATCCTCCATAAAAATCCGCAGAATCGTATTTTTATCGTCCTGCGTCAGCCTGCGCACCATCGCTTCCCGCGGCTGTTCGATATATTTGGAGCAGGGATATTTCAGGATTGACGTATTGTTGACCTCCATATCCACGCAATATTTACTGTATCCGTTCTGGATAAAAATCAGGTTATGCGCCGCAAGAAAGGCTTTCAGTCCGAAATGCCCTCGGTTGTCATAGCGCGCGGTATCGTAATAGCAGATACAATCCAGACCGTCCTCCACCGCATGATAGTGGATTTTCTTATAATTCAGATAATATCCGATCGGATCGGAATCGCAGAACACATAGATGTCCTGATACTTTTTAAAATCCACCGGCACATAGGGCTGCTGCAGCTTTCCGTATAATTTCGTAAAAATCATTCTGGAAAACAGGTTAAACACCAGATTTCCATGATCCTCATGATAGCGTGCCAGCTGCGGGAACGTATGCTCTTCCTTTTCCTCGAACATAAAAACAGCTTCAAACAGACCGCTTTTTTCTGCACGCTCCTTCAGGCTGCCAAAGTCGTTCGACATCGTGCTCAGCACCAGATCCGCCTTTCCGCGCATTGCCCTTGGAAGCGTCAGCTCCTTTAAACAGGCAACATATACATGATAATAAGTATGGCAGACATAAATTCGCTCTTTTGGCTTTCTCTTTTTCATTTTCGTTTTTTCTCCGGCAATTTCTGGTAAACCTGATGAAACCATCCCAGTTAAACCAGTTGACTCCATTGCATAGTCGTTATATTCTACCATACTTTTGTCTGCCATTGCAAGACAATGCGCTTTCGTTCACGCCATTACAGTTTACACAGTTCACCCGCGCCATTCGCAAAATCGCATCTTCGATGCTTTCCGCTGCTTCGCAGCTCACTTTTGCTCATAAAATGGCGCTCTCTTCGTGATTCCGTGCGCGCATCTTCTCATGCAAGCATGGAATCTGTGCGCACGGAATCACGAGTGAACTGTGCTTGAATAATATTCCCCGGATTGTTATACTACTTACGACGCGATGTCTGCGGCGATTTCTTTTTCCCCGGACACTGCACAATCCGATTTTTGACAGGAAACAGGAGGTTTTGCCATGTCAGCACTTGCCATTATTACAGCGCGCGGAGGCAGCAAGCGGATTCCGCGTAAAAATATCCGTCCGTTTCTCGGAAAACCGATTCTTTTATATTCCATCGAAGCCGCTTTGCAGGCGGGCATTTTTGACGAGGTGATGGTTTCTACAGATGATCCCGAAATCGCCGAACTTGCAAAAGGTGCCGGGGCGTCCGTCCCGTTTCTTCGAAGCGCCCAGACCGCAAACGATTACGCCTCTACCGACGACGTCATCCGCGAGGTGCTCGAATGCTATAGAGCTGCCGGCAGGGAGTTTGACACATTCTGCTGTATCTACCCCACCGCGCCGTTTATTACCCCCAAAAAACTCAGCACCGCGATGGAGCTTTTAAAGGACGCCGAGTCCGTCATGCCGGTAACGACTTTTCCGTATCCGGTTCTGCGCAGCCTCGCCGTAGATGAAAACGGTCACATCGGCTACAAATGGCCCCAGTACGCGACCGCGCGCAGCCAGGATCTCGAAACGCTTTACCACGACTGCGGACAGTTCTATGCCTGCCGGACGGAAGCTTTTTTCCGGGAAGGAACAACAGATACTCCCGGTATGGTCCCCCTGCTTTTACCCGAATTGGAGGTTCAGGATATCGATACCGAAGAGGACTGGGCGATTGCAGAAGTCAAATATCAGAAAATGATGGAGAAAGAATAACAATATGAATCAGGAAATTTATCTGGGCGGGCGCAGAATTGCCGCAGACGCCCCTGTCTTTATCGTTGCGGAAATGTCTGCGAACCATTTGCAGGACTACGACCGTGCGATTGAAATTATCCACGCCGCAAAAGAAGCCGGCGCGGACGCGATCAAGCTGCAGACCTACACTGCCGACACCATGACCGTCGACAGCGACGCGGACTGCTTTATCAACAAAGGCGGTCTCTGGGACGGCATCAAAGAATACGACCTTTACAAGCAGGCTTATACACCGTGGGAATGGCATGCCGGTCTGATGGAGGAGGCAAAAAAATGCGGACTGCTCTGCTTTTCCTCCCCCTTTGACGCAACCGCCGTCGATTTTCTCGAAGAGCTCGACGCTCCCGCTTATAAAATTGCATCTTATGAGATAAATGATATTCCGTTAATCCGTCGGGTGGCAAAGCTCCACAAGCCCGTCATCTTTGCCACCGGCATCGCACATCTCGAGGACATCGAGCGCGCCATGAATGTCTGCCGTGAAGAGGGCAATGAGGACGTAATTTTGTTAAAATGCGTTTCCGCTTACCCGACGCCCTACGAGGACGTCAATCTGCGCATGATTCCGACGCTGTCTCAGACCTTTGGCTGCCTGACCGGCCTCTCCGACCACACGATGGGCGGGGCTGTCGCTGCAGGCGCCGTTTCCCTCGGCGCGCGGATGGTGGAAAAGCACCTGACCTTAAAACGCAGCGACGGCGGTCCGGATGGCGCATTTTCCATGGAGCCCCAGGAATTTAAGGAAATGGTTTCGCAGATCCGTATTCTGGAAAAGGCACTCGGCTCTTCCGAATACCGCCTTACCCCCAAGCAGGAAAAAGAACGGGCAGGCTCCCGTTCCATCTTCGTCGCGCAGGACATGGCAGAGGGCGAAGTTTTCACAGAGCAGAATATCCGCTGCATCCGCCCCGGCATCGGACTGCACACAATGTATTATGAGGAAATTCTCGGCAGGAAGGCTTCCTGTCCGATCAGAAAGGGGACGCCGCTGTCATGGAATCTCATCCGTTAGTCTATATCCGCACAGACGGAAATGAAACAATTGCGACCGGACATCTGATGCGCTGTCTATCCATCGCCCGTGCCCTGAAGAAACGGGGTGCAGCGGTGGCTTTTCTCGTCTCCGATGATACCTCGGCTTCCATTTTGCAGAAAATGTATTCTCCTGACGAAATCGCTGACCACAGCTTTCCGATCCTGGAGCTGCGCACCGATTACAGATGCCTTGATCGGGAAATCCAGACCATGCAGGGAATCCTTTCTTCCCACAACGTTGCCTGCCTGCTGGTGGATTCTTATTTTGCAACACCGGAATATCTCGATATCCTGCGCCAGATCTGCAAAGTTGCCTATCTGGACGATCTGCAGGCATTCGACTGCCCGGCTTCCCTCGTGATCAACTATGATTTCTGTGTTGATGAAAGTTTTTACACCAAAGCGGACTGTGTGCTGACCGGATGCGCCTACACTCCCCTCCGGGAGCAGTTTGCAGATCAGCCCTACCATCTCTGGGAGCAGGTAAAAGACCTCTTTCTTTCCACCGGCGGCACCGATCCCTTCCATATCGCAGGCAGTATGTTAAAACGTCTCTGCGCATCGGACGACTGGAAGGATGTTTCCTTCCACGTCCTGACAGGTCCCATGCATGTCCACCGCGCAGAGCTTGCCGTCATGGCAAAAGAAGACAGCCGCATTGTCCTGCATGAACAGGTTTCCGATATGGCTGCACTCATGTCTACCTGCGATCTCGCATTTTCCGCAGGCGGCACGACGCTTTATGAACTCTGTGCCGTCGGCGTCCCGTCTGTAAGCTTCAGTATGGCGGATAATCAGCTTCCCGGTGTCAAAGCCTTTGACGATGCAAACCTGATTCCATGGGCAGGTGACATCCGTGACAACGAAATCTTCTACGATGACGCAGTGGAAAAGCTGACTGCACTTCTGAAAAATCCGGACGCCCGAAAGAAACAATCCGACCGAATGCGTATGGCGATCGACGGCGCCGGCGCACGCCGCATCGCGGACGCAATTCTGGCAAAATGAGTGTGCGACGGGTCGATCGCGCATCCTAAGCGGAGCGTTTTTATTTCATAGGACGCATTTTCCTATGAAACAAAAAAGAGAGCCGGGAGGCTCTCTTTTTTTGCGCTGCTTCTGAATTTCCGAAAGGAAATTTAGAAGGTTCGTTTTTCCTATATTCCGCCACACAGCTCCATATCATTTTTTCCCGAAATGCTTTTTTCGAAAATTACGCCATGTCCAGAGTGCTTTATAGTACAATACAAACGCTGCTGTAGAGCGCTGCTGCATGGCAATCATTTTTTTCTGCTCTGCATTGACGCGTTCCTGATAATACGGATTGTCCGCAAAATCCGGGAACGCTTCTTTTAATTCGTTTCCCATCTTCCGGATAAAAGAAAGCGATTTATGACCCTTTCCGACCATATAGGAAAACAACGTATTGACATAAAACAGCATCGTGTATTCAAAGCAGATTTCCGGTCGGTAGGTTTCAAGATAACCGAATTTCTTCGCATTTTCCAGAATGCCCCGTCCAGCCGCCATCCGGTCTTCACAGCGCTCCCTGCTGATGGTATGCACCGTGGACGCTTCATGCTGGTAATAAAAATACATGACCTCCGGGATATATTCATAATGATGTGCCTGTAAAAGCACCGCGTCGCTGATCGCATTATCCTCGTAAAAAATGTGCTCCGGAAAGCGGATGCCGCTGTCCATGAAAATTTCCCGGCGATAGACCTTTACAACAAGGCTTCCGCTGTCTAAAATCAATGACCGACACTGTTTATTGCCAAGCACACCGCTCTGCTCTGCTTTGCCGTTTTCCACACGTTTGCCGATTTTCATGCTGTGTTCATCCGTCAGGCAGTAATCACAGCCCACCATATCCGCACCGGTTTCCTCCGCACGTCCGATCAGCTTTTCGTACATCGTGGGCAAAATCCAGTCGTCGCTGTCAATAAATCCGATCCATTCGCCTTTTGCAAGGGACAACCCGATATTTTTCGCGCCGCCCTGCCGCTTGTTGACTTCCGAATGTACAGCTTTGAATTTACCGGGGTACTTTTTTTCATACTCCAGCAGAATCGAAAAGGATTCGTCCGTAGAAGCATCATCCACCGTGATGACCTCGTAATCCGAAATCGTCTGCGCCGCCAGCGAATCCAGGCAGTAATTCAGTTTTCCGTCCGATGCCATGTTATAAACCGGCACGATGATACTCAGTTTCATATCATTTTCTCCGTTCTGTGCGCGCTCTATTATTTGGTTCCCTCTACGCAGATCCAGTCTTCGCCGTCCTTTGTGTGAATCTTTGTCTCTGCAAATCCGGCTTCCCGAAACAGGTTCTTAAACTGCTCCCGGGTCGGGTTGAACAGGTGGAATTTGCGAATATTATCTTTTACCTCTCTGGGCAGTCCGGGCTTTTCATAAATGTCTGCAACCAACAAAAAGGTTCCGCCGGTCTTTAATACCCTGCGCACCTCTTTTAAGTTTTCCTGTGGGTTCGGCCAGAAATAAAAGCTTTCCACGGTCACGATTTTGTCAAAGGTCTCTGCCTCGAAGGGAAGCTTTTCCACCGATCCTTCCAGAATTTCCATCTTGCCTGCCGCAACCGATTCTGTATTCGTCGCGCGGGATGTTTCCACCGATACCGGCGAATAATCAATTCCCGTCAAATGTCCGTCCGTCACATGCTCCGCCATCCTAGACAGCGCAGCTCCGCCGCCGCAGCCGATATCCAGAATGTTGTCGTTTCCCTGAATCTCCCAAAGGGAAAGCGCCCAGCCGGTCACATTGTGGTGGCTCTCATTCATGCGCTCCAGCATCTTTTTGCCATCCTCACCCTCCGGCTTTCTCGGATTTCCGGACTCGGTAATTTCCGCCTGAGCGCGCTCTGCTTCTGTGAAATGTCTTTCTTCGAAATCATTTTCTTCCATTCCGCGGCCGTCCAGACGACAGCTTGCCAACACTTCCTCTACCCACTGTTCCGGGTAGCATGCCAAAAGCTCTTCATGCTGCATCGCATGGTACCGGATATCCGGATCCACAAAATGTCTTCTGTAGCGGTTTTCGTATTCCTCCCCCATCTTCACTGCATAAAAACAGTGAATTTTCGTTCCGGGCACATAAATATCATCTTCCAGCGGCGTCACCATATCGGAAAAGAACTGGTTGAAAATGCTCGTATTGGACACAAATGCCATGGAAGGCAGCTCCTGCGTGGCGGCACTGCACCCGAACAGCTGCAGCATTGCCTGCGCATACTCGGCACCGGCTTTTTCTTCCATTTTCTTTTTTGCCCAGGCTGGAAGCTTTCCGCTGCGAAGCATTTTTCCAAGAAGAGGCGTCATCGCTTTCGCCATCGCCCAGGTTCCAAAGCTGCTACCCTGATCCAGATCGGAGCTTCCGAGGATTCCGTGCCGGATATGGATTTTTTTGCGCTGCACCATAAGTCCCACAAAGGAGCCGCCCAAAGAACAGCCATATGCCGCAAAGAGCTGACCGCCGAGATTTTTCTGGATATAGCTTTCCAGCTTTGCCGTCTCGATCAACATGTTCGGAAAGGTCGAATCCTCCGTCTCGTCGAACCCGTCATAGGACGCGCAGAGCACATAAAAGTGCTCCTGCAGCAGAGGGATCACATGTCCGAAGTTCCGTTTCCAGTGACAGCATGTCCCCGGCAGCAGTAAAATTGCCGGCTTTGTTTCCTCACCAAAAGAATAGATTTTCATTTCCTTTTCATCTCCCATAGGCCCATTGCAGCGCACAGATATCGCTGCCGTCTGTATACTTAGCCTTATCTAACTTTGATCTTCATTATATTCCCGGGACTTTTCAATTTCAACAGGCGCATGTATAATATTTTCACCACTAACACTTGGAGATACGCCTATGCAAACATTATACCCCGATTATTATGCGCAGTTTCGCTGTACAGCGGACAAATGTCCCATCACCTGCTGCCAGGAATGGAAAATTTCTGTCGATGACGATACGCTGAAGCGCTGGGCAGCCTTAAATCCACCTGTGGATTCGAAACTCTTTACCTACGTTCAGGACGGTCAGCGCGTGATCGCTTTAAACAGCCGCCATGTCTGTCCGTTTCTTGAAAAAAATAAACTCTGCCGTCTTGTTCTCGAACACGGAGAGGATGCGATTTCCGAAACGTGTCAGGTTTTCCCCCGCGAAACCCATTCCTTTGCCGATCACGAGGAGGCTTCGCTCATGCCCTGCTGTCCCGCTGTGATTGACCTCTGGGCAGCGCAGGATGCCGCACCGCTTACTTTTCCGCATCCGAATATTGACAGCATACCATTTTTCATCCGTTCTGCAGTCATCGACGCCATTTTGCAGCAGACTGACCGGCTGCCGGAGCAGATTCTTTCCGCCTGTTTTTATATGATACAGGAAATCCACCGAAAAAAAAAGCCGACAAAAGACTTTGTTTCAGATTGTTTTTCTGAAAAAAGCTTTTGTCAGCTTTATGATGCCATGGACGACCTCTCGCCGGACTGCATCGACTCTGTTTTGGAGTGCAACGAACTTTTATTAGATCTTTCTGTCAACTATCAGAAAGAGCAGCTCTATCAGGAATGGCTTACCCCACTCACACAGCAGGCGGAAACGTTGTCGGAATTGCTCACGGAACCGGAAGACGAAACCTCCGATCCCTCCAAACCATACGAGGAGATCGCCAGCCGCGCCGGCATCGCACTTTCCAACCTTCTGGCACATTTACAGACAGAAGAAGAGCTCCCGGCGCAATGGCAGGCATTCCGTACTGCCTTCGCGCAATACGAGCCTCTGATGCGCAGCTACCTTGCAAACGAGGTCTATTCCGAGCTGCTTTCCTTTGAGGACACCACAAGGCATATGCTCGTGCGCCTGCAGTGGCTGATGCTGCAGTATGCCGCGGTGCGCCAGAGCCTGTTCCTCATCTGGCAGGACAGCCCGGAGGCATTTTCCTATGAAAAAGTGCGGGAAGCGCTGGTCATTATCAACCGTATGACCGGCTATGACGAAGAAGATATTTATGAATATCTGGAAAACAGCTTCGAATCCCTGCTCTGGGACTGGGGCTATTTTGCGCTGCTCGCGGGGTTTTAGAACCTACCGGATGGCAGCTGCCGCCCTGCAGTCAAAAAGCGCCGCCGGGCAGATGTCCCGGACGGCGCTTCTTTTTGCTCATTTCTTTTATTCATGACAATAGAATGCTCGCAGAGCGTGCATTCTATTGTTTTTCGCAGAACAGCTCGATTTCTTCTCCCACCGGTCCGATGATAAATGCGATCCGCGCCGGGAGAGAGGGCTTCGACATGATTTCAATATCGCCCGGCTCCATCGTCACAGCATAGCCTGCCTTGCGCGCAGCCTCCACGATGCTGTCCACATCGTCTGTCGCCAGCGCGAAATGGCGGATTGCGCCCTGCGGCAGATCCTCTTCCGCATTCGGGAAAATTTCAATCAGGCTCGTCCCTGCGCCGTACATCAGCCCTTCCACCTTCGGCTCACCCCAGCTTCTGACAAGCGGAAGTCCAAGAAGCTCCCCATAGAACTTCTGAACCTTTTCCAGCTCCTCCGGTCTGCATTTCACACATACATGATGAACACCTGTAATCATTTCGTTTCCTCTCTTTCTGCCGCATATCCAGCGACTTATCCTTTGTAACTCCTGCTGCGGCATCCACCAGTCCAGCATTATCTTCCCATGTCTGCCGCTTCGCACAAGTGCTTTACCCCTGCTGCCCCAAAATAATCCGGATCAGCTCTTTTTCCAGCATCAGCGTCCGGTTCCAGGGATTCAAAATGATCCCTTCCACGCCGTCTGCCTGCAGCGCGGTTGCAAACAGCTGTCCCATATCCGCCAAAAACGTCGATTTCACGCGGTCGCTGCCGCGCAGCTCTTCCTCAAATCCGGTAAACGCAGCCCACCACAGTTTGCCATCCGACGTTTTGACGGTCTGCAGTAAAAGCTGTCCGCCGCCAGCCGGAGGCTCCACTGCAACGATAAGCTGTCCGTTTTCTTTCATTCGGCGGCGCACCACCGTCAGCGCATGTGCCAGCATTTCCTGCGTCGGCTCCTGCTGCAGCCCGGCGATGGCTTCCTCTATTTTTTCATTTCCCCGCAGCCCCTCGTCCCGCAGTTCGGTGTCTTTTTCTTCCATAATCATCTCCATCCCCTCACTCTGCACGCACCGCCCAGCGCATTTTCGTCGAACGCGCGCGTCCGTTCTGTGCACATTCCTGCGCAGAAGGGCGGATGACATCTTTGGCATAATCAGAATAGATGCCCTCCCGATAGCCCTCTTTCAGTGCCTGCTTCACGAGCCTGTCCTCGCCGGAATGGAACGTCAGGATTGCAACGCGCCCGCCCGGCTTCAATGCGCCCGGCAGCTTTTCCATGAACTCATAAAGCACTTCAAACTCGTGGTTGACGTCAATGCGCAGCGCCTGAAACGTCCGCTGGCAGGTCTTTTTGACCGTCTCCTGCTTTTCCTTTTCCGGCAAAAAATCCAGCGCCTTTTCGATCACCCCGCGCAGCTTTGTCGTCGTGTCAATCCGGTTGCCGCGGCGGATTTCTTCTGTGATTGCCTTCGCAAGCTCCTCGCAATATGGCTCGTCCGAATTTTCATACAGCATACCGGCAAGCTCTTCTCGCGATATCGTATCCAGCCGTTCTGCCGCGCTGATGCCCTTTTCCTGATTCAATCGCAGATCCAGAGGACCATCCACTTTGAAGGAAAAACCGCGCTTCGGATTGTCGATCTGCATCGAAGACACTCCCAGGTCCGCCAGGATGAAATCAAATCCGCCGACCTCCTTCGCGATCTCGTCGATCGTGCAGAAATTCTGCAGCCGGATGGAAAGAATATCCTCCCCATAGCCCAGCTCCTCCAGACGCTTTTTCGTCTTGGCGGATTCCTCCGGGTCTACGTCCGTCGCATACATGTGCCCCTCACCATGCAAACATTCCAGCATCGCTTTTGTGTGTCCGCCGTAGCCCAGCGTCGCGTCAAAGCCGGTTTCCCCGGGCTGAATCTGCAGAAAATCCAGAATTTCCTTTACCATAATCGAAATGTGCATCCCGGCAGGCGTATTTCCCTTACGGATCACATGCTGCACTGTATCCTGATATTTTTCCGGCTGCAGCTCCTTATATTTTTCCTCGAATTTCTTCGGGTATTTTCCTTTATATCGAACGCGGCGCTTATGCTGCTGCGCCTGATTTTCCTGTTCCAAATGCATCCTCCTATTCCCTGCTAAGTTCATCCATTGCCCCTTCTATCTCAAGCTCCCCAAGCAGCACAAAAAGAACCTCTGCCTGTCAGGACATTTCAAATTTTAGCCGTTTTTTTCCCAAAAAACAAGCGCTTTTCCTGTCGATCACCCATAAAAAATGACAGCCCATCCCCGTCACACTTAAGAGCTGTAGTCTGCACACGCCAATCCTATCCATTCCATAAAAAACTTGTACAAATCCTGTATTTTATGTCATAATGGTGCAAAAGACTTTCCCGTTTCAGTCCGGTAACGCATTCAAGTGAAGCTTCCTGCCCATTCCGGATCAATGGGAAGAAATGAGGGTTTTATGTTAGAAAGTATCATCAAAATCAATCAGGCGGTCAACGGATTTATCTGGGGCGTCCCCGCAATGATCTGCATCATCGGCGTAGGACTTCTGCTTTCTGTCCGTACCCGTTTCATTCAAGTGCGCAAATTCGGCGCTGCCCTGAAAAACACGATCGGTAAAATTTTTGACAAAACACAGGCAAAGGACGGCTCCATGAGCCCGTTCCAGGCAGTCTGTACCGCGCTTGCAGGCACGGTCGGTACCGGCAACATCGCAGGCGTTGCGGGCGCGATTGCCCTCGGCGGTCCTGGCGCAATTTTCTGGATGTGGTGCTCTGCTTTTCTCGGCATGTGTACCAAATTTTCCGAGGTTACGCTCGCAATCCATTTCCGGGAAAAGAACGCAAATGGCGAATATGTTGGCGGTCCAATGTACTATATTAAAAATGGTCTGTCCAAAAAATGGCATTTTTTAGCGGTTCTTTATGCCCTGTTCGGCGTCCTGACTGTGTTCGGCACAGGAAACGCCACCCAGGTTAATACCATTGTTTCTTCTATTCATTCTGCACTGCACAACCTGCATATCATCGACGGCACTGTAGATGAACGTGCCAATCTGATCTTCGGTATTTTCATTGCCGCTTTCGTTGCCATGGTGTTGCTTGGCGGAATCCAGCGGATCGGTCAGGTTTCGGAAAAACTCGTTCCGTTTATGGCAGCTTTATATGTAATCCTTGCAATCGGCGTTGTTATTTTACATATCAGCCGCGTTCCTGCAGTGTTTGCCATGATTTTTAAAAGTGCATTTACCCCTCAGGCAGCCACCGGCGGCATCATCGGAAGCATGTTTTTAAGCATGAAAAAAGGCGTCTCCCGCGGTATTTTTTCCAATGAAGCCGGCCTTGGTACCGGTTCCATCGCCCATGCCTGCGCAGATACGAACAATGCTGTCCATCAGGGCATGTTCGGTATTTTTGAAGTATTCATGGATACGATCGTGATCTGTACACTTACCGGTCTTGTCATTCTGCTCGGTGCGCCCAACATCGTCTATGGTCAGGCAGCCGGCGCAGAGCTGACAATTTCCGGCTTTACTGCAACCTATGGGGGCTGGGTTTCTATCTTCACCGCAGTTGCCATGTGCTGCTTCGCATTCAGCACAATCATCGGCTGGGGCTTATACGGTTCCCGCTGTATCGAATTTTTAGGCGGAGAAAAGCTCGTCCGTCCCTTCCTTGTAGCCTATTCCTTTGTATCGATCATCGGTGCAACAATCAACCTTGGTCTGCTTTGGGATATTGCAGATACCTTCAACGGTCTGATGGCGATTCCCAACCTGATCGCCCTGCTTATTCTCTCCGGGCAGGTCAAGAAGCTTGCGATCGATGTCGATCAGGCGGAAAAGAGCGGCACGTTGTAACACAACTGTTAATATCACGTCTGGCGATTGATAATCCGCTGGAATATGCAAGGCTTGCTCTCGATGGTGAGATGCAAGCATGGGTGGATGCAGAGGATAGTTTGGATATCTTCTGATATATGTTTATTATTGAAATCTCGCATCAGTGGTGCGGGATTTCAATCACTATTTATGTTGAAGTAACTCTTTCCAATTTTCCGGGAATCCCATTGTACTAAATAGAACCTCCGTATAAAATCCTACTTCCAGATAATTTCTGCCGATTCGACTCATATCCTTGACGATAACACATCCGATTTTCCCTTCTTCAATGTCAGCAGTCAATCGCTTCCAATCCGGTCTGTCAAAGTTTGTGCCGCTATACCCATCATCGGTATAGTGTGCAAGATTCGTAAAACCCTGTTCTTTGGCATACTTTTCAAGCATTTTCTTCTGAAACTGTATTTGTCAAGGGTAATTTCTGCGAAGTATTCAAAACTAATAAATTGTTATCTTTCACTTTTTATAAATAAAAAACATTGAAAATTTCTTGACTTCAAAATTCTGCCTCTCTTCATCATAACCTCCAACATTAATGTCAAAAAAATGTGCCCGCACATAAATAGCCTTTGTGTGCGGGTGCGTTTCAAACCGTTTACATATAAATATTTGAATTTTAAATTAAGACTGACGAAAAATAAGTGTAGCAGAGAGTTCAATTTTATGAATAATATTCGGATTCTGAATACAAGAAATAATCTCTTCCCCCGCTTTGTGTGCTGCCTCTCGAATTGGCAGTTTTATGGTTGCAAAATAGTCAATCATCAAGTCGGTATTTGGTGCATCAACGTACCCAACAATTTCAATATTTTTCCCAAGGATCTTCCCCATTTGAATGCAAGCGTGTCTTGTATAAAAGGATATTGCGCCATCGGAGGCAATAATCGCTGTTGTCCCCTCCTGTAATAACTGTGCACAGCCTATCTCAACCTTTGCATAATCATCTTCGCTTTCTTTGATGAAAGTATTGATATCTGAAATACCAAATTGCTCCATTACATGAAGATATGCGCCTAACCGCTCTTGTGCACTTGATATCCGTCGGCGGCTGACAATAAATCCAATGCGACGATGGCCCTTTTTATACAGTGCAGTAACTGCTTCTGACAACTGAGGGGCACTGCTGCACACAACACTACTCAAATTAATCGCATCAAAACTACGGTCAAAAAGAACAATTGGTAACGTGTGTGGAAGATATTGCATTAGCTGATCATAACTTTCTGCAGTGCTAGCTAAAATAACTCCATCTACCATGCTACTGTTAATTTCATGAAGCTGCTCCGCCTCACGAGTGACATTTTCTTTAGTACTTGCAATTAGTAATCTGTAGCCAACCTCAGAAAAGTAAGTTTCTAACTCTTCTACAGCTGTAGAAAAAAAATTATTTCCAATATTAGGAACAATAAAAAGAATTGCATTGCTTTTTCCTGTTTTTAAATTTCTAGCTGCCAAGTTTGGAGTATATGCCAGTTCCTCAATAGCTTTTTTCACCCTTTGTGTCATCTCATCTGATACGTATCTTTTCCCAGAAATCACATGACTTACGGTGGCAATAGAGACTCCGGCAAGTCTTGCAACATCCGCCATACTGCTCTTTTTCATTTTTATGACCATGCCTTTCCGCTGCGCTACAAAGCACAAAAGGGCACGAAACGAAGTGGCTCTAACGCAGCAAAAAAATTTGTTGGGATTTTGGAAAAACCTGCGGTGAAAATCACAGACGTTTCCGGTTTCCGCATTAAGCACATGAAAGCAACTGACGTAGAAATCCTTGCCGCCGTGGACGGGAAAATGTGTGTTGAACAGGCTGAAAAGTCCCGCATCATCCGCTCCCACATGGATGTCTTGGAATTGTGCAAACTGAACCTACAATCGCTGATTCTGGCTACCTCTGAGAAATATCTCCCACAGCTCAACATCATTGCAACGGCTCAGGGTATCCAAGCCTTTTCTGCTATAGGTGTTATCTCTGAAATTGGCGTGGACATATCCGTGCTCCCCACCTCAAAGCATCTTTGCTCCTAGAGTCCGTTTTAAAACCATCAAAGAAACCAAACAAGGATACAGGCAAGACAGACAACAGCGTGAAAATAGAGTGCTTTCTTCTCATACCGGGTGGCAAAACGGCGGTTGTTTTTCAGCTTGAGGAAAAGGTTTTCCACCAGATGACGCTCTTTGTATGTGTGCCAGTCTGTTTTCCTGGGGTGTTTGGCAGTGATACGGCTGGGAATCACCACGATTCCGCCCCGTTCTTCCAACCAGCGTACAAATTTATCGCTGTCATAGCCTTTATCCGCCAGCGGCAAGGATATCTTGTAACTGCTCCATCTACTACTTAACTTTTAAGCATAACTTCGATTTTCGCCTGCTTTTAGGTGGCTTGGTTTTGTGTGTTCTTTTTCGGTATAGTGCTTAAATTGCATTGTTTCAACCTTCACCTTTGCCTTATTTTTTAAAGTATATAGTCAGCTTGGAGTCAAGTCAAGCTAAAAACAAAAATCAGATAAATTCGCTTTTACATGGTAAGCGTCAAATAAAACAGTGTATAGAAAAATAACCGTCAGCCTTTTATACTAAAAGGTCAACGGTTATCGACAGAATTCTTTTACCAGAGGATTCCAAGGTAGATAATCATCCAGATATTCAGGATGTTCAAGAAATGCACTCCCCGGCATGTCGGACAGGATATATTTTATATATTTCATCGGGGCAAGCCCGTTCGCTTTTGCTGTCTCTACCAGTGTATAGATTCCTGCACTGGCTTCCGCCCCTTTCGGGCTGCCAGAAAACAGCCAGTTCTTTCTGCCGATTACAAAGGGGCGGATACAGTTTTCTGCAAGAGAATTGCTGATGGAACAGTTTCCGTCCTCCAGATAATGAAAAAATCCTTCACGGTTATTTAAGGCGTAATGAAAAGCTTTTGAAAGTTTGGATTTCGGCAGCTCTCCGATGGCACTTTTTTCTGCCCACGACCAAAAAGCCTCGAGAAGCGGTTTCTCGCGGATAAGACGTTCTTTTTTCTTCTGGTCAGGAAAAAGCGCCTCCAACTCTGACTCTATGCCAAAGACTTGATTCAGACGGAGGATTGCTTCCGCAGGTTTTGATGCTTCCGGAGTATGGATGTCTTTGGGGAGCGCATCCACAAAAGCCCGGCGCAGGTGCGTGTAGCAAAGGCATCTTTTTACTCCTGAAACTGCATTGTATCCGGAATAAGCGTCTGTATGGATATAACCTTCATATCCCTTCAGAAACACTTCCGGATATTTCCCGCCTCGTCCAGGCCGGTACTCGAAGTAGCGGATGGGGGTCACGGCATCCTTGATGCTGCAGTAAACCCACATATAAGAATCTGACGTATTTTTCCGTCCTGGTTCTTTCAGCACTTGTACATGTGTTTCATCGATATGAAGATATCTCTGTTTCAGAAGTTCCTGCTTAAGACGGTGAACGATGTGTATAAGCCAGTCCCGGTAGACAACCAGAAGCCAGTTTGACAGGGTCGCTCTGCTTAAACATAATCCCAAGGCCTCCCATTCTTTTTCCTGCCTGTACAATGGAATGCCTAATTCAAACTTCTGGTGGATGAGCCAAGCGATTGTAGATGCAGATGCCAGAGAATGCAGAACGGGAGGATATGGTACCGGAGCCTTCTCCATATAAGGAGTTCCATTTTTCCGGCATGACCTGCATTCATACGTTTCCCGGTAATGGTCGATTACCTTGAGCTTTGCAGGGATAAACTGAACTTCCGTGCGGACGAATTCTTCCCCGACTTTCACCATCGTACTTCCGCAGTTATCGCAGACCTGTTCCCTTTCATCCAGGGTATGAAGTACTTTTCTGTGAGGGAGATTTTTCACCAGTTCTTCCCGCTGGCCGGCGTATTTCCTTTTGCGGAGATGTTTCTCCACCTCGACAAGATCCGGTTCATGTGCGTCAGAATCCGCACAGGCTTCGATCTCATTAAAAAGAGACATCTGACCCTCGATTTCGAGAGTAGATGCCTTCTCGGATTTTGTTCCATAAAGTTTACGGGTCAGGAAATCAACCTGCTCTTTCAGGAGCCGGATCTGCTGTTTCAGTTCTTTGATATGATCTTTGTACTCCTGTTCCGTAGCTGACATAACCAGAAAACCCTTTCGTTTCGATAGTGTTATTATATCATGAAACCGTCAGATTTCCCAGTATTTCCAGGGATTTTCAGCGTTTCCAGACTTATGCGGAAGCCATTTTTGAACCGCCTTGGGTTGCTCCGGGTTCAAACCTTCCAGAAGCCAGCGGAGCTGCTGGTCAGAGATCTGTTTTGCTTCTTCGCCGGTCCGCGGCCATTGGAGACGTCCGTTTTCGTACCGTTTGTATAAAAGGCAGAAACCGTCTCCCTCGTAATGGACCGCTTTGATCCGGTCAGCCCGCTTTCCACAGAACAGGAATAAGGAATTGCTGTAGGGATCCAGTTTGAAGTTGTACTGGATGATATCAAGTAAGCCATTGAGCTGCTTTCGCATATCGGTGTAGCCGCATCGGATATAAATTTTCTCCACATGGGAAAGATCTCCTAACATGACTGCACGGCTTTCAAAATGTTTTCCAGCATCTGGGCAGATGTGCATTCATAAAGTTCCACTGTTATGGATCCGATATGAAGTATGGCTGCAGGAGTGGAACGGGAAATGCTTCTGTCCGGAAGTGAAAGCTCCGCAAACTCAGCCGAGGATTCCGTTAAAACAGCTGACTGTTGGTCTGTACACATGTGGATGCCGTTTTTCTTGCGGGGCAGTTCTTCCAGGGCGAGCTTTCGAATTTTGGAAAGCCAGTAATAATAACTTTTTAAAGGGATATCATGCTGTTCACACCAGAGCTGATTTGTCAGTCCAGAAGCCCTGCATTGCCGTATCACATCCAGCCAGTATTGAAGTTTCACCTGTTTGTCTGGGGTCAAAGAAGAAAGATCCATAAGCCTGCTCCTTGGATTAGATTTAGAGTTTTTAGAGTCAACTTCCAAAACTCTAATCAATAGTTTACAGGCAATATCCAGAGATTTCGATACACCTTCTTATTTGACGCTTACTTTACATGCAAGGGCATCTTGTAGAATTGAACAAAAAAAAAGAAACCTTTTTAGACCATTTGTCAATTGAAGCAATTGCAATGGTAAGATATACTATTTACGCAGTAGTTAATCGTTTATATAAACGATTAACTACTGTGTAAACCCAATATTTTTCAAGGAGGAAAACATGAACATGAAAAACTATTTTTCAAGGAGGAAAACACGAAAAAAACAATCATGGTATCGCACTCTGTGTATTTTGCTGATAATTATTTTGGTTGCCAGCATAGGTGCAATGTTAGTGCAAACGAACTTCGGGAAAGTTCGCACAATGAACATCTCTATAGTAACTGATCATCAACAGCAGTTAAACGCAACCTTGTATATCCCCCAAAATGCCTCTGCTGAAAATAAAGTTCCGCTGGTTATCACTTCCTCCGGGTGGGAGGATGCAGGAGAGTCTTGGAGTTATGTTGCTACAGAACTTTCAAGAAGAGGAATAGCCGTTGCTAATATGGAGCCATATAGTCATGGTACATCGGGTATGTTTTATCAAAAGGGTGAAATGGCTCTATATACGAATATGTACTCGGATGGAATGGGGATGGTTGCCCTAACAGATTATTTGACCAGTGGTATACTGGACTTTATAGATACAGATAAAGTGGGGGTTACCGGACTGTCAATGGGTGGAATATGCACATGGACAACAGTACAACATTATGGGCATATGTATAATGCCGCTATTGAGCAAGCGCAAAGCCCCGATTCAGACGGGGGTGAATCCATCACCGAAGATGAGCTTTTAGCAGCTCAATCCTTGCTAAAGGTTACAGCAGCCCTGCCGTGCGGCTCACCTCCCACCGCAAACAATGGATATGATCCATCTGCGCTTCATGTAAATGTCGGCTGTTTGATGGGGTCTATTGAGGAATGTGGTGACCTTGTATCAACAAAAACAAGTCGTATTGTAGGTGATGCAATCGAAGGAATTGAATTTATCAATTCCAGTTTATCTGATGGGGAAAAAGTTGATTATGTGGAGGAAGGAACTTATTACGGAAACAGAGAGGACAACACACTCCGCATTATATATCAACCGCTTTCAATCCATGGAGCAATCCCCATTGTTCCCGAGGCAGTTAGAGACATTATAAGTTTCTTTACATATTGCTTCGAGGTCAATACACCTGTCTCTCCTACAAGTCTCATTTATCCTGCGAAACTCCTTTTCAATGCTATAGCTCTTTTGGCCCTACTCGCTGCGTTACTTCCTTTAATGGATTTGGTTCTTGCTATGCCAGTATTTCAAAAGTTACGTGCTGAGAAGGAGCCCCCTAAAGTACCAGCTTTGACTGACAAGAAGGAAAGCAAGAAGTTCTGGATAGGTGTGATAGCGGGAGGCTGTGTTTCTGTTGTTACGGCATTTATCACTATGCCTCTATACTTAAAAATATTTCCTGACGCTTCCTGCGGAACACCGACAGCTTGGTTCAATATTGCGCCGATGAACCTCATTGTGACATGGACTTTTTTGAATACTATCTGGGTAGCGTTTTGGTTCTGGCTCAATTTCAAACGTGACAAAAAGACCGGACTTCGTTCCGATGAGATGATTGGACTTAAAATTGGAAAGGTCGAATTGTTTAAAACATTCTGTGTGGGTTTGGCTATTTTTGTAATTGTTTATGGAATTGTTACGTTTTGTAAATGGAGTTTCAATACGGATTTCCGAATGTGGATGAGCGCATTAAAACCATTCAAGCCCGAAAAACTTCCTGCCTTACTGAACTACTGGCCGTTTTTCTTCTTGTTCTATGTCCAGTACAGTCTTCTTATCAATGGTGCATTTCGTGTTGAAGGCATGAGCGAGACAAAAAACCTTGTAATCTGCGGCCTAAGTAACAGCCTTGGCTGTATGATTCTTTTAATAATTCAATATTCAACCTTGTTGATAACAGGACAAACCCCTCGTGTTTTTGGGTGGAACTGGAGCGATTTACTTGTCTTGGCGATTAATTTCTGGATGTTGTTTCTTGCTCCGTTCTTTGTCAGAAAGGCTTTTAAAAAGACCGGAAACATCTGGCTTGGTGCAATCGTAGTTTCACTTATCTTTGCTGCTATGGGCGTAATGAAAGCAAGCATGACCACATCGTTACTGCCATAAATAAGAATAGTATATTGAGTAGACAATCTCGTCAATTGAATAGTTAAAATCCGGTTGGAGGGCAGGCGGAGCGGAAGTTAATCTTGCAAAAAGGTACCCGGAAGTAACTTTTACAAACATTACAGCAGCTCTTGACTTGACTCCAACGGTAGTTTACAATACTAATGCTTTACCTATGTGCAGGATAGGGCAACGCTGAGGAGCGACCTGAGCGGCACATAGGGTTTGCGGGAAGGCGGCATCTTAACGGATGCTGCCTTTTTTGCTGCCTTCCTGGAAACAAAAGCGATAAACCTCGGGGTTTAAGGGGCAGAGCCCCTTCGTTTTCTCCGAATGGCGGCAGCTAAGAAACGGAGAAAACCATGGCTAAGAATACACATTTAAGGCAACATCGCATAATAAGGCAAAAAGAACTGTCCTGCCAGCAGGTGGCTTTTGGCAGAACGGTTTGCGCTTAGAATTCTCGCAGAAGGTATACAGATTCAAGCCGCCAGGCAGGGCCTGTCAGCCAGAAGCAGATTCGCTAACGCAAATATGATATTGAATTTGGCTCGTTGCTTTTCGAGCCCTCGGTATCGCGTTTTCCGAAACCCTAGTTGTTTTTTGACGATGCCAAATACGTGCTCCACCTTCGCACGGCCAGAAGATTTTGCATGTTCTGCTTTCTTGGCCGCGTACTGGCCGCTCTTACTCAGTTTCTTTAGCTGGGATGGACGACGGTTGATTTTGTATTTGATTTTGCGGCCAGACTTATTCCGAACGATTGCGTCCTCACGCTTTCCGGAGCCGAGATAGCCGCTGTCACCGTAAACGACCTCTTCCTCACCAGTCAACAGTGATGAAGCCTGCGACACGTCATGAACATTGGCGGGTGTCGCCGCCAATGTGTGGACCAGTCCGCTGTCCTTATCTACGCCGATATGCGCTTTATAGCCAAAGTGCCATGTATTGCCCTTCTTGACCTGATGTGCATCCGGATCCCGCTTCTTCTCCTTGTTCTTGGTGGAGGATGGCGCGGAAATGATGGTGGAATCAACAATCGTTCCCTTTTTCAGGATCAGACCCTGTTCCGTCAGTGCAGCTACGACCTGCGTGAACAGCTTCTCCTGTAATCCGTTTTTCACCAGCAGGTTCCGGAAGCGGCCAATGGTATCCCCATTCGGCACCTGGTTGCTTGAATCAACGCCGCAGAAATCCGAAAACGCCCGGCTGTCGATTGCTTCTGCCGCTGTCGCTTCGTCGCTCAAGTCATACAGATTTTGCAGCAGATACAGCCGCAGCATGGTCTCCAGCGGATAGGGTTTGTTGTCGCGCTCTCCTTTATAATAGCACGGCTAAATCAGCGCAAGCCATTCCTTCCACGGGACGATCCGCTCGATCTGGGCAAGAAACTCTTTTTTCTTTGTCCATATGACAATATCAAACGTTCTGCAGATGTTCTTGCATTGTATTCCAGTTTCCATTCTTTGCTGCTTCGTGGTGGATGATTAAAGAGTCTTGGGTTGTCATCTAACACCAAGTGGACGGTGCGACCATATTTAGCGTTTGAGCATGGGTTGTCACAGGTACAGGAAATCCAACCGCCTGTATGACTGATCTTCGGACATTTGAATTTCATGCGTCCTTTCGCAACTTCGATACCATCGCGCCGCATTCGGTGCCCGGCTGGGCAGACAGGAACCCCGTCGTTATCAATGGTAAAATCATTTTTATAGACAGGTGGTCTTCCAGCTTTGCTGTTAAGATCAATAAATGGTGTGATGTTTTTGCGCCTAAAGTATTGATAGTAAGGCATGGCATCATGTGCGGAGTCTAAAAGTACTTTTGATACTTGGTAATTTGGAAGGAATGATTTCATTCGAAAAAAAGCCTGAAGGAATCCATGTGAATCATGCTTTGAAGCACAGGAATAATGGGGAAATACGGGGAGATCACTCTGTGAATCGATCAGCATATATAAATCATATCCATGATAAAAGCAGTCGCGAGAGGAATCCCAGCCGATGTCACAGTCAGGCTGAGAAAAGTACCGGTCACAGTTACAGTCAGAGATGCCATTTTCCTTACATTTGCATATGCGTTTTTTGCGTTCTCTGTGCGAAGTGACAACAGGAGTCCCATCATCGGCAAGGGCGAGATTATCCTTATGGATAAGACCCTTTTCCACGGAGACATCCAAAAATTCTTTTCGATAGATTTTAAAGAGAGAAGCGTAAGGCTGGTCGTTGATGGAAAAAGATGTTTTTTCCAACTGTGGCAGAAGGGCAGCAACGGTTATTTTTTCAACCGAAGCGGCTTTTTCACCTTTGGCATGTGGCTTTTTCACTTTTGTTTTCATCGGATGGATATGAGGGGACATATGGGGATCATCAGAATCCCATAAGCGCTTCATAAAATCATAAAAAGTACCAACACCCGGAGTGTCACCAACCTGAAAACCACTGAGGATGGCAAAAAGAGGGTTTATTTTAAGCTGGGCAGCCCATTCGGTGATAGAGGAAACTTTAAAATCAATGGATAGCAGGTAAGAGCGCTGCATACAGGAAGGAGTTCTTGGGGCAGGACCAAACCTGGAATATTTATCAGCTAAAAGAACATCGGTATCCGACAAATCCAGATACCAGAAGCGTTCAATGATATCCCAAGTGGAACGTGCAAGGGCATCAGGATCAGTATAATATTTACGAAGGTTTTCAATAACAAAGTTTTGATAATCGGCATGACTGCCACAATTAACAGGTAACAAAAAATCGCCTCCAATCGAAAAATGTACTTTTGATCAAGGGCGCGAAGCGCCGCATTTTTCGGTATATTTGTCAAGCGATTTAGGCAAAAAAGTGGGGGATTTTATAAAAAGAAGGATCTGAAAGCCTTGATTTTACTGGGCTGAAGATTCCGAGAGATTATTATATTATACTGGAGGATTTATTGAATGGACAAGTACATTTTAGATGAAAGCAATGGTTTATGGTATGAACTTGATTATTCCGGGGATCTCTGAGCCACCTGTCCGGACTTTGAGAGCCACCATTCCGGAGAATGAGCGCCATATATTCCGGTAATTCAGAGCCGCCTTATTGGGCTCTATTACATATATTTCCTTTATACTGTAAATACACACCTTTGGTGTGAATACAGATAAAGGAGGTCGTAAGTTATGACCAAGTATCGTGAAATCCTACGCTTGAAAAGCTTAGGATTCAGTGAGAGGAACATCGCACAGAGTTGCGGTGTATCCAGAAACACAGTCGCTAAGGTTTTGAAAAAGGCAGCGGAAATCAATCTTTCATGGCCGCTGGATTTCGACATGACCGACAGCGCACTAGAGGAGCTGATGTTTCCTAAGGATAAGTCGGCAACGAATAAACGCATGCCAAACTTTGACTACATCCGCAAAGAACTTCTGCGGAACGGCGTAAACAAAAAGCTTCTCTGGGTAGAATACTGCGAGGAGTGCCGCATGAGCAGCGAAGAGCCTCTAATGTATTCTCAGTTCTGCTACTATATCCAGAAGGATGAAGAAAAACGCAGGGCTACCATGCATATCCCCAGAAAACCAGGTGAACAGATTGAAGTTGACTGGGCCGGTGATCCTGCTCACATCATTGATCCGGACACCGGGGAAATCACGGATGCATGGATATTTGTAGGTGTATTAACTTACAGTCAGTATGCTTTTGTAAAAGCATATATGAATGAGAAAACCGACAACTGGATCAAAGCTCATGTCCAGATGTTTGATTTCTTTGGCGGTGTCACACCTATGCTCGTTTCTGATAACTGTACAACCGCAGTGAATCATAAAAAGAGTGACTGGTACAACACTGCCTTAAACACAACTTATCATGAGATGGCAGAACATTATAATCTTGCCATCCTTCCGGCCAGAGTCCGGAAACCTAAGGATAAACCGAATGTAGAGGGATCAGTAGGAAAGATATCCACATGGATAACAGCAGCCCTTCGCAATGAGCAGTTTTTCTCTCTTGCAGAATTGAATGCTTCAATCCGTGAAAAACTGGATGCCTACAATGCCCGTAAATTCCAGAAAAAGGAATGTAGCAGACTCAGTTTATTTCTTGGGGAAGAAATGCCATTACTGGCGCCGTTGCCTGCTACACCTTTTGAACTGGCTGAGTGGAAACAAGCCACCGTCCAGTTTAACTATCACATCGCAGTAGACAGAATGTTCTACTCCGTGCCTTATCAGTATATCAAAAATAAGGTTGATGTGCGTATAACAGATACAACGGTTGAAATATTTTATAATCACAATCGTATTGCCTCTCACAGACGGCTCTATGGAAGAAGCGGTCAGTATTCTACAGTGACAGAACATATGCCACCGGAACACCAGAAATATCTGGAATGGAACGGTGAACGGTTCCGTAAGTGGGCTGATTCGATTGGAATTAACACAAGTAAGGTTGTCGATGCAATACTTACCTCCGGCAGGATTGAACAGCAATCCTACAGAAGCTGCATGGGATTATTGAAACTGGCAGAAAAACATTCGCCAGAAAAACTGGAACAGGTCTGCGCCACGGCGCTCTCTTATTCCGGTAAACCCAGCTATAAAAGTATCAAAAATCTATTGGCCGCAACAAAGGATGAACCTGATACCGGATCAGAATCATCTCAGGCAGTAAAACCACACGGCATAACCAGAGGAGCCAGATACTATGGAGGTAAACAAGCATGACAAATCAAAGTACAATCGATAAACTTATTGAAATGCGTCTGACTGCTATGGCAGATGCATTCCGCATCCAGATAGATGATCCTGCAATGAAGGAAGTTCCATTCGAAGATCGGTTCGGCATGCTTATTGATGTCGAATACAGCAACCGTAAAAACAATCGTCTGAAAAGACTGATCCGTCAGGCTGAGTTTGAACAGCCAGATGCCAGCATCGCAGCGATCGATTACCATTCTGGACGAAAGCTGAACAAAGCACTGATCAACCGTCTGGCAACCTGTGAATACATTACAGAATACCGGAACATCTTTATTACTGGAGCAACTGGGAGTGGTAAAACTTATATGGCCTGTGCTTTTGGTATGGAAGCATGCAAGCGCTATTACTCAGTACGGTATGTACGACTTCCCGATCTATTATTGGACTTACAGACTGCCAGGGACAATGGGACTTTCGCAACTGTCCTGAAGAAATATACCAAGCCAATAGTATTGATCATTGATGAGTGGCTGCTTCTTAAACTGACAGAAGCTGAAGCCAGAAATCTTTTTGAACTGATACATAAAAGACGTAAAAAATCTTCAACGATCTTTTGTTCTCAGTTCCGTGAAAGTGAATGGTACCAGCAAATCTGTGATGGTGAAAGTACTCTTGCCGATGCTATCATGGATCGTATATCGTATGATTCCTATAAGATCGATATTGAAAGTGTTGACCCGTCTAAAGACCTCTCTATGAGAGAAATATATGGACTGGATCCAGCAATGGCAAAGTAAACTTAATAAACAAAATGGAGTGGCTCCGTTAGTCCGGACAGGTGGCTCTCGCCACACCGGACTGGCGGCTCTGCCGTACCGTAATATTCATGAACTGCAAGGAGATTATTATATCCCTTGTCTTACCTTATCAGCCGAAGAAGAAAGACCTATTGGCATTTGGGGACAGCGCCACAAACGCTATCTAAAAGAATATAAAAATGTTACCTATACAACGCTCCTGATAAGTGGTAAATTGAACAGCTATCTCGTTGACATTAACGAACAAGCACAGGAACGTTTAGAAACACTTATCGAACAAATGAAACAGGCGCAGGGTGTAACAGAGCAGTTAAAAGCTGAAAATGCTTTTGAATGGATTGGAAGAATGAATAACATTCGAGCTTGTGCTGTGGAGATTGTGAACACGGAAATCATTTACGCATAAGGCAAAGCGGCAGGGAGCAATCTCTGCCGCTTTGCCTTTAGGAAAACAGGAAAGTTATAAATATTTCACTTACTCTATTGACATTCATAAGTCGAGGTGATATATTTATAACATCGTAAGTGCGAAATATATAACACGAGAGGAACCTAATATGAATAAAAAAGTATCTTTAAAAGAAATTGTCGGAACTAAAATTGTTTATGCCATCATTCTTACATCCTACTATTGGATGTGGGCAAGAACCGATTGGGAAGACTGGTATTTAACAGCACAGTATGCACTTGGCGGTGTTCTCATTGCTTTTTTCTTGTTTCAGTATGTGAGAATTAAGAATTACAAGAAAGAAGGCGTTGACGAAATGGCAGAACAAAACTTGAAACGATGTGACTCAATTTGCTTAAAATTATTTGTTGGTGTAATGGTTGTAGTTGCTTTTGGTGCTGCCATTCTCGGTCAAGCAAATGCCGTCAGTACAGGATTTATTGGGTGGACGATTGTTTTGTCAATTTTGGTTTTATCTATTATTCGAACAGTGATATTTGTGGTTATGGATAGCAAGGGGGTGTAATATGGCTCTCATTACAAAAATCAAAGAATACCGAGAGAAGGCAGGATATAAGCAAAGTGAACTCGCTGAGATGGTTGGTGCAAGGAGAGAAACTATTGTTCACCTTGAAAATGGCAGATATAATCCTTCTTTAAAGTTAGCTATGGATATAGCGAAAATATTCAATGTGGCTGTCGAAGAATTGTTTGAATTTGTAGATAGCGAAAAGTGAAGAGTTTTTTATAAAGAAGCAGTAAATGCTGTCCTAAAACTATGTACTCCGCCGTGTATGGGTAAAGCCATAGCGGCGGTTTTTCTTTGCCGAAGTTACCTGTCTCTGTCAAAGGATTTCTTTTTGTGAGACTGCTGTTTGCCCTGTTCCTGAAGCTGTAAACTGAAAGTTTCTGTTTTATTCCTGACCTTCTCGTATAAATGGTTCGTGAATCGCAGGATTTAACAATTCAGCATAGGCTCCCACTTTTCTAAATGTATTACCCATCATTTCTCTGCCTCGGTATTCTCTTATCTTATCCATATCGAACTCTGCATAAAAGATACCTTCGGAACAGTCATCAGCCACCAAAATGGTATTATCAACACATTCACCATTTTCATCCCAACATATAGGACTGTACGCACACGAACATCCCGCATTGACCCCATTGGGATTCGCCATTGCGATGCCCACCATATTCTCATATGCTCTTGTGGATAACGCCTGCAATCTTGGTTTCATAGAACCGCAATCGTTGGGAACGAGGATAATTTCCGCACCTTTCATCATAAGAATTCTCGCACTTTCGGGATACTCTCGGTCATAGCAAATCATAATTCCGATTTTGACCCCATCAAAATTACATACCTTAAATTCTTTTCCTTCTTCGACTTCTTTTTCATCTGCAAAATCACAAGTATGCACTTTTGAATATTTCATCAATATATTTCCTTGCTTACTAATAACAAATGCAGTATTTTGAGGTTTCCGTTCTCCTTTCGTAAAAGAAGTCAAAACCACGCCCATATGATACTCTTTCGCCAAAGCGCATATATTTTGAATTACTTCGTTATCGTCGGATATGCTTTTTTCGTAAGTCATCGGCAAATCATAACCAGTAATAAAACACTCTGGAAGCAAAAGAATATCTGCGTTATTTATTGATGCTTTTTTCATAGCATGATGTATTATATCTACGTTTTTACTGATATTAGCATTCTCTGACCGAGCTTGCAAAATTGCTACTTTGAAAGTCATTCTATTTCCTCCATCAAATTCTAATTTTCTTTATTGTAGCACTGTTTAAAAAGTGATACAACAATCGAGTAGGAGGCGGTGACTAACCGCCGTCCTCTCACAGCACCGTACGTACCGTTCGGTATACGGCGCTTTCAATAGTTGACGTGCACAGACTGATAGGCTGTGGCTAAATCATAAAAGCCACTGTTTATCAGTCTTTCTTTTGTCATGGCCTTCTTGACTGTCGTCAGATTGGCACAATACCAGTGTCCCCTTCGACAGTTTGCCGCCATGTTCGCATAGTATTCATGGACTCCCATTTTTATCAGATTTCTCTTCTTTGTTCTGGGCAATTTCCATTGTTTCCATATACACATACGTATTCTGTGATAAAGCCATCCGTTGATGTCATCTATGTTGTTCTTCATACTTGCGATTCCGTAGTAGTTAAGCCATCCCCTCGCATACACCTTGATTTTCTCAAGGCTTGGCTTGATTGACTGACATCGCTTACGGGAAGATAACTCCTTCAGTCTAGACTTAAACTTCTTCCATGACTTCGGATGAACTCGGACATAAATGCCTTTTCCGTTCCTTCCCAATGCAAAGCCAAGGAATTTAAAATTTCGGATTGCAAACACGCTGACAGTACGGCTCTTTTCTCGGTTGACTGTAAGTTTCAGCCTCTCCTCAAGATATTTTGTACTGCTTTCCAAGAGTCTCTCTGATGCCCGCTTGCTCTTTGCAAGAAGCACGATGTCATCGGCATATCTTATACATGGGACATCTCTTTTCAGGAATTCTTGGTCGAACTCATTGAGGTAGACATTTGCCAGCAATGGTGATAGATTTCCACCTTGTGGTGAGCCTTCCTCTGTGTCAATGACTACTCCGTTTTCCATTACACCGCTTTTCAGATAGCGCTTTATCAACTGTACTACACGTTCATCTTTTACATTCTTTCGGAGAAGATTGATGAGAATTTCGTGATTAAGAGTGTCGAAGTACTTTGACAGGTCAAGGACTACAGCAAATGTATAGCCTTGTTCTGCGTACTTCTTAACCTTAAGTATTGCATCTTTTGCACTTCTGTTCGGACGATAGCCATAGCTGCCTTCTGCAAACAGCGGTTCATAGATTGGCACTAACTGTTGGGTTATTGCCTGTTGAAGTGTGCGGTCTATCACTGTTGGTATGCCAAGCTTTCGCACACCACCATCTGGTTTGGGAATCTCAACTCGTCTTACTGGAGACGGAGTATACTTTCCACGATAAATGCGGTCGGTTATCTCTTGTTGATGTTCCTTTAAATATGGAAGAGCCTCCTCAATGGTCATGCCATCAATTCCTGGCGCTCCCTTGTTTGCCTTAACTCTCTTATACGCTCTGTTAAAGTTGTCTTTATACAGTATCGCTTCCAAAAGTCTCGGCTGTGCACTGTCTCTTTCTTTCCATATCCGATTGAATGACCTAGACGCTTTCACATACCCTTCATGTTCCGCATTATCTCTTTGCGAACAGCCATTGTTTTCAATGTTTTCTGCCATAGACGGTCATTCCTCCTTTCTCGGTCATACTCAAGACTCCTACTGATTCGGTCCTTCACCTCGAACGGAACTTGTTCCGTTTGGCTACTATGGCCTCTGCTGACTTCTGTGCGTTCAGCATTGCTTTATGCAATGGTTACCTCTTTCAAGGCGTACCGCACAGACCTCCCTAGGTACCACACGTTTCTTCCTCTCCATCCATCTGCCTCATTTATCATGCATGATTCCGTGTAGTTATTGGGCTTCAACTTGAATAGCAGTCTTACCCTCATGCATGACCTCATATGAGATTCCTGTTCGTCAGACCAGAGATTTGCCCGTGGGTTAGTAGGTTCCCCACATCCAGCTTCCTTCAGATTCCATCTCACGATGGACACCCTTGCTTTCGGCTATATCCTTCCCACTACCGGGCGGATTCGGGACTTTAACCCGTTAGAAACGTGCGCCGCTAGGCGCACTATAAGAAGGACAGGGCTCAATCAATGCCCTGTCCATATCATTATGCCATGAATGCATCAGCTACCAAGGCTCCAGCCTATCCGCAAATACAGTTCATAATTAGGCTTATCATCATTTCTTTTTCATCTGGTTTTGATTCTGCAATCATAATCGTCAGTGCCACAAGTGTATGATCGTCAATCAGCTTGTTTCCATCAGCAAACAGGATGCCATTTTTATCAAGGAAATACAGAAACATTGTTGCTGCGATTCGTTTGTTGCCATCGGAAAAGCTGTGATTCTTTGTTATGAAATACAAAAGGTTTGCTGCTTTTTCTTCCAGTGTCGGGTAGATATCCTGCCCCGCAAAGCTCTGGTAGATATTACCGATGCTACCCTTAAAGGAATCATCCTTTTCATTGCCAAACAAATCGGAATCAGCCGAAAATTTCATACTGTCAATAACTTGTCTGCATTCTTCATAGGATAATATATAGACTGTTTTGTTTCCATCTGGGCGTTTCATTGTCTGGTGATCATAATCATCCAGTAAGTCCAAAGCAAGACTGTATTTTTCAATTACGGAAAGTACCTGTTTAGCATCCAGACTGTTTTCTGTCCGCTTCATAATCCGTATTACCTCACCGAGTTGGTTCATACGGCTAGTATTTACAGCATATCCCTGAATTATGTATTCCTTCAGGATAGAGTTTGCCCATTTACGAAAAGCGATGCCCTGCTTTGAATTGACACGATAACCGACGGATATGATGACATCGAGGTTGTAGAAAGCAACTGGCTGAGTGACACCAGCAACACGCATTTTTTGCGTGTTGCTCTCTCGATCCAGTTCTCCATCGGCAAAAATCTTGTTGACATGCTTTCGAATGGTTTTTTCGTCTCTGCCATAAAGAAGTGCCATTTGGTTTGAAGACAACCATACGGTTTCCAGTTGTGGAGATACATTTACTTCCAATGCCAATTCTCCATTTTCAAATAAAACTATCTCATCTTTTTCACTGATCATTCGAAATCCTCCTTTTTCGCCCGACACTTATATACATTATACTGATTTTTACATTGCGGAGAACAGAACTGCACATTGGAGCGGCTGGCTACAAATATCTTTCCACAGTGCTTGCACAGTTTCAGCGTAGAGTTTTCATCCGTTATCATAAAGGAAAACATCATCTGAATGGCAAGTAAAAGAGAATGGAAATCCCATACAATAGTGGGCTTATCCAGTAGTTCTATATGGTAGGTCGGTGCAATGCCGCCGAAACATTCCATTCCTTTTCGGTACACATTACGTTCTGCTTCCTCCAACGCATCATAATCTTGATAATACAGAAAGCTGGTAACAAAGGTAAAAGCCCAGTCAGAGAATACCGTGGTAATCCATTCATAGCTTTCAGCATATTCCTTTTGAAAGCTCATAAGCACTGCTTGTGGCTTATCTTGTAAAGTCATAATTACCGCAAACATTTCCTGGCTATCTGTATTCCACATAGATTCCCGACCTTTTTTTACAAAAGAGATCTTGTCAAAAGGAAAGAAGTAGGCGAGGTAATCTTCCGTAGAAAGTGTTTCCTGCCTGATGAAATGATTCTTTGGAAGATACACCGCATCATAGGTGATAAATTCCGGTGTGGTTGGAAGTGCGGTCATCAGTCCCAGAAGTCCAAAGTGTTCTGCAAAATTTTGAATCCTCTGTTTTAGTTCTTCCATAGAAGCTTTTTCTGCATAACATCAAGACCAATTCCAAGAGCGGTCAGTACCAGTTCCTCATACTCCTTGATGGGATTGTAAAGTGACATTACGGCTTCTTTTGCCGGAGTAAGGTACAAAACGCCGTCAGTCGATTCTTTCCATTCATATTTATCATAACGTACCCAGTGAGCACTGGTGCGTTTAAAAATGTTATCCATATTTCTGATGCCTCTGTTTCGTCATAAATGTCTATTTTTATTGTGAGTAATTGCTATAAGTAAAATTCGATTACAAGGCAATCATGTCATCTATCCATCCGTACTGCAATGTCTTTCTAAAAAGTTGCGTTCTTTCATAGTTGTTGACAGTCCGTTATCACATTTATACTGCAAAATCGGAATCAGTTTTTTATGAATCTTCCTTAAAATTGCAGACCTCGTGATAACGCTCACGTCTTTCACAGTTTTTGTTCTCTTTATCTATGCGTCAATGACATCTTCAAAATCCCCCTGTGTTCTGGCAGCAGCTTCCATTCTTGCAATGGCAGCTTTTCGCAGGTCTCTTTTTAATATCAGCCGTTCGGCAACCTCAGGTTCTGCCTGTTCCAGTAAATCCTCTTCCGGGATGACAGCATCTTCTTTAATTTCCTCTTCCAGTGCAATCGTCCATTTATAATGTTCTTCTTTTTCTATCGTATCATCTGATCCCGGATTATCCGAATCATCAAAATAAAAATCTTCTCTGCTCTCCATATAAAAATCCTTTTTCAAAAAATCTTTTCAAAACAGTTCCGTTTTGCATCGGAATTTTCTCCTTTAGATGAAGGGGTAATTGCTCTAGTTAAAACAGATTACTCAAATTCAAGAAAGAAGAAAACGGAAAATGAAAAAAGGAACGATTTACATTTCCATTCGTGCCCCAACTGCTATGCATTTATTATAGCAAACAAACGTTCGATTATCAATTACTTATTGAAGTATGGAGGATTTTTTATGGAAAAGAAACAGAATGGGGAAAAGTATACCAGCACTTTTACAAAAAGGATTGGAAAAACCACCTATCATGTCAATGTGCATTTTGCAGAAGACACAACGGATACCGTAGCAGATAAGCTGCTGCACCTGATGGGTACAGTGGCACTTACAGATGAAATTTCATCAGCTACTGATGAAGCAGAAGCAGTTTAAAAGGAGGAACAATCTTATGGCTAGAACACAGAGAAGTATTGAGGAACGCAAGAAACGCACTCATCTGCTGTGCCAGATTGGAGGAACCGTGGAAAAGGTACTGGATCGTCCGCTAGTGGAGGAAGATGTGATGCGTCTTTTGAATTTTCTAAATCAGCAGGAACGAAATGGAAAATATTTTACCAGAGCAATGGAAAAGTGCCCGGATACGGGCAGTGAAATGGAAGGTACTGAGAATGATTAACACAGTATCTTCTTTTATATGTTGGGAGTTGCAAAGGCAGAAATGCTTTTGCAATTCCCTTTTCTCGTTAGAGAGAAGGGCGCACTTATAGACAGGCAGAGCCTGTCTTGTATAAGTTTGCCACAGGTGGCAACCGGTCTGCGCTTTGCTTGCCGGGCTCGTTCCGTCAGCGGGGATTTGCGCGAGCAACGAGCCAAGCTGACATGCAAGCATGTCAATTTGGCGACTGCCGCGACAACCGGCAAACATGTTTGCCGGTGCAGCCAGACCAAGTTGTGTACTTGGATGACAGCAACTTATGCAGTTGCATCGCACTCTTCGCAGAGAGCGGTCTTGCAGACGCCTATGTGCCGGATACGGCAAAATGGTAAAGCAAAACCCGCCTATACGGTTTCTCAATATCATACGGGGAGGTGGTACGATGGCGATTTTTCATCTTTCCATTAAGATAGTCAGCCGAAGCTCTGGAAAAGGTGCAGAAAGTGGAAAAGAAATCGGATGCCCAGCTTGCAAGGAAAATTGAAGTGGCACTTCCGGTTGAGCTTTCAAGAGAAGACCAGATTACACTTTTGCAGAAGTATATTGCAGAAAATTTCACTTCCGCTGGAATGTGTGCGGATATGGCAATTCACAAAAAGCATGTGGATGGGAAAACCATTATTAGAGATAGTACTGTCTGTTGCACTAATGTGACAGACAGTATAGAAAATGATTTGGAAATTAAGAGATTATTCTTTTCATATGTTTTTGCAAATTTATATTTTTGTGAACTTTTTAAGGTTCATAATGGTTATATAGTATGTAAGACGTTTTACGATGGGAGAAACACTATGACAGACAAGGAACTAATGCAAAAAGTTTATGGTGGAAATCAGGAAGCATTAAGCGACTTGATTGAACTGTATTATGCAGATATTTTTCGATTCTGCTTGTATATGATTCAGAGCGAGGATGATGCTTATGATATCACACAGGAAACATTTCTGAAATTTATAAAATACAGTTCGGCTTATCGTCAACACAACTTAAAAGGATATTTACTGACGATTGCAAGGAATCTGTGTTTCAGCTATTTTAGGATGCAAAAAGAACGCAGTCATTCTTATGAGTGGGAAATACTTGAAAAAATCCCCGTTCAAAAGGACAGCATACAAAACACAGAAAATTCTATTTATTTGCAGAAATTGTTAAGCGAACTATCACCGGAAAACAGGGAGGTTGTGATTTTACGTACTTATGAAGAACTGAAATTTAAGGATATAGCAAAGATGATGGGATGTAGTGTTTCAACCATAAAGTCAAGGTTTCGCTTGGGTGTACAGCATTTAAAGAAAATGATGGAGGACGAAAATGGAAAATCGTGAAATCAAAGAGCTTTTTTTACAGGCTGACAAACAGATTGCGATTCAGGAATCAAGAAAACAACAGGTGCTTACTTCTATGACAAGGGAGCTAAAACAGCAAAAAATTCCGGTACTAAATCAAAGAGAAATTTTATTCAGCCATTTTTTATATATGGATAAGTCATTTCTTATTTTGTATGCAATAGCTGTTTGTTTTTGTATAGGTATATTACTGCTGCTACAGCGAACAGGGGCAGACATAAATACAATGATAATTGCCTGCATGATAGGTGTTTCTGGAATTGCTGTTCTCACTGTATTTTTAATTGATAAATTATTTTTTGGCAGAATGGCAGAGTTGGGAGCAAGCTGCTATTTCAGTACAAAACAGAGTGTTGCAGTCTATATGGTAATTGTCGGCAGCGTAAATCTTGCAATATTTATATTGATTATTCTCTGTATTGGAAGTTCCCTGAATATTGGTGTTTTACAGCTTGGACTATATATGATGACAGCATTTTTTCTGTCTAATATCGTGTCAATGGGAATCCTGTCTACAGAAATCGGACGGGAAAACAGATACTTTCTTTTTATCAACAGTGTTTTTCTGGCGATAGGATATACTGTATTCTCTGCGGTTCCTACAGCATTTTCAGCGGTATCACTTGGAGCGTGGGGAATTGCTTGTTTTATATTGGGAAGTTTATTTGCCCTACAACTCAAAAAGTTATTTGCAGAAATGATAAAAGGAGAAATATTATGCATGAATTAAATCTGGTGGATGTACAAAAAAGGTATAGGGAGAAAGATGCAGTCAGAGGATTCACATTCACATTTACAAATGGAGTCTATGGTTTATTGGGGGAAAATGGAGCAGGAAAAACAACATTGATGCGGTTGATTTGCGGAATTTTACAGCCGACAAACGGAAGTATTACCTGTGATAATATCCGTATATCGGATATGGGCGCAGAATATCGCCGGTTATTGGGATACCTGCCACAGGATTTTGGATATTATGGAGATTTTACCGCAGTTCGTTTTTTGAATTATATGGCGGCTCTGAAAGCACTTCCGAGAGAGTATGCAAAAGGAAGGGTAGAGAAATTGTTGGAATTGGTTGACTTGAAGGATGTCAAAAATAAAAAACTCAAAACATATTCTGGCGGGATGCTCCGAAGAATCGGTATTGCACAGGCTCTTTTGAATGAAGCGGACATTTTGATTTTGGATGAACCTACAGCAGGACTTGATCCTAAAGAACGGGTGCGATTCCGTAATATTATTAGCTCTTTGGGAAAAAACAGGATCGTGCTGCTGTCTACCCACATTGTATCAGATATTGAATATATCGCGGATTGTATTCTGATGATGAAAAACGGAGAACTTATCCGGCAGGGAACAGAGAATGAGATGAATGCTGACGTGCAGGGATATGTCTGGAAATGTGTTGTTCCGGAATGTGAGGTACAGAGGTTGAATGAAAAATATGTGGTAAGCAACTTACGGAACAGCGGCGAGAACGTGGAGTTGCGTATTGTTTCTGATATACAGCCTACGAAAAACGCTGAAACTACGGAAGCAACATTGGAAGATGCATACCTTTATTACACACAGGTGCTTGGAGGGAAAAAGAATGCGGTTGTTTAAAATGGAAATTTACAAGTTGTACCATGAGAAAGTTTTTTTATGGGGAGTTCTTTCTGTAATAGGGTTAATGATGATATTTTTTTGGTTCGCAGAAGTTGGGGATGAGCTTGCAGTAATAGGAGAAAAATCATATTCCGGCTATGAGGCGGTACAGGTAAATCGAAAAATTACAAAAGAATTTGAAGGAATCATCACAGACGAAAAAATAGACCAGATTATAAAAAAATATGGGATTCCATCTAAGTTAGGTGAGAATATGCCAAACTGGAGAGATGGAAATTATTTGAATGATTTTGTTGTTTTGTACTTCACAGATGGAAGCTGGCAAGCGCAAATACTTCCCACGCAAATATATACGCTGGAAGAATCAGAGCTTGGAAAAGTGTGTGAAAACAGAGGGATTACTCCTGCTTTAGAGTATGTAAAGGGATGGCGTGCTTTTGTGGACTTATTACAGTTTGGACTTATTTTAGGCAGTATCGTGGTTATATGCAGCGTCTCAACGGTATTTGCGAAAGAAGGGCAGACAAAAATGCTGCCACTTATTTTTACAACAGAGGAGGGGCGGCGGAAAGATGTGTATTCGAAGGTTTTTGCAGCATTTTTATTGACTGCTACTGTTTTTATTGGAATTGTTCTGCTGGATTTTATTTTGTGCAACTTGGTTTACGGAATGGATGGCTTTACCAACATGACAGGGATAGTACTTGGAGAGAAGATGTTGCGGGCTGTATATCAAGTGAATTTCCCTCAATACTTAGTTAGACTATTATTATTTGGACTGCAAGGACTTTTCCTTTTGTGTGCAATTACATTGGTCATATCAGCTAATTATAATACTTCTTTTGCAACTGTGATTGTATCGGCAGTTTGTTGGGGAATGCCTGTGATTCTTAGGATGTTCTTAATGGGAATGAGCGCAATATTTATTTATGCGACACCTCTTTTTCTTGTGATGCATGGATGTCTTGATGATGTGTATGGTGCAGGGGGAATTGTCCTGTGTATAAGTCTGCTTACAGGAATTATTTGTACAGTAGTTGGATTTTTAAAGTATAAAACGAAGGAAGCTTAATAAATGTAATTAAAAAGAAATCGTATTGATAGAACAACAGATTAACAAAGATGTGCTTAACAATGCTAAACTCATCGTTAAGCACATTTTTTTCGAGAATCTGTTACTGGATTTCACTTATGTTCAGCACATTTCAAACTATCTTTAATACTCCGTTTACCACAATTCAAGACTGTCCTCTGCATCTACTCTCATCTGTATCCGAACAAGCATCAGGAAGTAGTGGATATGATGCAGAATCAGCACCGTTTGGACGAAACCGCCACCCCGGCAGCCATGTTAAATAACACGGGGCCAAATGCTACAAAGTTCAAAGTTGTAAGTCCAAACGGTATTATGAGCCCAAAACAAGCCCACGAGAAACGAGGGGCATGAGATGCAAAAAGCTCAGCCCCTTGTAAACAAAGGGCTGAGACAATATTTTGAATAATATTTAATTACTCGATAACTGTAGTAAAACAACTGCACCGACAAACAATAGAATGCACGCTCTGAGAGCATTCTATTGTTATGTCACCCTTCCCTGTTCTCCATCTCGCCGAGAAATTTCTTCACCGCTGCAGTCACCTGATCAAGATGTTCATCGTAGCAGTGTGTGTCTCCGGGAATCTGTACCAGCTCCGCATTTTTATATTTTTTCGCTGCATCAATGGAGTATTCTATAGGAACTGCCTCATCTGCATCTCCATGAACCAAAAGCACCGGCTTTTCATATTTGCGGATCGCCTCGTCTACATCCAGAAGCTGTGCTGTGCGGATATAATTGCCGCTCAGATGCCGGTCTCCCCATTCCAGCATATCAGGAACATGCTCCGGATCAAAGGGCTGACCAAGCAGATTTCCTTTTCTCGCACCATCCGGGATTACAATTGCAGGAGACAGCGGAATCGCTGCCTTAAAATCATCCGCCCGCATTCCTGCTGCCAGCATTGTAAGCAGTCCGCCCTGGGAATGTCCGCAGATATAAAGGTCTGTCACAAAATCCAGCGTCTTTGCATAATCCGTCACAGTCATGGCATTGTTAATCCACTTCATCAGATTATGCTGTTCAAAGGCACCACCGCTTTTTCCATGTCCGTACAGTTCGACGCGCAGTGTCGCAAATCCGATTTCATTCATTGCGCTGGAAACAGCAGTGATGTGCCGTTCCTCCATATTGCCGGTTAAACCATGAAACACGATAACCAGCGGGCACTTTTCTTTTTCCTCCGGCATGTCCAGCTTTGCATGCAGCTGAATGCCGTCGTCTGTGATATGAAACTCTTTCATACTATATTCCTCCTTTCCAGGATGACTTTTGCAGCCCATTTTCCTGTCCATTTTTATAGTATACCACACTCTGCGGCAGTGCAGGCAAAAAACGTCCTGCCGTGCAAAATTCTCCGCCACGGCAGGACACAAAAAGTCCTCCGGACAGCTTTCTCCATCCGGAGACTTCCGGAATTTTTCCCATCGACAGTTCCAATTCCTGCGCTGCGGTAATCTTAGCACCTCTCGTGTATACAAGATGCGTTTCGATCTCTTCGATTTTTTAAAGCTGGGAAAGCAGCTCTGTCGCCAGTGGAATTTTGCTGCCGCCACTGATTCCCACAATCAGTCTTTTTTTCATCCATGCACCATTCCTGCAAGCATATTGACAGCCGGAGCTACGCAGTCATTCCAGAAAATTGCGATCGGGAAAATCAAAACCATAGCCGGAATCATATCCGCTACCGGAAACTGCTTGATCTTGCACAGTCTAAAGCCGGTCGCCAGCATGATAAAGCCGCCGCACGCCTTGAAGTCGTTGATGATGCAGGTATTGGTTCCAAGATCCAGACCGTTGTAAATCGGGGCACCGAGTAAAAACAGGATAAAGAAAATGATAAACTGTGAAATCGCTACTGCTGCAGTTACTATGCCAAGCGTGCAGGCAAATACAACTGCGGTGAACAGATCCAGAATCGCCTTTGCGATCAGGACACTGTGGTCTGCGGACATACCTGCGATAATGGAGCCATAAATTCCGGTTCCGCTTGCGCAGAACAACGTGATGCAGGTTACTAAAGTAGCCTCAAACTCTGCTTCCGGCACATCGGAAGAGGTTTTTACAAAACGGCTAATGCCTTTCTGCAGAGCAAGTCCGCCCTTGTTGATCAGCTTGCCAAAATGAACCGCAAGTCCCAGTCCCGTACCAAGAATAATCGCAAAAACAACTGCAGGCATGTGCTGCATCAATACGATCGTGCTGACGCCCATGCACATGGAACAGCAGCCCAGAATCAGGTTCATGTTATCCATAAAGTCTTTTTTCAGTTTTTTTCCTGCAACAGCGCCTACGATACCGCCGATTACAACAGCGAGCGCGTCGACAATTACACCAACTGGCATATCAGTTTCCTCCTCCTTATCTTTTTAGAACGATTCTTTCTGTGCGTTACCGCAGTAATCTTGATGACAGGAAGCGCAGGCTTTGCATCACCGGTATACTGCTTCGCCTCTCAGTGCCCCTGCGATCTGCAGCTCGTTATAGCCAAGGGGTGAATGGTCACATCGCTCGTTCCGTTTTCCGGATCAGTTCCCGTGCACAGTCCCCACATACCGGTCTGCTTCCCGGCGTACATAGCATTCTTTTATCGTTTCTGACTCCATCATCTCCAGAACGTACTCCATCCCTGATGCAAGTTTTTTTGCTTTCAATTCTTCCAGCGAAATCCAGTATACCCGTCCTTCTTCGGAGCTTTCCAGTTCGCCGCAAAAAGTGTACGCCCGGTAGAGCGTTATCACATGATGTACGCCGTCTTTATGCCAGTGGTACAGCCCGCGAAATTCCGGATTTTCGATCGTAAGTCCCGTTTCCTCCCAAACCTCCCGGATCATAGACTGAAAAAATAATTCTCCCGGTTCCACATGACCACCCGGAAAGGTCGTTCCGGTGTAGCTGTCGTTTACTTTATCCAGCGCCAGCACATTTCCTCTACCGTCCTGAATCATGCACATGTTCATGAAACGGACTTTTTCGAGCCGTTTTTCTGATGTTTCGCTCAATGACTGTTCCTCTTTTCGTAAATCAGTATTCTTTGGTGATTTCTTCTGTTATCCCGTACATGGCCCTGAAAGCGTCAAGATCGGCTGCGCTGCAGATCAGCATCACTTCTTCGAATTTTCCGGTATGGAGATCCTTGAAGCCGGCAACTTGTTCCCCATTGCAGATACTGGCTTTGATCACAGGTTTTTGTGTGTCTTTATCATAGGATTTTGCAGATGACTTTTTCTTAAATAGTGACATAGCTGTTTCCTGCCTTTCGTCACCATTGTACTATAAACTCCGTAAAAAAGGTGATGCAAAATCCCCAGTTTTCAGGATTCTGCATCACCTTTTTCAATTCATGACAATAGAATGCTCGCAGAGCGTGCATTCTATTGTCTGCTGCCAAAAGTTTCAAAGCTTGCTGCCTTACCGTTCCAGGCTGTTTAACCACTGACGGCCAACCTCGATCTGACGATGTACCTCAGAAGGTGCCGTTCCTCCGAAGGATACGCGGGCATTGACACAGGACTTGATGCTGATGTCCCCCAGCAGCTCTTTTGTCACGCGCTTGTCGATCGCCTGCAGCTCTTCGTCTGTCAGATCTTCAAGGTCACAGCCCTTCTTCTCACATACTTTTACCATATGTCCTACGATAGCGTGTGCTTCCCGGAACGGAATGCCCTGCTTTGCAAAATGCTCTGCAATATCCGTCGCATTTAAGAAGCCTTTTCCAAGCTGTTTTTCGATCTGATCCATCCGGAATTCGGTCTTGTCCAGCATCTTTGCAAAAATATCGATTGTCGCTTTCCAGGTGTCGATCGCATCGAAAAGGCTCTCCTTATCCTCCTGGAAGTCCTTGTTATAAGCAAGCGGAGTTCCCTTCATAACGGTCAACAGCTGCATCAGATCGCCATATACACGACCAACCTTGCCGCGGATCAGCTCCGCCATATCCGGGTTTTTCTTCTGGGGCATAATGCTGCTGCCGGTGCAAAAGCTGTCGTCAATTGCGATATAGGAAAACTCGGAAGAGTTCCACCATGCAAATTCCTCCGCCCAGCGGGACAAGTGCATCATGGAAATGGAAGCGTCGCTCAAAAATTCCAGGCTGTAGTCCCGGTCGCTGACTGTATCCATGGCATTTTCCGTCGGTGCAGTAAAAGAAAGCAGCTCGCTCGTCAAATGACGGTCGATGGGCATCGTTGTTCCTGCCAGTGCACACGCCCCCAGCGGATTATAATTCAGACGCTCCAGCGTATCCGTCAGACGTTCCATATCTCTTTTAAACATCTGGAAATATGCCATAAAAACAAAACCGATCGTGATCGGCTGTGCGTGCTGAAGATGGGTAAAGCCTACTGTAATCTTATCTTCATATTTTTCCGCCTTTTCCAGAATTACGCTTTCCAGATAGCACAGGCTGTTCAAAATCTCATAAATTTCTTTTCGCAGATACAGGCGAATATCTACCTGACACTGGTCGTTACGACTTCTGGAAGTATGGAGCTTTTTGCCCACATCGCCGATTTTGTCGATCAGACGGCTCTCGATGCCCATATGGATGTCTTCGTCTTCTACGGTAAACAGGATCTTTCCTTTCGCAATCTCCTTGCGAATTTCTTCCAGACCTGCGATGATCTGATCTTTTTCCTCATTGGATACGATGCCCTGCTTTCCAAGCATGGTCACATGCGCGATGCTGCCGTCGATGTCCTCGTTGTACATTCTCTGGTCAAAGAAAATAGATGCATTGTATTTTTTTACAATATCATCCATGTCTTTTTCAAATCTTCCGCCCCATAAACTTGCCATTTGTGATTACTCCTTTATTTTGCTGAAACTTTAATGACCATGAATCTTTTTTTATGGCAGCTGCAGCCCCTCTGAGCATATAGCTTCCTGCCACGATGAATAATTATACATTTTCAATGTATATTAGTCAAGAAATGTGCAGGTAAAATCCTAATCCATACAGGAATACTTAAATCGCCAGCAGGTTCTTAATTGCTTCCATGTATACCAGCACCGCTTCCTCCATGCCGGATACAAGGATATACTCGTCCGCACCATGAATGCGATAATCGATTCCGAGCTTTTCAGGACCGAAGGCGATGATATTTTTCAGGGACTTTGCATAGGTTCCGCCGCCGATGACCATCGGCTCGTTTGCGGTGTCGCCGGTCACATCTACATACGCCTTGTACAGAGCTTCTACGAGAGGGGACTCTCTCGGGAAAAATAATCCATCGCCGATGTCCAGAATCTCGATCCGTCCGTTCTCATCCTCCAGCTTATCCTCGCACAGCTTGCGGACCTCGTCGGGCTTTAAGGTAACCGGAACACGGATATCAATCGTGCAGGAAATCACGCCGTCCTGAGTTTTAACGATACCATTGCAGAACGTCAGGTCGCCATAAGCATCGGAAACCTTTAAGCCGATACCGGAGCCGTCACAGGCAGTTCCGAGATGGGTATTATAAAAGGTGACAAAATCATCTTCAAAGCCTGCCTTTTCCAGACACTCAAAGGTTACACCTGCCGCATTGACCCCCAGCGTCGGCGTGCTGGCATGTGCAGGCACTCCCTTTGCATAAATCGTGATCTTTCCGTTTTCTTCTGTCACGCGATACTCCTGAAGCTTCGTCTCAGCCAGCTCTTTCTCCAGCTTTTCCTTCAGACCTGCTGCCGCAGGAATCACTGTCGTGCAGGAATCGCAAACCGCATTTGTAACAAAACCGCCGTTCATGGAAAGGATCTTCGTATGTTTGGAATATGCCATCATTGACATGTGTCCCTTTTCGCCGTGGATGCAGGGGAAGTTCGCGTCCGGCGTAAAGCCGCAGGACAGCTCCTCTTCCACTTCATTATAATGCGCCATGCACTTCGAACCGGTTTCCTCATTACAGCCCATGATCAGGCGGACTCTTTTATTTAACTTCACGCCGGAATCCCGCAGCAGCTTCATCGCATAAAGCGCTTCCAGAACAGGTCCCTTGTCGTCGGTCGTTCCACGGCCGTATACATAATCGCCCTCACGGGTCAGCACGAAGGGATCGTGGGTCCAATCGCCGCCCACCGGCACGATATCGAGATGTCCGGCAATACCGATAATCTCTTTTCCTTCGCCCATCTCTGCATAGCCGCAGTAGTTGTCCAGATTGACCGTCTGAAAGCCGAGCTCATCAGCGATTTTTAAGCCAACCTCAAGGGCTTTTGCCGGGCCTTCGCCAAAGGGCTTGCCTTCTTCGGGCGTGCCGAGCTGGGAATCCACCGCAACCAGACGTCCCAGATTCTGAATCATTTCCTCTGACAGTTCATGAATTTTTTCTTTTATATCCATAAGTTCCTCCATAAAAACTTTTTTTTGCAGGCGCTTTCCAGTCTGGCTTTACTCCTGCAGAATTTCCGGTCCCTTCGCGGTCAGCAGGCACAGACCGCGCGGCGTAATGCGCAGTGCCGGAATGACGGGAAGTGCCAAAAACGATAATGTGATGAACGGCTCGATATCCGCCGGAACGCCCATTTCATGCGCTTTTTTAATCATCCGGCCCAAAGTCTCATTGACGGACTCAAACCCGGCGTCGCTCATCAGTCCCATGATCGGAAGCGGCAGCGTTTCGAATACCTCGCCGTTTTCCACAACGGTATAACCGCCCTGCGTTCGGATGATTTCGTCCACTGCCAATGCCATGTCGCGGTCATTGTCCCCGATGACGATGATGTTATGGGAATCGTGGGATACGGAAGATGCCACTGCACCGTTTCGGATGCCGTAGCCCTTTGCCACTGCAACACCGATTTTTCCGGTATTATGATGCCGCTCCACAGCCGCGACCTTGGAATAGCCGTCCGTCGGAACATAATTTGCCGCAGGCGGCAGGGAAACCGCCAGATCCTCTGTGGTGATCTGGGACGGATTGATGCCGATTACATGGGTCTTCTTTTTTCCAATCGGAAGCACAAACTGCTCTGCCTTCACCTTGTCGAGGTGTACCGTATGTTTCAACGCTCTGCCGCACGTTTTTACACGGATCGGTGCATTCCGGTCTACAAGCTTTCCTTTATAGAACACATCTGTCACATTCAGATCCTGCAGATTATCCAGCACAACAAAGTCCGCCTGGAAGCCCGGGGAAATCGCGCCCAGATGCTTTAAACCGTAGCATTTTGCAGTGTTGATCGTCGCCATTTTGATCGCCTGAACCGGATTCATGCCGAGGGAAACCGCAAGCTTTACGTTGTAGCTGATATGGCCGTCCCGTAAAATATCCTCGATATGCTTGTCGTCCGTACAGAAGGAAAAATATTCCGTATCGATTCCGGTGCGGACAATGCCCTCTACGATATCCTTCAGGTTATGGGCCGCGCTGCCCTCGCGGATATGGACATGAATGCCGCGGCGCACCTCTTCCAGCGCATATTCAAAGCTGGTCGCTTCATGGTCGGTATCCACCCCCGCCATCTTGTAAGCGCTCAGCTCCCGGTTCGGCAGATAAGGGGCATGTCCGTCAATCGTCCGGTTTTCAAACAGCAGCAGTTTGGAAAACATGCTCTCGTCGCCGTTGATAACCCCCGGATCATCCATCACTTCCCCCAGTCCCAGAACCCGCGGATTGCGGACGTACGGATACATATCGTTTGCGGAAAAAATACCGCCGTTATCGTCCACATGCGTCGCCGGTACACAGGACGGCATCATGACGTAGACGTTCGCCGGAGATTTTTCCGTCTGATCAAGAATATAGTCAATCCCGGCCGCACCGCTGACATTCGCCGCCTCATGGGGATCTACGATAAATGTCGTCGTCCCGAAACGTGCCGCCGTGCTGACAAGCTCGTTGGGCGTAACCATGGTGGATTCCAGATGCAGATGTGCGTCGATAAAGCCCGGCGCAAGATATTTTCCACCGAGGTCGATCTCCTTTTTTCCGCGGTAACGTCTCGACACCCCCGCGATCAGACCGTCCTTGACTGCAACGTTTGACTCCACGATCTCCCCTGTAAATACATCCACCAGCTTCAGATTTTTTAATACCAGGTCCGCCGGCTGCTTTCCCAGCGTGACCTTTGAAATTTTCTGATACAGTGCGTAATCCATATACCCTCCCATTCTGCCGCCCCGGCGGCTGTTTTTCTGACCGCGTCAGCTTTTCTTTCTGTGAAAGTACCCGTTATGCTTTTCCGGCTTTTTCCTCCCAGACCGGCACATCGATTCCTGCTATTTCAGACGTAAAGGGCGTACCGTCCTGTTTTTCGAAGTGCTTCCACGCCCGGGTTACATACTTCAGACCAAGATACTGCAGCGGCAGGTTGCAGTAAACCATCAGAATATTGGCAAAATCGCTTAAATCCCAGAGCGCGCCCAGATCCATTCCCGCGATATTGGTAATGACGCCAAAGGAAATGACGAACAGGCACAGCAGCCGGATCAGAACAATAAAACCCTTGCGCGAAGAAATCCGCACCGCGCACATTTCCGTAAAGGACATAAAGCCGATCAGACAGGTAAATGCAAACAGACCAAAGCAGATGCTCACTAAAAACGTTACGATCTGATAAGCGCCGCTCTGTCCGGTCAGCTCTCCGCAGGATGCCAGGAATTTGTCCAGCTTGCCCATATCAAACCACTCTGCTCCACGGTCTGTCGTCCACATCCTTCCCATGATCACCACAAATCCGGTCAGCGTACAGATCACAATCGTATCCAGGAAAACGCCGATGGCCTGAACGCAGCCCTGATCGCAGGGATGATTTGCATCCGCAGCAGCCGCAGGCATCGTGATGGTACCCTGACCTGCCTCGTTGGACATCAGACCGCGTTTGATGCCCTGGCTAAGGACTGTGCCGAAGGCTCCGCCAAATACGGCATCCGGCGAAAATGCCTGTCCAAATACCGCCTGAAAAAACCAGGGAATCCGCGTAAAGTTGCAGACAACCAGCGCAATTACGGTCAGCACATAGATCACTGCCATCACAGGAACCAGCAGATCCGTTACCTTTGTCACTTTTTTGATTCCCCCGAAGCTGATCAGTGCGGCAATCAGGATCAATACCACGAAGGAAATCCAATACAGCGTCGAATTGGTCGCAATCGTCGTCCCGGTGATCTCATTTGCAATGGCACCGACTGCGGAGATGGTATTAAAGCCCTGCGCCGGGAAGCACAAAAAGGCATAGACAATGTAGAGCACGCTCAGCGCAACACCGGCCCACGCTGCATTGTTTAACAGTCTTCTTCCATAGAAAGGAAGTCCGCCGACATACTGCCCATCTCTTTTTTCTTTAAAAATCTGGGACAGCGTGGATTCTGCAAAGGCGGTGGACATCCCGAAAAACGCCGACAGCCACATCCAGAACAGCGCTCCCGGACCACCGATCGAAATCGCACCCGTCACGCCGAGAATATTTCCCGGTCCTACCCGCATCGCCGTAGACAGCAAAAATGCCGCCAGCGCCGAAATACCGGTCTTCGTCGCTGCTTTGCTGTGAAGGAGCACCTTTAAGCCGTACTTAAATTTCCGCACCTGTACAAACCGGAACCGAAATGTCAGAAAAATTCCAGTACCGACCAGCAAAATGATCGCCAGACTGAAATTTCCAAGAATCGGGATCGCCGCATACCATCCGAAGTTGGTCGGAAACTCCCAGAACAGATCTGATACAACCTGAATTTTGCCGCAAATCGCGTTTACGGCATCAAATAATGCCTGCATAACATTTTCTCCCTCCCGATCCGTTTTTTCCATTATAGACTGCGGTGTTTTTGTTGTACAGCTTTTTTTCACTGCTGTGTTTCCTCACATCTGCCGAAACAATACAGTTCACATTACAGTTTACCGCGTCATCTGCCGAAGCATTACAGTTCACCGCGTCATTCGCCGAAACTGCGATGGGGTAAACCCGTACATCTTCCGAAACTCCCGTGTAAAATAGCTTCCGTCCGGATAGCCGCATTTCCAGGCCACCGTCCCCACCTCATCCTCTGATTCCTTCAAAAGCTTCTGTGCATACTCCATCCGAAGCGCACGGACATATTCCGAAAAGGTAATGCCTGTCAGCTCCCGAAAGCGCCTGCAGAAATACGCCTCATGATATCCAAACTGCGCACTCAGCGCCGCCGGGCTGAGTTTTTCCGTATAATGATGATTCACATAGGTTAAAATCTGACCAAACCCGCTGTCCGGACTGACCTTTGCACTGCTTTTTGACCTGCCGTATTCTATCAGACATCCGAGAATTTCATACAACGTTCCGATGGCTGCCAGCGAGCTTTTGCTGTCTTTTCCGTTGTCCCTTCCGGCCAGCAGCCCCACCAGGCGCTCCAGCAGCCCGGAAACCTCTTTCCCTGCAATTTTTTCCACAAAAGTCAGTTCTCCATTTCCCAGGGAACGTAAATATTTTTCAGACGCTGCCGTTCCATTATAAAACCGCTCCACATCGAACATGACCGTATGATAGCAGACCTTTTCCGACACTGCAAAGCCGCCATGCATCTGCCCCGGTCCCGCCACTGCAAGCTCTCCTGCCGAAACCAAAAACTCCTCTCCTTCCGTCACAAACCGCAGCGTCCCCTCCGTCACATAGGTCAGCTCCATCCGGTCGTGCCAGTGCAGCAGAAAACAGATTTCCCCCTCTGCCTTTTTCTGTTCGGTATACAGATATTTTATCGCATTTTCTCCATAGATTACCGGCGTCAGCTCCTTATATCCGTCGATCATACTGTCCTCCGCAAAAGGTAAAAATCATCCTAAAATGAGTCAAAAAAATAATGGGCTTCTTCTGCTTTTCATGATACTGTAAAAATAGTTCCCAGACAACCAAAAAACATCATTTCAGGGCAGTGAAAATCATTTTCTTTGCCTAAAAAGGAGCACTCTATGAAAATCGGAACCTGCGTCAATTTCTCCGAGATCGACGGTATGGGAAAAAAATTCGCCCGGCTTCGGGAACATAACTTCGATTCCTGTCAGCTGGTTTCCTGGAATCCTGCCGCCTGGACGGACGAAAATGCAAGCCTCTTAAAAACACTTTTGGAACAATATCAGATCACCGTTTCCGCATTCTGGTGCGGCTGGAGCGGACCTGCGGCATGGAACTTTTACGATGGACCGCTCACCCTTGGACTTGTCCCTGTGGAATACCGACAGATGCGGATCGAAAACCTTTGCGACGGTGCAGATTTTGCCCACAAGCTCGGCATCACCGATGTCGTAACCCATATGGGATTTATTCCGGAAAATCCCTATGATCCCAATTTCAGCAGCTTCTGCATCGCTGTGCGCACGGTTGCAGAGCATCTGAAGAAAAACGGGCAGTGCCTGCTGTTTGAAACCGGTCAGGAAACTCCCGTCACCATGCTGCGCTGCTTTGAAGCCGTCGGCACGGATAATCTTTATGTGAATCTGGACACTGCAAATCTGATTCTTTACGGAAAAGCAAACCCGGCAGACGCACTTGACGTTTTCGGCAAATACGTCCGCAATCTGCATGCAAAGGACGGCTGCTATCCGACAAACGGACATGAGCTCGGTGCCGAAACACCCATTGGACAGGGAAAAGTAGACTTCCGTGCAGTTTTTACAAAGCTGCATGAGCTTGGCTACAACTCCTATGTCACCATCGAACGGGAAATCGACGGTCCACAGCAGCTGACCGACATTCTGGAATCCAGAACTTATCTGCAAAACATTATAGATGAAATTTACGGGGAGGAAGCATCATGTTAAAAATCGGTTTAGTCGGCGTCGGCGGCATCAGCGGCGCACACATTCCTGCATGGAACGCTATGGAGGACACCACACTCACAGCAATCTGCGATATCCGTCCGGAGCGGATGGAGCCTTATCCGGAGCCACATCACTACACCTCCATCGATGAAATGCTTGAAAAAGAAGAGCTGGACATCCTGGACATCTGCCTGCCCACTTATCTGCATGTTCCCACCGCAGTCAAGGCAATGAAAAAGGGCATCCACGTCCTCAGCGAGAAACCCATTTCCTTAAAAGAAGAGGACATCGAACTGGCCTATTCCACCGCAAAGGAAAATAACGTTTGCTTCATGATTGCACAGGTTCTGCGCTTCTGGCCTGAATATGAGCTGATCAAGGAGCTTTACGATTCCGGCAAATACGGCAAGCTTCTGTCCGGCTACATGGGACGCCTCGGCAGCTATCCTGCCTGGAGCTGGGACAACTGGATGATGGATGAAAAGAGAAGCGGACTTGTTCCTTACGACCTGCACATCCATGATCTTGACTTCCTCGTATACGCCTTCGGCAAACCGGAAGCTTCCCTGAAGCATCGCGCAAAGCAGCCTAATCAGGACTATCTGACCGCTGTATACGAATTCCCCGGCTTCTTCGTTACCACCGAAGCTTCCTGGTACGCATCCGCTTACCCCTTCGGCGCTTCCTACCGCTTCCAGTTCGAGGACGCTCTCGTTACCTACGAAAAGGGCGAATGCAAAATCTATGAAAACAACGGCAGCATCTATTCCCCGACTGAGCAGGCCACCGGCGATACCGGCTCCATCAACCTGCCCAAGAGCGACGCCTACGCAGAAGAGATCAAGTACTTCAAAAACTGCGTTCTCTCCGGCCAGTTCCCGGATAAGGTGAAGGCGGAAGAGCTGCGGACAGTTGTGGGGCTGTTGAATGAGTTTTGATCGCCAATGTGGAAACGACCTTCTCGGCGACCTCTCTTGCAAAGGTTCTGAAAAATGAGCAGCGCCCCGTCGCCCCGGAAATAATTCTGAACTATATCAAGTCCTCCCGCTTTACCTGATAGAACAGGTAAAGCGGGAGGACTTGCAGGACAAACAGATCCTTGCCACCAATGAGAAGTATTATATTGCCGACCACGGCATCCGCGAGGCGGTCTTTAGCAGCAATATGCGGGACATCAATCTCATTTTGGATAATATCGTGTATTTTCCGAAGTACGTTGTTTCCCTCGATGAGTTCTCTTCCCACCTCTGCCCATAACAATCAATCCATTCTTTTGCTTTCCTACTTTGAACAGCTCAGTCCTGAAGTACAGAATATCGTCTTAAAAGAAGTAAAAGCACTTACTAAACCATAATTTATAAAAAAGGCAGCGATACCCACTTTTCATGGGATCACTGCCTCATTCAACTCCACTTCTTATTTTATTGCTTTCTTTCAGAGAATCGTAAGCTGCATCATTCTTCCGCCAGTTTTTCTTTTCAGGTTTCCTTTTGCACCTTATATTCTTACGCTTTCATCCCGTACTTTTCCGCCATTTGCTCAAATACTTCCGGCTCCAACAACCTTGCGATATACTCTGTGTCCCCATTCTCTGACATTTTGGCAACCAGCTTCAGCGTGTTTTTCATCCCAAGCTGTTCACCCTCTTCTCTCAGTTCCTCTGCCCATTCTTCCATCGCTTTGCACATATCAATACACTCCTTTCCGTTTTCCAGATATTTTTCTTTCTTGTCCTGTAGTTCTTTCAGATTTAACATCACGCAGATCATATCGTAAGTCGCTACGTCCATTCTGCTGATCCGATCTGCATGTTTTCTGCAGTATTCCTGAATTTTTGTCTTGCTGCTGCGCCGTTTCATCAAACCAATCAGTTCGCGCAGATTTGTCTGGAAATATTCCTCCTGCAACTCCTCCAACGAAAACACATAAATCTGGTATTCCTGCACCATCTGTTTTAAAATCGGGTCAATCTCTTCCAGCTCCATCATTTCGCTGAGCTTCTTTGGAGCATCCCACGGCTCCGTGCCATGATACAGCACGATCGTTACGATCGGCGTCAGATGATCTTTTCTGCCCATCTTGCTTAAATACTCTACACCGGTTTTTATTTTTCCCTCACTTTTCAACCGGATATAGCGAAGCTGTCTGGCATATTCTGCCAGATCATATTCCATGCAGCGAAACGGCATCGCCAAATGCGGCTGATTCTGCGCTTCTGCTGCCAGCAAAACATAACTTTTCTCGTTCCAAAATGCCCGAATCGCATCCCGCTCCCGCCTTCTGGCAGTTGGTCTTTTCACGCGCTCTGACAATCCTTGTTGATAAAACTGCTGTACCTCACACAGGTTGCCTGCCTTCACGACCTCCTCTCCCTGATACAGGCAACCATTGTACAGATCTGCCAACACCTCGGCACGACCCAAATACGCCGTAAATGCATCGTTTTGTTTCCCCATTCACGCCTCCTGCTTTTTCACTTTAATCTCCATTCCGCAGGCGCTTTGCGCCGAAGGAATCGCGAGGCGAACGTCCAGTTCGGCTCTGCGATCATAGCTACTTTGTGACGCCTGCGGCACAAATAGCTGTGTGAAAAATAAGCGATCACGCTTATTTTTCACACTATTCTCTTTTCAGATTAAAGCAACAGAAATACACGCCTTGCAAACCTTCTATTGCCATAAATTGAAATCTGCAGCACCTGCTGCCTGATGAAAACACAGCCCATCTATGCTGTGTTCGATAGAAAAGATAGATTGTCCGATTCGGAAAGAGTGTTCCCGGACAGTTTTTATTTGCGAGTACACACTGACGCCCTTGCGCCTGCTTTACAGGTGACCCGCTCCTCAGTGGACACGTAAAAACAATAGAATGCACGCTCTGCGAGCATTCTATTGTCATGAATCAAATGCCCCTTCAGCACCTCTTGGTTTCCCTTCGTGTCCACTACAGTTTACCACATTTTCGCAGGAGTTTAAATAGTGAAAAATACGGTACTACGCCTTCTTCGTTTTCAGCTCCTGCATAATCCCCATAAAGATGTTCCACGCCACCCGTTCCTGGTAAACGCTGTCTGTCAGCAGCGCTTCTTCCTGCGGATTGCTCAAAAATCCGCACTCCACAATGACGATAGGGCATGCTGTTTTTTTCAAAAGATAGTAGCTGTCATTCGCCTTTGCCTGCCGATGGTTCTGCGGGTCAAGTCCTTTTACCAGGCGCTCCTGCAGGCGTTTTGCAAGCTGCTTTCCCTCGACACTCGAGGTATAATAAAAAACCTGCGCCCCTTTGATCGCCGGATCGGGATAGCTGTTCTGGTGAATACTGACCGCAAGATCCGCCTTTGCCTCTTCCATCATCGACACTCTCCGCTTCATATCCTGCACTTTTTTCCCGGACGCATTTTCATCATACAGACCGTTATTGTCCGTTCTCGTCATTACAACCGCAACGTCCGCCTGCTTTAACAATGCTTCCAACCGCTTCGCAATCGCCAGATTGATTTCTTTTTCCAGAGTTCCGGCTGTGCCGATTTTCCCCGGATCGTCTCCGCCATGTCCCGCATCAACCACAACGCAGTATTTCGTCTGACTCTGTCTATTCTGCTCCCTCTCTACCCGAAACTTTCCGGTCAGCACAGCGGCCTGTCTGCCTGTAAAAAAAGCGGCAGTAAAAAATACTGCCGCCGTTATCAGAGAAAAAAGACTCTGCATTTCTTTTCGTCCCATACCCGAAAAAGCCTCACCCGCTTTTTTCTATTGTATGGCATCTTCCGCTTCTCTATGTCTGTTTACCGCGCAAGGGTTCCGCCAGTCTGCATAGCACCTCCGTGCATAACACTTCGGTGCGTGGCATCCCCCGCCGTATTCCTTATTCTATTTTCCGGTTTACTCTGCCGCAAATTCACTGATGACGCCCCAGATATTTTTGCGTCCATCATCAAAGCCCAGCTTCCATGCTGCAATGCCGCCCAGGTTGTGCTCCTTCATCACGTTGATTTTGGCTTCCAGGGACTGTTCGTCCTCCAGCCAGATCTGCACGGTTCCATCGCTCGTCTCAAACTCTACATAATTCTGTCCAACGCTGTTGTCCCAGGTCGCAGCCGCCTGATTTTTGTTCATGTAATCATAAGCAGTCTGAATCCCGACTGCCCGGCTCGTCACCGCGCCGTCCTCTGCAGTCGTCCAGATTCTTGTATACAGCGGAACTGCATTGATGACTTTTTCTGAGGAAACCTCCTGCGTCATCCGCTCAATTCCTTCGGTCACATAGCCAAGGGAAGCTACGGAACCGGCAACCTCTGAACCGCCCCAGTGCTCGTCATAGCCCATGATAATCACATAGTCTGCCATCACGCCCTGCTCTGCCCATTTATAATGTGCGTTATAGTTGTGGGGCACATAGTTATCGACGGAAAGCACAAGCCCCTTCTGTCTGCACGCTACGGACAGCTCCCGGATAAACTGAATATAATCCTGACTTCCATCCTCGGTCACCTTTTCAAAATCCACATTGATTCCATCAAAGCCGCAGCGATCTGCCTCACTCATCAGAACCTCGATAATCGCAGTCCGCTTACTCGTATAAGATAGAATTTCCTGCGGGTCAACGCCGTTATCCTCACGATGCGTAAAATCATCAATCAGTGCCCACACCTCCAGACCGAGGGCGTGTGCCTGCTGCACATAGGAGGGGCTGGCAATCCCATCCACAACGCCCGTATTATCGTAAAGAGAATACCAGGTCGGAGAAATTACATTAACGCCTGTCACACCGCTCATAACGCCCGGAAACGTGGAATTTGCCGACTCTACGGTCACCTGATGCCACGCCAGATCGATTTTATGGTCCCGCAGATTGCCGGTATAATCCGGCTCCACATATCCGGTGTCCTTCACCGGAGTTTCCTCTGCCGGATCTGTCAAGTGCTTTTTCTGGACATAGCCAATATAGCCATCCTGCGTCTGCACCTGATCCCAGTTTTCCATCTCCTCCAAAACAGTGACCTTCGTCCCTTTTTCCAGATTCTGCAGAACCTCGCTCTTGACGCCGCCCCTGACGCGAAGTGCTGTGTTCTTCTTCAGCTCTGCGCTCTGAAGCGTATCCCAATTGGTCGTCAAAACAACCCGGTTTGGCTCTGTATACAATGCATAATTAAAATCCGAATACTGCTTTACATAATCCAGCGCAAGCCAGACATCCCCGTTCTGCTCCACAGCCGCTGTATATCCGTCTGCAGTCTGCTCCCCGATTCCAATCTGTACCGTTTCCTCCGGGAGGGTATACAAAAGCAGCTTTTCATTATGATCCACATAAAACCGCTCATTAAGCATCTCATGAACCGTATCCAGCTTCAGATAGCAGCGCTCATCCTGCAGCAGTCCCTTTTCCTCTGTCAGCTCCTGATTCCAGACAATCGCGACCTCCTGTGAACCGTTCAGCCCGAAATATGCGTTTAAATCCGCTTCTTCCTTCGAACCGGAATATCTCTGGAACAAAAAAACGCCCGCAGCGCCTGCCAGAATCAGAACAATCAGCAACAGTCCGATTAACACCGGTATTACTTTCCTTTTCATTTGTCTGTATCTCCTGTGTTTTCTCTTTTTCACCCACACACGTTATAGTGTAACACACCTTCCAGACAGCGTCATTACAAATTTGTCAGATTTTCAGGGGATCTGCCGCAATCTGTCCCTGTCCGGACCGCCTGAAAATACGACAACCGACAAAACGTCCATCTCTTTTTGTACACTCTCTGTTTCGAACGAACCGCAGAATACTGTCCGGCATTTCGAACAGTATTCCCGATCCGTTAAAGGTCCGGCTGCGATCCACAGACCGCCTGTAAACCGCAGCTTCTCCAATATCGGCTTTCTGCAGCATCTATGGAAATGGGGTTCCTTTTTCTACGCTTTTCCAAACCGATATCAGTACCTCCAACCATTCATGACATTCCTATCTGTTTACCATTTTGTCACTTCATCGTACCGGACTTCGCAGAGCTTTCCTTCCTCATCCATGACAAAATCCGGCATGTATACAGCCTTTTCCCGCATGCAGCAGGTTCGGATAATTTCCCTCGGCGCAGTTTTTTTCCCATTCAGGTAAAATCCGACGCCTTCCTGTTCCATCTGCTCCAGCATCCGTTCCCAGGTATCCGTTTTTAATCTTCCCATGGCAGTTCTCCTTTGCCAATGCGCTTTTGTCCCAAAAAGGAGCCGCGTGATATATATTCCTGTTCAGATCTGACACAAAAGCGAAAACGATAACGAGATGGATAGACTGTGTCCTGACACCTATACAAGCACCAAATAAATAGTCGTAAAAATGTTAAAAAACTTCATCGTTATGATAATTGGTAAATTTTGAATTTTTGAATTTCCGATAGAGTCACATAACTCTACGAGACTGCTACATACTATAAAGAATGATGAGAACAACTTTGCCGCTGATGTTCTCTCATAAGAATGCAGCCATATCAGCATGGCTGTCCCTGATGATTGGTATAAAATCGGTATCCTGCAAACCTCCGCTCCGACACGGACTGTCCGGAACCATCTCTGGCTTGTATTATAACGGATTCCGACCATACAATCAAGCAATTTCTAAAAAAACAAGAAACTGTTTCCCCATGCGCTTGACTTTTGCACTTTCTTGTGTATATGATAACTCTCACAGGAACGCAAATTTTTCGTTTCTGTGCGTCACACCGGCAGGATTCCGTAAGTATTTTATAAAGTAAGGATGTGATTATATGAAAATAGAAAAAGTGAATGACCATCAGATCCGCTGTACCCTGACCAAAGCCGATCTGGCTGACCGGGAGCTCAAAATCAGCGAGCTGGCATACGGCACTGAGAAAGCCAAAAGCCTGTTCCGCGACATGATGCAGCAGGCCTCCGCCAAATTCGGATTTGAAGCGGATGACATTCCTCTTATGATAGAAGCGATCCCGCTCAATGCCGACTGCATCGTTTTAGTAATCACCAAGGTGGAAGATCCGGAGGAGCTCGACACGCGCTTTTCCAAATTTGCTCCCGCAATGGAGGATGACGACGAGATTGATCCCGACGATTTTTCCGATAGCAGCTCTGACAACACCGACAGTATTTTCGACCTGTTCCGTCAGATCCAGGAAAGCCGTCATGCACAGGCTGCAGGCACTCCGACAGTCCCTGCTTCCAAAGAAGACAAAACCACAGCTACAGCAGAGGTAAAACAGCCCCAGGAGGCACGGATTTTCTCCTTCCCTTCCATGCACACGCTGCTTCGCCTTTCCCATGTGGTGAACGATTTTTACACCGGTCACAATACCCTTTACAGAAACCGTAAAAACGACTCTTATCTGCTGATCCTCAAAATGGATCAGACTTCCGTAAAGGATTTCAACCGGATCTGCAACATTGCTTCCGAATACGGTCGTCTCGAGCGCTCCGCTGCCGGCAGCGAAGCATATTTTAAAGAACACTATGAACTTGTGGCGGAAAACAACGCACTGCAGACGCTCGCCGCAATTTAAAGGTTACAAAAAGCTCCGGTAGGACTTCCTGCCGGAGCTTTTTTACAGCGCGCATTCCTTTTATCATCTGCGCACCGCCTCTTTTTTATTTTTTAAATTCCAGAATCTTCTTCGCATTCTGAATTCTGTCCTCTGTCGGAGGTTCTACCCCCTCCAGCTTATAGGGAATTCCAAGCTCTTTCCATTTGTATGCGCCAAGTGTATGGTACGGAAGCACCTCAACCTTGGTAACCGTTTTCAACGTATCAATAAACTCTCTTGTACGAATCAGATACTCGTCTTTGTCCGTAATGCCGGGAACCAGTACGTGACGGATCCACATCTTGATACCCTGATCGGAAAGATATCTTGCACAATCCAGAATATTTTTATTCGTATGACCGGTCAGTTTTTTGTGTTCTTCATCATCGATATGCTTGATGTCCAACATAACCAGATCGGTGTACTTCAACAGCTCGTTAAATTTGGAGAAAAACGGCTCTTCTCTTGTAAACGGCTGTGCGGAAGTATCCAGCGTCGTATTGATGTCGCGCTCATGCGCTTTTCGGAACAGATCAATCAGAAAATCAATCTGCAAAAGTGCCTCACCGCCGCTGACGGTAATGCCGCCTTCTTTGCCCCAGTAGCTGCGGAAACGTTCTGCTTTGTCCAACAGTTCGTCTGCCGTCATCAGGTTATCCGTCTCCGGATTCCAGGTATCTACGTTGTGGCAATACTGGCAGCGCATATTACATCCCTTTAAGAAAATCAGATAACGGATTCCGGGACCATCTACTGCCCCAAAAGACTCCAACGAGTGAATTCTGCCTTTAATCATATCGTCCTTTCCCTGCCTTGCAGGCATTCACTGCGGATATGCGTCAGACATCGCTGCAGTCATCCCCTGCGGGCAGCACGAGGTATTCCTTTTGCTGTATTTTACTATCCATTATTCCACATAACGGATGTTTTATGCTCGACCAGGAATCTGGTCGAGTACGGGACAAAATGCTGCGCATTTTGCCCGTGTAAATGGAATCCCGCAAGCGGGATTCCTCCGCCTGCGGCGGATCGCGTAAGCGACTTGTTTCCACGCCGCCGCAGTGCGATCCACCCGGAGGGCTTTTCTCGACCAGGAATCTGGTCGGGTACGGGACAAAATGCTGCGCATTTTGCCCGTTATCGCGGTATTCGCCAACGTCTCGAGCAAGCTCGGACTTTGGCTCATTACTCGCGTAAAAAGGAGCCGGGCAAGCTGCCCGACTCCTTTAAAATACACCTGTTAAAAACTGTAGTTAAGTTACAGAGACTTATGGCAGGTTCTTGCGATAACGTCATCCTGCTGTTCCTTGGTCAGGCTGATGAACTTAACAGCGTAACCAGATACACGGATGGTGAAGTTAGCGTACTCAGGCTTCTCAGGATGAGCCTGTGCGTCTAACAGCTTCTCTGTACCGAATACGTTTACGTTCAGATGATGAGCACCACGATCGAAGTAACCGTCCATAACTCTTACCAGAGTGGTCTTCTGCTCATCCAGGTCGTGACCCAGAGCGCTGGGAGCCATGGTCTGAGTATTGGAGATACCATCCAGAGCGTACTCGTAAGGCAGCTTAGCAACAGAGTTCAGGGAAGCCAGCAGGCCGCTCTTCTCTGCACCGTAAGACGGTGAAGCACCAGGAGCGAAAGGTGTGTATGCCGGTCTGCCATCCGGAAGAGCGCCGGTAGCCTTACCATATACTACGTTAGAAGTAATGGTCAGTACGGAAGTTGTAGGCTCGGAATTTCTGTAGGTCTTGTTCTTCTTGATCTTCTCCATGAAGGTCTTCAGAAGCCATACAGCAAATTCGTCTGCTCTCGGATCATCGTTACCGTATTTCGGGAAGTCGCCTTCGGTCTGGAAGTCAACAGCACAGCCCTGCTCGTCACGGATAACTTTAACCTTTGCATATTTGATAGCGGACAGAGAGTCAGCTACATGGGACAGACCTGCAATACCGGTAGCGAATGTTCTTCTTACATCGGTATCGATCAGAGCCATCTCAGCTGCTTCATAGTAATATTTGTCATGCATGTAATGAATCAGGTTCAGGATGTTTACATACAGAGATGCACACCAGTCAAGCATGATATCATATTTATGCATAACTTCATCGAAATCAAGGTACTCGGAAGTAATAGGAGCGATTTCCGGACCACACTGCATATGTTTGCCGTTCTTGTCCAGATGCTTCTCATCCTTACCACCGTTGATCGCGTACAGTAAGCACTTAGCCAGGTTTGCACGAGCGCCGAAGAACTGGATTTCCTTACCGGTCTGAGTAGCGGATACGCAGCAGCAGATGCTGTAGTCATCGCCCCAGATAGGCTTCATAACATCATCGTTCTCATACTGGATGGAAGATGTGTTAACGGAAATCTTAGCTGCATACTTCTTGAAGTTTTCAGGAAGCGCGCTGGAGTACAGAACTGTCAGGTTCGGCTCCGGGCTGGGTCCCATGTTCTCCAGAGTATGAAGGAAACGATAGTCGTTCTTTGTAACCATGTGACGGCCATCCATGCCGATACCGCCAACTTCCAGAGTAGCCCATACAGGGTCACCGGAGAACAGCTGGTTGTAAGAAGGAATACGAGCGAACTTAACCATACGGAACTTCATGGTCATATGGTCGATCAGCTCCTGAGCTTCTTTCTCGGTCAGGGTGCCTTCCTTTAAGTCTCTTTCAATATAGATATCCAGGAATGTGGAGATACGTCCAACGGACATAGCTGCACCGTTCTGGGTCTTGATTGCTGCAAGGTAACCGAAGTATAACCACTGTACAGCTTCCTTAGCGGTTGTAGCCGGGCCGGAGATATCGTAGCCGTAAACAGCTGCCATCTTCTTCATGCCCTGCAGAGCTTTGATCTGTTCAGCGATCTCTTCTCTCAGACGAATGGTCTCTTCATCCATAACGCCTACGCCGCAGTTCTTCTTATCTTCCTGTTTCTTCTGGATCAGGAAATCGATACCGTACAGAGCAACTCTTCTGTAGTCGCCTACGATACGGCCACGGCCGTAAGTATCCGGCAGACCTGTAACGATATGGGTATGACGAGCAACCTTCATCTCATCTGTATAAGCATCAAATACAGCCTGGTTATGAGTCTTATGATACTCATTGAAGATCTTGTCATATTTCGGGTTTACTTCAAAGCCGTAAGTGCTTGCAGCCTGCTGAGCCATTTTGATACCGCCATAAGGCATGAATGCTCTCTTTAAAGGCTTGTCTGTCTGCAGACCAACGATCTGCTCCAGATCTTTCATAGACTCATCGATATAGCCAGGGCCATAAGCGGTCAGACCGGATACAACCTCAGTTTCGCAATCCAGAACGCCGTTGTGCTCACGCTCTTCCTTCTGCAGCTCCTGCAGTCTGCCCCAAAGCTTATCTGTAGCTTCGGTAGGACCTTCCAGGAAGCTCTCATCTCCATCATAGGGAGTGTAGTTGGTCTGGATAAAGTTACGTACGTTGACGTCTACATCCCAGTGGCCATCTTTTTTAAAGCCTCTCCATGCTTCTGCCATGAAAATTTACCTCCTTTTGGTAACATGAAAAAAAATGATAAATAATATCAACAAGGAATCCCTCTTTTATGATTCCCATGCTGTTCTTTATGTACCAATTCTACTTCCCAACGCGAAAAGTGTCAACAGTTTTGCGCAATGTACATTGTTTTATACATTTTCTTTTTTCTTCCTTGCACATTGCCAAAAAACAACAGGAGGAACTGTGCACAAGTCCTGCGTCAGTCCCTCTGAAAAAACATATTATTGTTTAAAATAGCTGCATTTTTGAATGCTTTACAGCTCATCCAGCATTTCCATCAGATTCTCGATCGGAATCCCATGCACCATAGCAGCCTCTTCCAGTGTCTCACCCTGAGAAGCAGGACAGCCAAGGCAGTGCATACCGATTTCCATCAGGACAGATGCGGCATTCATATCGATGCGCAGTACTTCACCAATTGTCATATCCTTATTGAATTTACTCATCCGGCAAACCTCCTTTTTTCTTCCGTCGGCAGTTTTCTGCCGCTTTATCAGCTTTACCAGTATAATACATTCCCATTCATCTGGCAACCGGTCGGTCCATTTTTCTTCCGTTCTGCCCCTGTTTTTTCCCGTCCCGGAAGTGGTTGTTCATCTCTTACTCGAGTTCGTTTTGGCTTACTATTTTCCCAGTATTTATGCGGGTTTGCGGGTTTTTAAATTTCCGTTTTGTACCCCATTTGGTACTTGTCTATTTTGCCTTTTTGAGCTAAAATAAGAAAAAGAAATTTCAAAGGAGGATTTATATCATGGCATACGTAATTGGTGATTCCTGTATCTCATGTGGTTCTTGTGAAGGTCAGTGTCCTGTTGGCGCTATCTCTATGGGAGAAGGCAAGTTCGAAATCGACGCTGCTAAATGCGTTGACTGCGGTTCCTGCGCAGGTCAGTGTCCTGTTGGCGCTATCTCTGAGGGCTGAGTCTAAGCCACACAAGCAAAACACATAAAATAGGCGGAGGTTGATTTTCATCGGCTTCCGCTTATTTTTTTGCGTCTTCCCATTTTCGCGCACGCTTTTTGCGCATACCGGGTTTGTGTCAAGTGTGCGCAGGCACAAATCTTTCCCGTCCTTTTACCGTCTCCGTCTGCCCTTTCTTCTCCCTTTCTGGCAAAGCAGCTCGTCCAGCTTCCGATAATGCTCCTCTTCCCGCTCCATCCGCTGCCGTTCCCGCTCCTGCGCATTTTCTTCCATCTGCCGAAACCGGTAATCCAGCTCTTTTAACACCATCTCATTGCTCTCCTGTACTGCGCGGGAAACGAGATTTTCCAGAAGATACTGAAGTTTTGCAGCCTTGCTGCTGCGTTCATCCAAAAGGATGTTCTCCACCGTATCGGCACCGCCCGGTGTGAGCGCATGCTGCGAATGAAGCGTATCCGAATTGTCTGATGTAAACGCACACTGTGCGTGTTCCTGCTGCGCTGCTGCAGCGCCTGCGTCCCCCTTCTCCAGCATCGACTGTGCCTCCCGCACGATTTCCTGCGGAACGGAAAGTCTGCCATTTTCCGACAGCATCAGGCGGATCGCTTTGAGCTGCATTCCCTTCTCCTTCCACTGGCGAATCCGTTCAAGCAGCTCCATATCCTCCTCGCTGTACTGTCGGTAGCCCTGATCATTCCTGCTGATTGAAAGCCCCAGCTCTTCCTCCCAGTAGCGCAGCGCATGCGCCTCGACATGAACCTTTTTTGCCGCTTCTTTAATCGTATACATTCCCTCTGCAGTCATCTTAACCTCCATTCCCTGCTTGACAAACAACTGTAAAAAAATCCTGCTCTACAGGATTCTCCGCCTGCGGCGGGTCGCGTAAGCGACATTCTACCATTCCGCCGCAGTGCGATCCTCGCGGAGCGTTTTTATCGTATAGAAACGAAGTTTCCTATACGATAAAAAAAGAACAGGCGCGGATAAAATCTTTTCCGCCTTCTGTTCTCTTTCGTCGTTCTGATTTTAAAACGTACCGCCGCACTGCTTAAGCAGTGTGCGCACGTCTGTTTACTTTTGTAAATTGGCAAATTTTGTATAGTCCGGCAGCCATACCAGCTCTATCGTGCCGATCGGGCCGTTTCTCTGTTTTGCGATAATGACTTCTGCGATGCCTTTTTTCTCCGTGTCCGGATTGTAATAATCGTCGCGGTACAAAAACATTACGACGTCGGCATCCTGCTCGATGGCTCCCGATTCACGCAGGTCGGACAGCATCGGTCTGTGCTCCGGACGCTGCTCTACCGCACGGGACAGCTGGGAAAGGGCGATAACCGGAACCTGCAGTTCTCTCGCAAGTGCCTTTAAGGAACGGGAAATATCGGAAATCTCCTGCTGTCGGGAATCCGAAGACCGTCCGCCGCTGCCGCTCATCAGCTGTAAATAGTCGATGATGATCAGCTTCAAATCATATTCCAGCTTATATTTCCGGCATTTGGAACGTAACTCTGCAATCGTGATGCCCGGCGTGTCATCAATAATCAGATTGGATTTTCCGATCACGCCGGCACTTTCGATCAGGCTCTCCCATTCTGCATCGGTCAGGTTACCGGTACGCAGATGCTGGGAGTCCACCTTGGATTCGAGGGAGAACAGTCGGTTCACGAACTGTTCCTTACTCATTTCCAGGCTGAACATTGCTACCGTCATTCCCTGCTTGAACGCCACATTCTGTGCGATATTCAGGACAAACGCGGTTTTGCCCATGGAAGGACGCGCCGCAATCAGAATCAGGTCGGAGGGCTGCAGTCCCGCTGTCTTATAGTCCAGGTCAATAAAACCTGTCGGGATTCCCGTTACGTTTCCTTTATTGCGGGAAGCCTTTTCGATTCGATCCATCGCGTTCATAACGACCTGACGGATCGGGACAAAATCACCCGTATTTCGGCGCTGAACCAGATCAAAGACCTTTTTCTCCGTCGTCTCAAGGATTTCTTCCAGACCCTCCTTGCCTGCATAGCAGGTGTTCGCGATTTCCTCATTCAGCCGAATCAGCTTGCGCAGTGTGGATTTTTCCGCAACGATACCGGCATAATATTTTACATTGGCAGAAGTCGGCACCGCCGTAATCAGGTCGCGGATAAACTCCAGACTTGAAATTTCAGGCGGCACATCTTTTTCCCGGAGCTTGTCCTGCAGCGTGACCAGATCCACCGGTCTGCCACTGTCGTTTAGCTCCACCATCGTTTCAAACAGCACGCCATACTGCCGGTTATAAAAATCCTCTCCCGTAATAATTTCGGACGCAACCACAATCGCTTCCCGGTCCATAATCATCGAACCGATGACCGACTGCTCCGCCTCAATGCTGTGGGGGAGTACCCTTTTTAAAATCGCCTCATCTGCTGCTGCCATGTTTTCCGCTCATTTCTGCGCACGCTTTTTGCGCATGTCAAGTTTGTGTCAAGTGCGCGCAGACACAAATCCCGCAATTGAAAAATTTTATTTTTCAATCTTATCCTCTGTCTTTACGCTTCCACTACTTTCACATGAAGCTTTCCGGTTACCTGCGGATGCAGTTTTACGGGCACTTCATGCATGCCGAAGGTCTTGATCGACTCCGGAAGCTGAATTTTCTTTTTATCAATTTCCATATTGCACTGCTCCTTGTAGGCAGCTGCGATTTCCTTGCTGGATACGGAGCCGAATGCCTTTCCGCCCTCGCCAGCCTTGATCGACAGGGTTACGGATTTTTCTTCCAGCAAAGCCGCCTGCTCTTTTGCAGCGTCGAGCTGCTGCTGCGCAACCTTTTCGTCTCTCGCTTTCTGGAGTTTCAAATCGTTCATGTTAGCGCCGGTCGCTTCCAGGCCGAGCTTTTTTTTCAGAATAAAGTTCTTTGCGTATCCGTCGGATACCTCTACAACCTGTCCCTTTTTGCCAAGTGCTTTGACATCTTCCAGTAAAATTACTTTCATGATATTTCACCTTCCTCAATCATTTTATCCAGCGTCCGCTTCAGTACAATAATACCTTCCTCCACGGACGTATTTTCCAGCTGACAGCCTGCGATGTTCAAATGTCCGCCGCCGCCCATCCGCTCCATGATGACCTGTACGTTGACTTCGTCGATGGAGCGTGCTGAGAAAAACAGTTTATTCTGATATTCCGTCAGGACAAAGCTTGCCTTGACGCCCCTGATATCCAGAAGCTCGTTTGCAGCCTGCGCGCCCACAACAGTCGGGCTCGCAATTCCCTCGGAATGACAGATCGAAATTGCATAGGCATTGCGGTAAATTTCCGCCTGGCTGACAGCGTCCGCCTTTGCCTTATATTCTGCCGCATTTTCCCGGAAAAGCTTGCGGACACGGGTTACGTCCGCGCCGTTTCTGCGCAAAAATGCAGCTGCTTCAAACGTGCGCACGCCGGTTTTTGTCATAAAGTTCTGCGTGTCTACCACCATGCCGGCATACATGCTGTCCGCTTCTTCGCTCTTGATCCGGATTCCATCGCTCGTATACTGCAGGATTTCCGATACCATTTCGCAGGCGGACGACGCATAGGTTTCCACATAGGAAAGGGTCGCGTTTTCAATCGTCTCCGTTCCGGCTCTGTGATGATCCAGAACGACGATGGATTTACAGATTTTTAAGAGTTCCGGGCATTCCGTCAGTGACGGACGGTTGGCATCCACAACCACCAGAACGGTATTGGGCCCCGCACATTCCAACGCCTGAGCGCTCGTCAGCAGCATGTCGTTTTCATATTCCGGATTGTTCAAAAACAGATCGACCATCGGGCGAAGCGAAGTCGTCACATCGTTCAACACGATCTGTGCACGCCGCTCCAGTGTCCGCGCGATCCGATAAATTCCCACTGCCGCGCCGAAGCTGTCCACGTCGCCGATCTTATGCCCCATAATCAGGACATTGTCCTTGCTCGTAATAATTTCACGCAATGCATGGGCTTTGACCCGGGCCTTGACACGCGTATTTTTTTCTACCTGCTGGCTCTTGCCGCCGTAATAATTGATCTTGTCCGGCATCTTGACTACCGCCTGGTCGCCGCCGCGTCCCAGTGCAAAGTCAATCGCCGTGCGGGCAAATTCGTAATTCTGTGCATAAACCAGACCGTCCAGACCAATACCGATGCTCAGTGTCACCGCCATCTCATTGCCAATGTTGACCGTCTTTACATCCTCAAGCAGTTCAAAGCGCTGCTCCTGCATCTGCATTACGGATTTTTTCTTCAAAATAACCAGATATTTATCCTTTTCGATATTCTGGCAGATTCCGTCGAAGCTGGAAATATATTTGTTTACTTTTCGGTCGATCAGCGCCTTTAACAGGGATCGCCGTACTTCTTCCACACTCGCAAGTGCCTCTTCGTAGTTATCCAGGTAAATCAGACCGACTGCCAGCGACTGCGCGTCGTTTTCCCGAAGCGCAAGCTTTAATGCGGTCTCATCATACAGGTACATCGCATACAGGCAGCTGTCATAATCCTCGTCATCTAAAACGTCGCTGTCTTCCGATATCATCCCCCGCAGCGATACCCGCGTAATATGCGCAATATAATCGCTCTCTTCAAAGGAGATCTCGATTTCCGCCTCCTGCTCGCCCTGCGGCAGCCGTTCCCGCGTGATTGCCGGAAATACATAGGTAATCGACTTATGAAAGCCCTTTTCGCTGTGGATTGCAGCACGGAAGGCATCGTTGCACCAGATAACCCGTCCAGTTTCATCCAAAAGCGCATAGGGAATCGCCATATCCCGAAGCAGCGTCTTCTGTACCTGCCCGTACTGCGTTGCGAAGCTGATCAGCTCGTTTAAAATGATCGGTCTGTTATAGAACATCAGTAAAATGATCATTCCAAAATAAAACAGCAGAAAGCAGGTCAGCAGAAAGCCTGCACGGACATCCAGAAAATACGTTCCGATATCCACGATCAGGAGTAAAATCCCCATATAAAGGGAGGTCTGCATATAGATACGCAGCCTGCCTTTCAGCCTAATTCTCTTTTTTGTTCTCATAAACACACCTATGCCCTGTCAGAAAGACAGGCACCTTTATCATTTCTGTGTATGATTGCAGTAAAAATGCCCCGTTTTGGAAGCATGCATTCAGTATACCATTTCTTTTTGGAAAATTCCATAAAAATAACTGGCATCTGCGCGCAGGGTACGACAAAAAGGTACAGTTGTACAGTTCACTCGCGCCATTCGTACCTTTTTGTAGACAGATTTTCATGCGAGCATGAAATCTGCCCCCAAACGGTACGAATGAACTGCTAACTTAAAAAGACTGCCGTTTGTGAATTTCACAAAAACGGCAGTCCCAAATGTCTGATGATTTATTCAGCAACGTAAGGCATAAGTGCCAGATGACGTGCTCTCTTGATTGCAACAGTCAGAGCTCTCTGATGCTTTGCGCAGTTGCCGGTAATTCTTCTGGGAAGAATCTTACCTCTCTCGGAAACGTATCTCTTTAACTTATTGGTATCCTTGTAATCGATCACATTGTCCTTACCACAGAATACGCAAACTTTCTTTCTTCTGCGCATGCCGCCTCTTCTCCGTGCGGGAGCGTCAGGTCTTTCAGATTTATTGAATGCCATGATGGTTTACCTCCTGTTTGAATATAGAAACTTCTCAAATGCTTTGCATCCGAGAAGCAGCGCAATTTTCCGCGAGCGGAAAATTAAAACGGGAAACATCTCAAACACTTCGTGCTCGAGATGTAGCGCAAAATTTTTGCGAAACAAAAATTTTGCTTAGTTGAACGGCAGCTCCTCGTCGATTCCATCCGGAATGTTCATGAAGCCGTCTGTCGCTGCAGCAGGCTGGGGTCTTGCAGGTGCACTGTTATAACCGCCGCCATTGTAACCCCCATCGTTACTGGCTGCACTGTTCTTGCTCTCTGCAAACTCCTGATCTTCCACAACAACATCAGTCGTATACACTTTGACGCCATCCTTATTGACATAGCTACCAGTCTGGATTCTGCCGGTCGCCACAATCTTGGTTCCCTTATGGAGATACCGCTCTGCGAACTCTGCGCTCTTGCCGAATGCAACGCATCCGATAAAGTCTGCGGAATTCTCATCGTTATTATTGCGGTTAAATCTCCGATCCACAGCCAGTGTATATCTGGCGATCGCCATAGCGTTGTCTCCCTGGGAATACCGAACCTCGGGATCCCTGGTAAGACGGCCCATAAGAATAACTTTATTCATATTGACTCTCTTTCTTACTTCGTCTCATTCTTGACAACTAAGTATCTCAATACGTTGTCCATGATGCGAATACGGCTTTCGATCTCTGCAGGTGCAGAAGATTCAGCCTCGAACTGGATGAAGTAATAGAAGCCTTCTTTCATCTTCTGGATCTCGTAAGCGAGTCTCTTCTTGCCCCAGTCATCAACGTTGGTGATGGTGCCGCCAAATCTTTCGATCAGCGCCTTGCACTTGTCAACAACCGCAGCTCTTTCTTCATCTTCGATTTTCGCACTGACAACCACAGCTAATTCGTACTTGTTCATGCTAATTACCTCCTTTTGGTCTCTGGCCCCTTTCCAATAAAAGGAGCAAGGAATATATATCACGGTTATCTATAATACCATGAAATCATATTGTTTTCAAGCTTTTCTTTTAATATCACGCAGATTTTTTTCAACCAGTCTGCGTGTGATCATAATCTGGTGACCGCAGCCTGCACATTTGAGCCGAAAATCCGCTCCGATCCGCAGGACTTCCCATTCCCGGCTGCCGCAGGGATGCTGTTTTTTCAGCGTCACCACATCTCCGACCTGAATATCCATGAAAATCTCCTTATAAGATTCCGTTTTACAGGGAATCAAAAATCTCCCCGATGCTGCCTGCAACCACCAGATCCGCTGCCGAATCCCGCGCCGTAGGCGTCCGGTTGATCAAAACCAGTTTGTTGCCGCGATAGTAATCGATCAGCCCCGCCGCCGGATAAACCACTAACGAGGTTCCTCCGACAATCAGTACATCCGCATGGCTGATAAAGGAAACCGCTTCTTTCAGCACTTTCTGATCCAGGCTTTCTTCATAGAGCACAACATCCGGTTTGATCACGCCGCCGCATTCGCAGTGCGGAACCCCTGTGCTTTCCAGAATTGCATTCTGATCGTAAAACCGCCCGCACTTCATGCAATAATTGCGGAGCGTACTTCCGTGCAGCTCCAGTACTGTTTTGCTGCCGGCAGCCTGATGCAGTCCATCGATATTCTGCGTGATGACCGCTTTTAATTTGCCTTCCTTTTCCCACTGGGCAAGCTTTTTATGCGCAGCGTTTGGTTTTGCGTGCGGCGCCAGCATCTTGGCACGGTAAAACCGGTAAAATTCTTCCGGATTCTGTCGAAAAAAGGTATGGCTTAAAATCGTCTCGGGCGGATAACGGTATTCCTGATGGTACAGACCGTCCGTACTGCGAAAATCCGGGATTCCGCTCTCCGTGGACACGCCCGCACCGCCGAAGAAAACGATATTATCGCTCTGATCAACAATCTCCTTTAGTTTTTTCCATTGCAAATCTGGCATATTGCATATCCTCAACTTTGATATGATCTTGCAGCCACTGCTGCAGATACTCAAACAGATCCTGGATCATGGCGTCCTGCGTACCAAGCGAAAGCTTCGATACCCGATCGGTAAACTCTTCCAGCTTCTGCACGAACATCCGATGCTGTTTCTTCTGTTCTTCGATTCCGCCATAGCCCATCTTTTCCATCAGCTGCTCTTCATGTGTAAAATGCATCGTCGTGTAATCCTCCAGCCGCTTTAAAAGCTGTCGAATATCCGCACATTTAAACAGCATGTTTTCATCTGCCAAAAGCGCACCCACCTGGTCTGTCAGATCCAGCAGAACCACATGCTCTGCATCTACTGCTCCTACACCCGTCAGAAAATCTTCTTTGTTCTGTTTCATTCCTGCTTTCTCTCCTGTCATTTTCACGTTCGTTAAACGTCTGTTGGCGTCTTAGCGCATCCAGACAACATCATGTTCTGGCGCTGACAAACTCCAACCATGTCCTTCCCTCTCCCATCGAACCAAAACGTTTCAGATAGAAAAAGTGTACCATAAACAGCCATAGTTTACAACAAATCTTGCCTTCCGAAAGTGTGCATTTTCAGATACACGTTACTGTTCACACGCGCCATTCGCAAAACCGCGTCTTCGACGCTCTCCGCTGCTTCGCAGTTCATTTTTGCTCATAAAGTGGCGCTCCCTTCGTACCTTTTTGTAAGCAGATTTTCATGCGAGCATGAAATCTGCCCCCAAACGGTACGAGTGAACTGTAACAGATACACAGACCTTTTTTCAGCGCATACTCAGTCCATGATGCGATCCCGCATTTTAATTCCCTCCGGCGTCGCGGCAAGACCGCCCTCTCCGGTTTCCCGAAGACATGCCGGCATCGAAATTCCGACCTCCCGCATCGCGTCAATCACCTCGTCAGGAGGAATTCTGCTGCGCACTCCGGCAAGCGCCATGTCTGCCGCCGAAAGGGCGACAACCGCGCCGGATACGTTTCGTTTTACGCAGGGTACTTCTACCAAACCTGCTACCGGATCGCACACCAGACCCAGCAGATTTTTCAGTGCCATTGCTGCTGCGTGCGCCACCGCCTCTGCAGAGCCGCCCCGCAAATGCACCGCACCTCCTGCTGCCATTGCCGATGCCGAACCGATTTCCGCCTGACAACCGCCCTGCGCGCCCGCAATAAACGCCCGGGATGCGATTACCCCGCCAATGCCGGCCGCCACATACAGCGCTTTTGTCATTTCTTCATCCGTATAATGATATTTTTCCTGCATGCTCAGAAAAACTGCCGGCACAACGCCGCACGCACCCGCCGTAGGCGCTGCGACAATTCGTTTCATACAGGCGTTGGACTCTCCCATTTTGACCGCCTTTTCCATCACGCGCCCAAGAAAATCGCCGCAGATCGGCTCTTCCTGCTCCACATAGTGCTCCAGCTTGCCGCCGTCCGTGCCCACCAGCCCGCTGCGGGAATGCAGGGTTCCGTCATAGTCCTGATCCGCCTCTTTCATCGCCTGGTACATGCGCTGCAGCTGCACAAAGGATTCCTCCTGTGCAATCTGCCGCTCCCGGCAGTCATCTTTTTGGATCAGCTCCCAGAAACTGCAGCCTGTCGCTGCAGCTTCCTTGCAGATCTCTTCCAATGAACGATACATATCTTTGCTGCCTCCTATTCTTCCAGACACAGGTAGATTACTTTTTCAATGCCCTCTTCCTGCTCCAGTGCTGCAATCCGCTCCCGCGGTACTTCCTGATCCACTTCGATTACCATAACGGCATGTCCGCCGCGTTCGTCCCGGTACACCTGCATCGTCGCGATATTGATCCCGGCTTCGCCCAGGCGCGACGTTACTTTTACAATACAGCCCGGCTTGTCCTGATTGTATACAACCAGTGTCGGAGCTTCCCCGGAAAAATTTGCAGTCAGTCCATCGATCTCGCAGATTCTGATCCGTCCGCCGCCGATCGATGCACCGATCGCTTCCAGCTTTCGCCCGCTCTCTCCGGTCACCTCCAGCCGAACGGAATTCGGATGCGCATTCATAAGGCTGATTCCTTCAAAGGAAAACGAAAGCCCTGCCTTTTTTGCTTCTGCGAAGCTTTCCGGAATCCGCGGGTCGTCCACTGCCAGCCCCAACAGTCCCGCCACAATCGCGCGGTCTGTTCCATGTCCGCGCCCTGTTGCCAGAAAAGAGCCGTGCAGCCCGATCTTTGCATTCACGACCCGTTCTCCCAAAAGCTTTCCCACCGTCTGACCGATCCGCACCGCCCCCGCCGTGTGGGAGCTGGAGGGTCCTACCATCACAGGCCCAACAATATCCAGTATGTTCATAGCTTCTCCATTCCTCAGACACGCTTTTTCTCACAGCTTTCCGCACAGATATGCGCAGGCCTTCAACAGCGTCTCTAATTTTTTCCCTACAATAATATAATAATCCGGCTGCTGCGTACCTTCCAGACAAATCTGGTTTCCGTATACGGGCAGGCTGCAGAAGATCACTTCTTTGGACGATGCCAACAAAATGCCATAGCCTCGGTCGGAAATCAGATATGGAAGTTCGTTTTCGACTCCATGGGAGATGCACCGCGCCGTCTTTTCCAGATGGATTCCGCCTTTACCGAGCGCGCCTGCTGCATAGAGCCCTTCTCCTTTTTTCCAGTCAAAAAACAGCCTGCTGCGCCCACCGTTTGGTGCATTTTCGATCAGGCAGCGATCCTGTCCGCTTTCTTCCAGCAAGATTTCGCTGTCCTTATCCAGAAACCGCAGCGCACCTGTCTTTTTGTCCGCAACCACATACATTTCCGGCGTTCGCATCTCCACAAGCGTCGGTTTTTCGCGCATCTGCCAGTTTTTCTCCACCCGGGTGACGGCGATTGCAGGATGCACCGGCGGCATCTCGCCCCGTGAAAAAGTGACGCGCAGAATTCCGCTGCCGACAGGGCTCAAACGGGTCACTCCATAACGGCTCTGTAAATACAGACCGTCCTCCTTACGCTGTACCCAGCGAATCGAATGGTCGATCTTCGCATGTCCCGCCGCCCGCAGCTTCGCGGTATCCGGAAGTTCACCGAACGAAAGGACACCGGATGCTGTGCTGGCATGCATATCGCCTGTGACACGCGGCTGTACCGTGCCGTTCACCGTTCTGCCAGCTGCCTGTGCAGATTGTCTACTGCCTACAGCTCTGCCAGATCCCTGTGCAGTCTGGCTGTTGCTCCCGTACAGCGACGCCAGCGGATGGAGGGCTTTCTGCGGCTGACCGGAAATAACCGGCTTCGGGCGCGACGTCCAGCCGGCACCAGCAGACGTCGGCCGGGGTGCAGCTGCCGCCGGATGGGCACTGCCCTGTGTTTTTCCGCCTGCGCTGCGTGCGTCCGCACTTTCCTGCATCGCACCCGTTCCATATGGCAACGGTGCTTCCTGTCCGCCGGGCGGATTCTGCACGATGACGACCTTTTTCTTCGCGCCGGATACTCGCTTTTTGTTCTTTTTCGGAATCGGGTCTGCGATCAGCCCAGTAAGGTTGCCGGTGTGCAGAACCTCCAGCCGGTGCAGTGCTCTTGTTGCCGCGACATACAAAAGCTTCGCATGTCCATCGTCTATCGGATAGGACTCCCGATCCGGGCTGAGCAGCAGAACCGCGTCGAATTCCAGTCCCTTGGTATATTCCACCGGAAATACCATGATTCCTTTTTCAAACGACGCTTTTTCCGGATCCCAGGGCATGACCGGCAGCTCTTTTTGCAGAAGCTCTGCCGTCTCCTGCGCCTGCTTCTGATCCCGGCAGATCACCGCGATCGTGTCAAAACCGTCCGTCTGCCATCCTTTGCAGATTTTTGCCGCTTCCCGGTACAGATCCCTTCCTGCTGTCTGTCGGATGCCAACCGCTTCGCCATGCCGGATGACCGGCTCTGCCCCATACCCCGGGAACTCTCCGTGCGCCAGGATGTCCGATGCAAAATTTGCAATTTCTACGGTATTCCGATAGCTTTTTCTCAGTACGCAAAAGTTATCCCGTTCTCCGGTCAGCAGGATGTTTTTCACCCCTTCCCAGTCGCTGATACCGTAATCCATGCGGATATTCTGGGATACATCCCCCATGACCGTGTAAGTGCAGCTTCTGACGCATTCTTTTAAAACTGCATAGACCATAACACCGAAATCCTGCGCTTCATCCACAACGATATGATGCGCTTCGCTGATGACCTCCGTTTCCCGCATTCTGCGATACAGATAGGCAAGTGCCGCCAGGTCGTACACATCCAGCTCCTCCTGCGGTTCTTCGACGCAGACGCCCTGCTGTTTCTGCTCTGTCAGGAAATCATGATACATCTCATAAACGGATTTTTTCCATTGCCTTGCGCCGAACCTTTTACGCATTGAGCGGCGGATTGCCTTTTTTTCTTCTAAGGTATAGCTGATGCCCTTTCCTAAAAATTCGTCCTCCACTTTTCCCATCAAACGCTCCTGCAGCATCAGCACCTTGCTCTGCGCGGACACGGACGGATTCTGACGGATATAACGTTCAATTGCCTCGCCTGTCATCAAAACGACCATATCTTTCGGGTCATTTTTGCCGCCGCTCTCATCGAACACACCGACACGACCGTCCCGAAGCCCCTCTACAAACTGCTTCCGGTTAAACAACACCGTCGTCCTCGGGATCGTGTTCCACTCCACTCTGCTGCAAAACTTCTGCAGCTTTTCAAACCACGCAAGAGTTCCTCGCACCGCACCGTCTTTCCCGGCATCGCGCACCGGGCAGATGCGGTAGGTTTCGTCCCAGTCCTCATATAAAAGGCGTACAAACAGCTGCTCCATCGTCATCTGTCGGATGCCATACACATCCAGATCCGGCAGGACACCCGTGATATAGTCCAGCAAAATCCGGTTGCTGCCGACGATATAAAAATCCTCCGGCTGAAACCGTTCTTCATAATTGTATAAAATATAGGAAATCCGGTGCATCGCCACCGTGGTCTTGCCAGAGCCTGCCACGCCCTGCACGATCATGCTGTGATAGGGCGATTTCCGGATAATTTCGTTCTGCTCCTGCTGGATCGTCGCAATGATCTCCCCCAAAACCGCCTTTTTATTTTTTGCAAGATACCGCGTCAGAAGCTCATCGTTTGCCACGACTTCCGAATCATAATAGTCGATCAGCTTTGCATCCTCGATCTCATACGTCCGTTTGAGCAAAAGCTCGATCTCCATCTGCTGACCATCCGGTACGGGGTAGCTGCATTTTCCCAATCCGTTTTCATAATAGGCATTGGCCACCGGTGCACGCCAGTCTGTCACCATTTGGTGGGTGGTATCCTTTGCGATGCCGCCCCGCCCGATATAGAGGGATTCTTCTCTATTTAATGCCTCGTCATGAAAAACAATTCGCCCGAAGTAGGGCTTTTTCAGCGCCTTTTCATTGCGCTCCAATGCCCGCTTCATATGGGTGTGCATGGTTACGGTATTGTTCAGGATCGTCAGGACTTCCGCATCGTTATCATGATAATGCTCAAGCATTTCATCGATATCCTCCTGCATCTTCGCAACTTCCTGTCCATATTCCCGCACGTTGTCACGCACGACCCTCAGAGTTTCCGCCAGATAAGCTTCTTCCGCCTTACGGCTTATATTTCGCTTCATACAGCGCTCCTTTCTTCTGTTGCTCTTTCCTTTAGCTGTCCCTCTATTGTACCTGTTCGTCCGCGCGATTACAACCAAAAGACACTGCTTTGCCGACTGTCAGGCAAATTTCTTTTTCTGTATCCAAAACAGGACGTCCTGCAGTGCAGGGCGCCCTGTAGTTCATGACAATAGAATGCTCGCAGAGCGTGCATTCTATTGTTTTTGTTCGTATTGCTGCCTTACAGCTCCTTTGTCTCACTGCAGTGTACCTTCAGAACACTGCAGGTCTGTCCGGTCAGCTCGCTGCTTCTGCGATCCGGCTGCTGCATGCCGACGGAAACCTCGTAATCTCCTTCTTCCAGCATAAAGTGTGCGTCCTCGTCGTACAGAGCAAACGCCTTGTCAGCCAGCACGATTTCCACTTCTTTTGCCTCGCCGGGCTGCAGGGAAAGCTTCTTCAAGCCTTTGAGCTGCGCGTTCGGTGTATTGTCCCGAAGCGCTTTGACATAAACCTGAATGGTCTGTCCGCCTGCAAATTTTCCGGTATTTTTTACGGAAGTTTTGATTCGAAGCTGTCCGCCTGCCTCGATTTCCATACGGTCTGCGCTCGTCTTTCCCTGTTCAAAGGAGGTATAAGAAAGTCCGAAACCGAAGGGATAAAGCGCTTCCTTTTCCATGTAGCGATAGGTGCGTCCCTTCATCGCATAGTCAGTGAATTCCGGCAGTTCCTCAGAGGTGCGGTAGAACGTTACCGGCAGCTTGCCCTCCGGGCTGTATTCTCCGAAAATCGCCTCTGCGACAGCTTTTCCGCCTGCCGCGCCGGGATACCATGCCTGCAGAATTGCCTTGCAGTGCGCATCCTCCCATTCCAGCGCCATTGCAGAGCCGGTCATGGATACCAGGATCACGGGCTTTCCGCTGCTATATGCGACCTCAAGCACCTCACGCTGCAGACCGGGGAACAGCAGGTCTTTTTTATCGCCGCTTGCAAATTCGTTGCCGGCGTCCCCCTGCTCTCCCTCGATGCTGGAATCCAGTCCCATCACCGCGATAATCACATCGCTGACCTCGCAGACTGCTTTTGCTTCGGAAATCCGGTCGTCCGCCTGTGCCAGTCCACTGGTTCTGTCCTTCCAGAGGTCGCAGGCTTCGGAATAATAAACCTTTACATCATCCCCGACATAATCCTCAATGCCTTCCAGCACTGTGATATAGCGGGATGCAGTTCCTTCATAGTTGCCCACCAGCGCTTTTCTGGAATCCGCATTCGGACCGATCACGCCGATCGTATGAAGTTTGCTCTTGTCAAGAGGAAGGAAATTGTCCTCATTTTTCAAAAGGACAAGGCTTTTTCTGGAAACGGTCTGGTTCAGTGCCTTGCTGGAAGCAAGATCTACCTGATCGTAACCGATTTTATCCAGTTCTTCCTGTCTCTCATCGCCAAGGATTCCCAGCTTCATCCGACATTCCATCAGGTTTGTCACCGCTTCATCCAGACGCGCTTCATCCACATAGCCGCCGCGCACCGCATCTCTCAAATTCGGAAAAACGCAGCCGCAGTTTAAGTCACAGCCATTGTTCATCGCCATCGTCGCGGATTCCAGCGGCGTCTTGGTAATTTTATGGTTTTCGTGGAAATCCGCAATCGCGCCGCAGTCACTGACAACGTGACCCTTAAATCCCCACTCTTTTCTCAGAATATCCTGCAAAAGTGTCTTGCTTCCGCAGCAGGGCTCGCCATTTGTCCGGTTATAGGCGCCCATCACGGCTTCTACCTTCGCTTCCTGCACACATGCCTTGAATGCCGGCAAATAGGTTTCATACAGATCCTGCTTCGATACGACTGCGTTGAACTCATGTCGAATGCCCTCCGGTCCGGAATGCACCGCAAAATGCTTCGCGCACGCCGCAGCCTTTAAATGATCCGGGTCTTCGCCCTGCAGACCTTTAATAAAGCCGACCGCCAGACGGGAAGTCAGATATGGATCTTCTCCGTAGGTTTCCTGTCCTCTGCCCCAGCGGGGATCGCGGAACAGATTCACATTCGGTGCCCAGAACGTCAACCCTTTGTAAATATCGTGGTCGCCAGCTTTCTGCTGTGCGTTATATTTTGCACGTGCCTCGGTCGCGATCACATCGCCGACCTGCTTTAACAGCTCCTCATCAAATGTCGCCGCCATGCCGATTGCCTGCGGAAATACCGTCGCCGTGCCCGCTCTTGCCACACCGTGCAGCGCCTCATTCCACCAGTTATAGGACACAATGCCAAGGCGCTCCACCGCCGGAGCGGTGTAAAGCGTCTGTCCTACTTTTTCTTCCAGATTCATCTGTGCAGCCAGGGCTGCTGCCTTTTCCCTGTATTTACTCATTTTTTCCGCTCATTTCTGCGCACGCTTTTTGCGCATGTCGAGTTTGTGTCAAGTGCGCGCAGACACAAATCTCGCGATTGAAAAATTTTATTTTTCAATCTTCCTTGCCCTTTCCCATATGCTTTATGCGAACGGATTCTCTGTCGGATACATCATGCCCTTGGGCTGATTGAAGTTTAAGTCCTCTACCGGAACGCCGATGTATTTGAATACCTCGTACAGTGCTTTGCCGTAATGGCCGAAGGCAACTGCGCCGTGGTGCGGGAAGTTCTTCTCGATCAGCACATGGCGGTAGAAGCGTCCCATTTCCGGAATTGCGAATACGCCGATGGAACCAAAGGAATGAGAAGCAACCGGCAGAACCTCGCCCTGTGCGATGTAAGCCCGCAGCTTGTTGTCCGCGGTGGACTGCAGGCGGTAGAAGGTGATATCACCGGGGATAATATCTCCTTCCAGAGTGCCGTTTGTCACTTCAACCGGAAGGGATCTCGCCATGATCATCTGATTCTTCATGCTGCAGAACGCCAGCTTTCTGGAGCAGGTATTGCCGCAGTGGAAGCCCATGAAGGTATCCTTATGGGTGTAATCAAATTTCCCCCGGATCGACTCTTCATACATATCGTCGGGCACGCTGTTGTTGATATCCAGTAAGGTTACAACATCGTCGCTGACTGCGGTTCCGATAAACTCACTTAAGCAGCCGTAAATATCCACTTCGCAGGATACCGGAATGCCCATACCGGCCAGGCGGCTGTTGACATAGCAGGGAACGAAGCCGAACTGTGTCTGGAATGCAGGCCAGCACTTACCGGCAATTGCAACGTATTCGCGGTAGCCCTTATGTGCCTCTACCCAGTCGAGCAGGGTCAGCTCATACTGTGCAAGCTTTTCCAGAATTTCAGGCTTTTTGTTGCCCTCACCCAGCTCTTCCTCCATCTCTTTTACCTTTGCAGGGATTCTTTCATCCCCGGCGTGCTTGTTGAACGCCTCGAACAGATCCAGTTCGGAGTTTTCTTCGATTTCAACGCCCAGGTTGTAGAGCTGCTGAATCGGTGCATTGCAAGCCAGGAAATTTAACGGTCTGGGACCAAAGCTGATGATCTTCAGGCTCTTTAAACCGATGATCGCTCTTGCGATCGGAACAAAATCATGGATCATATCCGCACATTCTGCTGCGGTTCCAACGGGATATTCCGGAATATATGCCTTTACATTGCGAAGCTTTAAGTTGTAGCTTGCATTTAACATACCGCAGTATGCGTCACCTCTGCCGCCGACCAGATCATTCTGAGATTCTTCTGCTGCAGCCACGAACATGACAGGACCGTCAAAATGCTTTGCCAGCAGGGTTTCTGCAATTTCCGGACCGAAGTTGCCCAGATATACGCACAGCGCGTTGCAGCCTGCCTGCTTGATATCCTCCAGAGCCTGTACCATATGGATCTCGCTCTCTACAATACAGACCGGACATTCATAAATATCCGCAACGTCATAATTTGCCTTGTAAGCCTCTACCAGAGCCTTTCTTCTGTTGACAGACAGAGATTCTGGGAAACAGTCCCGGCTGACTGCTACAATACCGATTTTCACTTTAGGTAAATTTTTCATGATAAAATCCTCCATTTTTATGTCAGGCGCAACGTCTGAAACTATATATACAGGAACTGTTTTGCCTGCAATTTTTAATCTAAGGAAAGGTTTTCACCGATCAGTCCCATCGGGCTTCCTTCCGGCAGACCGCCTTCGGGATGTCCCAGCAGCCATTTGTTTTTGGCAGTCAGATGACCGTCTTCACCGCCCTGATGGTCTTTTTCCAGATCGAGGTTCGTTCCTTTCGGAAGTACAATTGTACACTGGAATCCGCCTTTTTCTGTATGGCAGGGTGCATAATGTAAAGTTGTCGCATACAGCTCTACCGCTGTCCCGGCAGGAACCCGGAACGCTTTGACTTTCGAGGTGTCATAGGTAAACTCCTCTGTGATGTCCTGCTGTTTTCCCAGCATCAGCACCAGCTCTGTTGCCGCTACGTCCACCTCAGAGCTTCTGTGGTATTCCAGCGCGTTTAATTTCCGGTTATGACCGTTGCAATAGCCGATCTGGATCGGAAGCTCGCCATAGGTTTTGTCCGTCAGCTCTTTCATGACCGCAAGCGCTTCCAGCTTCGGCTCGGAAGCCACATATACCACGTCCTCCGGCACCGGCGTGTGCTTCATCTCTGCCAGCAGCTCCGTCAGCTCCACACTGTCGATAATTTTGCCATACTCCTTAAAAAGAGGGTCTGTCACTTCATAAATCTGCATGATCGTATCTCCTTTCTGTGTCTCACTTCAATTTTCCGAACAGCTCCTTCACCGTCGGATAAATCTGTTTAAACTGCGCGTAACGTTCTTCGTATTTCGCTGCAAGCTCTGCATCCGGTTCTACCGTGTCCACGACTTTTAAAAGCTTCTGCGCTGCTTCTTCCACAGATGCGTACTCGCCACAGGCAACCGCCGCTAAAATCGCCGCTCCGTAGCCGGGTCCCTCTTCGGTTTCCGGCACGTCCACTTTCACATTCAACACATTGGCAATAATCTTTTTCCAGAGAAGGCTCTTTGCACCGCCACCGCAAATCTTCGTCCGGTCGATTTGGATGCCGAGGGATTTTGCAATTTCAAAGGAATCCCTCAGGGCAAAGGCAACGCCTTCGAGCACCGCCTGCGTCATGTCCGCGCGGCTCGTATCCATCGTCATTCCAATAAAGGTGCCTCTCGCATCCGGATCATTATGCGGAGAACGCTCACCCATTAAATACGGCAGGAAGTAAACGTGATTTTCGCCAAGCTTCGTGATCGCCGCCTGCTCTGTCCCATAATCCTTCGTGCCGATGATCTCGTCCATCCACCACTTATTGCAGGACGCCGCGCTCAGCATGCAGCCCATCAGATGGTAATGTCCATCCGCATGGGCAAAAGCATGCAACGCATTATTTTTATCCACTGCAAACTGATCGGAGGAAATAAAGATCGTTCCGCTCGTTCCGAGAGAAATATTGCACTGACCGTTTCCAACTGTTCCGGTTCCCACTGCTGCCGCCGCGTTATCCCCTGCACCTGCTGCTACCTTTACGGTTTCCGGCAAACCGAGTTTCTGTGCGATTTCGGGGAGCAGCGTGCCGACTGTCTCATAGCTTTCATAGACCTTTGCAAGCTGTTCCTTATGAACGCCGCAGATCTCACACATTTCTTCCGACCAGCAGCGGTTCTTCACATCGAATAACAGCATGCCGGAAGCGTCCGATACATCCGTGCAATGTACGCCGGTCAGACGATATGCCAGGTAATCCTTCGGCAGCATGATCTTTTTGATCCGTGCAAAGTTCTCCGGCTCGTTGTTTTTCATCCACAAAATCTTCGGCGCGGTAAATCCGGTGAAGGAGATGTTTGCCGTATATTCGGAAAGCTTCTCCTTGCCGATCACCTGATTCAGATAGTCGTTTTCCCGGAAGGTTCTGCCATCGTTCCAGAGAATCGCGGGACGGATGACCTGATCGTTTTCATCCAGCACAACTAATCCGTGCATCTGACCGCCGAAGCTGATGCCCGCCACCTGGCTCTTGTCGATTCCATCCAGCAGCTCACAAAGCCCATCCATGGACTGCTTGTACCAGTTTTCCGGGTTTTGCTGCGACCAGCCCGGATGCGGGAAGTACAGCGGATACTCCCTTGAGGTAACTCTTACGATTTTCCCGTTTCCTTCCATCAAAAGCAGCTTCACTGCGGAAGTCCCTAGGTCGATTCCAATGTAATACATACTCTACTGCTACTAAAAACATATACAAATGTATATGCTAGATGATTCGCTACAATCTCACAATTTGTAGTTACTGCTTCATCGTGTATGCTTTGGTGGTCGCAAGTGACACACTACTCACAAGTTCTTGTACACTCCACAGTCGTAAATTCCCGACTAAGCCATCGGTACATACCTATAAATTCTTTTTTATTGATTAGATATAGGTTCATCTAAATAGCTTTTCCTTTCTAAAATTTTGATTTTTTTGCCATTTGGTTTTCATGGACTTCTACCATTACTCAATCATTACCATCAAGGTTCTACCCTATAGTTAGCAAGACTGTTTCAACTTGCACTGGCTTATCTTTCCTATGATTTCAGTGGTTTTAAGTTACCAACTAATACTATGGATTTTAAGTATCTTTGAGTATGTTTACTCACGTTTGATAATATATTTAATTACTTAAATTTCCTCCTTTATTCTGTTTTGCGTGCCCGTGCACGCAAGCACACACAAGGGATTATGATATAAAATCATGACACACTTTCCCTGTCGTTCTTTCACCATGCCTTTATCATAGATTTTAGACCATAAAAAATCAAGACCCCAATTTATTTTCAGAATTTTCACCAAAACCATGCCGTTTCCTCCGCACGCCTGCGTTTCCAATTTGTGCATTTTCCTATTTTTGTGCGCGGGCACGCAAACCATGCTGCGATTCGTTGACTTTCCATTTTCATCATGCTACGCTAAATGTGCAGACGCTTCAAAGGAACTGTTATGAAAAAACAATGAGGTAATTGGTAACTATGGCAACCATTCGGGAAATCGCAGAACTGGCGGGGGTGTCCCGCGGCACGGTCGACCGCGTGCTCAATCATCGCGGCTCCGTCAACGCAGCCACCGCCGCTCTGGTCAATGATATTGCAAAAAAACTGGACTACAAGCCAAACCGCGCCGGGATCGCCCTCGCCGCACAGCGAAAGATGGTCCGGATCGGCGTCGTTTTATTCGACACCGGAAATCCGTTTTTTGATGAAGTATGGAACAGCGTTCTTTCCAAAGAAGAAGAATTAAACAGCTACAACTGCTCCGTTCTCAAAAAAAAGACCGGGTTTTCTGCGCAGGAGCAGCTGCAGGCTATCGCCGAGCTGGAGACAGAAGGCATTGATGGACTCGTGATCAGCCCTTTTAACGACACTGCCGTCGCGAACAAAATCGATCAGCTGCAGAGCCGCCAGATTCCCGTCATCACCACCAACACGGATATCCGCAATTCCAGCCGTCTCGCCTTTGTCGGCAGCGACTTTTACCGCTGCGGGCAGACTGCTGCCGGTCTGATGAATCTCATGACCTCCGGGGAAGTTCGCGCCGGTATCGTCACCGGTTCCTCCCAGGTACTCTGCCATACCGACCGAATTGCCGGTTTCTGCGACCGGATCTCTGCCTGCTATCCGCGCATCCGGGTCATCGCCGAGATTGAAAACAGCGATGATGATTTTGAAAGCTACGATAAAACAAGAGCGCTGCTGTCTGCACATCCAGACATCAACGCCCTCTACTTTACCGCTGCCGGTGTTTATGGAGGCTGCCGCGCGGTTCTTTCCCTAAACCGCACCGACATCCATATTCTTGCTTATGACAAAATTCCTGCTACAAAAGAGCTGATGGAGCAGCACATTATTTCTGCTGTGATCTGCCAGCAGCCTGCCATTCAGGGCTCAAAACCCATCCAGCTGCTGTTCGATTATCTGACTGCAGGTGAGGCACCTGACCGTGAATTTTATTATACCGCTGTGGACATTCGGATTTTGGAAAACCTGTAAACGCGCCGCCCTTTTAGTTCGCCGGCTGGATCACTTCACTCCAGTTCGTGATCCCGATGACAGATTTTGCAAACTCCGTATAGCTGTTGGAATTTACCTGATCGATATTTTTGTAAACCTCGTAAATATATTTATGCTGTCCGCCCTGAGTGGACAGTCCCAGTGCAAGTCCCTGTGCAATCTCTTCTCCCGCGTCCGTCTGTCTGGACAAAAGGATCGCATTGATATAAGGATTGTTCTCTGCTGCATAGTAGGCATAGGCAAATGCCGCCGCCTGATTGATTTCTCCCTGGGAAGAGGAATATCCCAGCTCGCTCAGAATCACCGGGCGCACTTCGCCGTCCGCCGTCAGCATTTCTTCCTTCTGCAAAAAGTTCGTAATGACATTGATATTCTGCATTGTCACGATCGACGTATTTTCCGAATTGGTAATCAGCTTCTGAATCTTGCCGGACGAATTCCAGAACGTCGTATTCGTCAGCGGATACGCATAGGGGTGATCTGCAAGTCCCCAGTCGATATTTCCCTCGGAGGAAATCACCTGGTTCATCGAAACCAGCAGGTCACGCACGTCATAGCTGTTCTTCGACGACAGATCCCGATTCCACTGCTGATCCATCGAAACATAGACTCTCGCATTCGCGTTCATACTCTTGATGCTGTTGTAAAAAACGCGCACCGCGTTCGCGTATTCTCTTGCATAGGTATCCAGATCGACGTATTGCATATAATTCCAATCAGAACGGACGTTGACCTCGTTGCCGACAATCCAGTTCATGACAATCCCGTGATCATTGTCCCGGTATCTCTGCGCCAGAAACGCGCCGACCGCTGCAAGCGTCTCCACACCATCTGCTTCCGCCGCATTGAACGCATAATAATTAGCAGAGCCGCCCCGGGAAAGCGGATGGGTGAGCTCCGGATACGCGCTGCTCTTATTATTTAACAGAATCGCAGAAATCGTAATTCCCTTTGCCGTCAGCCTGGAAAAAATAGAATCATATTCCGCAATCCGCTGACCGTTAAACGCATAGGTTCTGCCGTCGTATGTATAATAAACCGTAGGGAACAAGCCGTTTGTCGTCTCCCCGAGAATATTTCCGACCGGAATATTGTACGCCGCATGATTGACATGCAGCTCATCCAGCTCATCTACCCGAAGCGGATCTACTAAAATCCCTTTAATCGAAGAACGCTGCGGATATGCCGCCTGATAGGACGCAAGTACCTCCGGGTTTGTCATATAGCAGGGATCACAGAGCGGAACATACGCATCCTTTAATTTTACCGCTACGACGAATTTCGACATCAGCCTGGAATCCACCTGATTTTCGTTGACATTTGCCGTCAGGGTAAATTCCTTGTCCTTCGGCACGGACGCAATCGGCTCTGCCGCGGCATCCAGCTCGGTATCGTACATGTTCATTTTGAGCAGGTAAAAATTATCGTCGTCGCTCGCCGGCTTTTCCTCCACCGACGCCTTTACCGAAAAGGTTCCCGTCCCCTGCGCAATTTTGCAGGATTCCACTTTTACATAGCCGTCGATATTGTCCTCTGTCAGCTCGACAAGCATTTCGGTTTCCGTCTCTGTCTCCGTTTCTGTTTCGGGTTCCGTCTCCTGCGTCTCTTCTGTTTCTTCTATAGCAGCAGGAACTGTGCTTTCCTCTTCCGTCGTCGATTCCTGCGTGTTTTCCGCAATCAGCTCTTCTGTTACCCTCGTCGAATGCACCGCCCAGAATACCCCTCCACCGATCGCACCCGCCGCTACAAGCACCAGCACAACATAAATCGCTGTCAGTTGTCTGACTGCCTTCGGATTTTTTCTTTTCCGGCTCCTCTTTTCTGCGTTCTGACTGTTCTGCCTCCCGTTTTTGTTTTCCTTCACAATACTCCTCTTTGCACCCATCCGGCTGCGGCCTGCTGCAACGGACTGAAACATGCGGCACCGAAAAAGTCGCGTCCTGCCATCGAAGATGAGCCTTTCGCACAGCGCGCATGCCATCCTTTTTTCCAAAAAACATCCGATTTATATCATAGCATCATCGAAATTACGATTGCAACAGATTTTTGGGACAAATAGCATACTTTACGCCATTTTTCCGGTATATAACTGCGAAGAACTGAATCTTTCGAAAGAATGTTTGAAAATAAATTGACCGAAAATATAGAAGATATTATAATATAGTCAGACATTACAATGCCAGGGTCAAAAGGTCTAAGCCCACATAAGCTTGCTCCTGTGTGGGCGAAAAATCTTATGCCTCGGAAATATCAGCGAGGTACAAAAGAAAAGAGGGTGAGCGTATGATGGAATCGATGATGATGATGGCAGCTGCAATTTTCCTTTTACTGGTGTTAGCAGACTTTTCACTGGCTGACACTCCGCAGGACCGAATCAGCGGAAGGATGTATGTACGGTTCTTATCCGGCTGGCAAACCGTATGCGCCGCATTTTCCAAAAAGGGGACGCTCGAAAAGTTCGATAATCCGGCAATCTGTCTCTCCGATCCACAGATTGCATCCGGCGCTTCCGAGCCCCTCGCCGCTGTCGCAAAAGCAACCGCAAAGTATTCCTCTTACCAGTCGCGTCAGAAACACAGAAATACAGAATCGCTTCAGCGCAGACAATATAACCGGAAAATGATGGAAAATTAAATTGGATAAAAAAGAATCCTGCTCTACAGGATTCTCCGCCTGCGGCGGGTCGCGTAAGCGACATTCTACCATTCCGCCGCAGTGCGATCCTCGCGGAGCGTTTTTATCGTATAGAAACGAAGTTTCCTATACGATAGGAATTGCCGCTCAGTCCTCGAATTTACGGACTGAGCGGCATTTTTTTGACGTTAAGACAAACATTTTCTAAAAACATCCTGAAAATCAAATACACAGCTTCCAAATTTTCAGGAATCCGTTTGAAACAGTTCCCCATACCCAACCTGATACAGCTCTTTCAACGCATTCAGCTCGCTGATGCGGATGTTGTATTTGTTCTGCTCGATCTTTTTATAAATGTCAGTTGTCATGTACACACCCCGCTCACAGAGAAGCGCCGCCACCTGTGACTGGCTGTAACCGGCGTCCTGCCGGAGTTTTCTGAGATTCTGACCGATTCCAATTGGCTCCTGCTTTAATTTCATCGGTCACCGCCTTTTTCCTGTTGCACAAAAAAGTCATCAAACGAGTCCACCTCATAGACCTGTTTGAAGGCAAGTAATACACTGATGCGAATATTATGATGTCCGGATTCCATCTGCGAAATAATTTCACGGCTCATGGAGATTCCCATCAGCTCCAGCTGTGCTGCAGCCCGTTCCTGTGAATATCCGGCACGTTTTCGCAAAATGCGCAGATTCTCCCCGATCGAGACATCCTGAGATAGTTTGGTAGACATAGATTGCGGCTCCCGTCTGAAATACTGGAATAAAACCGTTCCAATTTTTAGTTTACAAATTTTCCGACAGGATATTGGAACGAAAACATTCCAATTTTGCCATTCTATTTTTCTAAAAATAAATTTGAAATTTTTTTACGAAAAAGCTTGCCAAACGTAAGAAGCTGTGTTATTATAAATTTCGTCGCTGAGATACATCAGCGAGAGATAAAATGCGACAGTAGTACAGTTGGTAGTACGCCACCTTGCCAAGGTGGAGGTCGCGGGTTCGAGCCCCGTCTGTCGCTCTTCTAAAAAGCCAGTAAACAAGCGGTTTCCGAGGATTCGGAAGCCGCTTGTTTTGTTTCAAAAATCTTTTTGCAAAAGTTTCTATTTTTCATGTGCCGTACTCAGGAACCCATTCTCTTCTGCTATCAGTATCCCGTGGTACCGTACTAGCGCTTTGCATCGCTAAAATTTTATACAAATTTTAAAACTAAAACATTTTCTTCCTATACAAACTTCCAAAATTCCAGATTACGCATTGACATTTTTTTTCCCCGGAACTAGAATGGCAACAATTCAACATGCAAATGCAGTGAGCAGGACATGACATTTAGAGTTAATCTGTTTCCAGAGAGCCGCCATTGATGGAAGGTGGCAACAGGTTCCAAATGCCCTCGCCTGTCAGCAGTTCTGGTGAACGTTTTTCCAGTAGTCAGAACCGGAGTCCCTCCGTTACAGGGGAGCACATTGACCGGATCAAATGCCGGGAGCTGTGACCGAGAGGCTGCTTTTTGCAGCAAAAGAAGTGGTAACGCGGAGTTTATATGCCTTCGTCTTCTATTCCCCGAAAGGGATAAAGACGAAGGCTTTTTTTGTTGCAGCGACAGGAAAAGAATTCGGGCTGTCCGATATTCACCGCGCCCGAACAAATTCTATCTTCCTGCAGAAAAACTCCGGGCAGGTCGCCCACGCACTGCCATGTTGAGCATTCTAACGAAAGAGAGGAACCTATCTCATGAACACACTTGCAATCGTTTTAATCGCAGCCGTATGCCTTGCAGCCGCTTATCTGCTGTATGGCCGCTGGCTCGTAAACAAATGGGGCATCGACCCTGCTGCCAAAACACCCGCCCAGGCCCACGAGGACGGGCAGGACTACGTTCCGACAAAAGGCTTTACCGTCTTCTGTCACCAGTTTTCATCCATCGCAGGCGCAGGCCCTGTCACCGGTGCAATTCAGGCCGCTGCATTCGGCTGGCTCCCGGTTCTTCTGTGGGTACTTCTTGGCGGCATCTTCTTCGGTGCTGTTACTGACTTCGGTGCTTTGTATGCCAGCGTCAAAAACGACGGCAAATCCATCGGTCTGCTGATCGAAAAGTACATCGGTAAACTCGGCAGAAAGCTTTTCCTGCTGTTCTGCTGGCTATTCACCCTGCTGGTTATCGCAGCATTCGCCGATATGGTAGCCGGAACCTTCAACGCATTTACAACCGTTGACGGACAGGTACAGCTTTCCGAGGCTGCCAGACCGAACGGTGCTGCCGGTACCATTTCCCTGCTTTTTATCTTATTCGCTATGGTATTTGGCGTACTGCAGAAGAAATTCAACCTTTCCGGCTGGAAAGCAACCGTTGTAGGTCTTGTCTGCACCGTAGCAGCTCTGGCAATCGGTATGGCTCTTCCGATCACCGCCGGAAAAGATACCTGGACTTACATTACCTTTGTTTATATCTTCTTCGCAGCAGTTCTTCCGATCTGGCTGCTCAAACAGCCCCGTGATATGATGACCACTTACATGTTCATTGGCATGATCGTCGGCGCTGTTCTCGGACTGCTCGTTGCACATCCGACCATGAACCTGCCTGTTTATACAGGATTTACAAATGAAAAGCTCGGAAACATGTTCCCGATCCTGTTCGTAACCGTTGCCTGCGGTGCGATCTCCGGCTTCCACAGCCTGGTATCCTCCGACACTTCTTCCAAGACAATCGCAAATGAAAAGGATATGCTCAAGGTTGGTTACGGCGCAATGGTTCTTGAAAGCCTTCTGGCCGTTGTCGCTCTCTGCGTTGCAGGTGCTGCTGCATCTGCTGACGGCACACCGGCTGCAGGCACCCCGTTCCAGGTATTCTCCAACGGCGTTGCAGGCTTCCTGGAAATGTTCGGTATCCCGCTTTATGTTGCCCAGTGCTTCATGACCATGTGTGTATCCGCACTTGCACTGACCAGCCTGGATGCAGTTGCAAGAATCGGTCGTATGAGCTTCCAGGAGCTGTTCTCTGTTGATGATATGGCTTCTGCTCCGGTATGGAGAAAGGTTCTGTGCAACAAATATTTCTCCACCGTTTTAACCCTGCTGTGCGGCTTCGTTCTGACCCGTATCGGCTATGCAAACATCTGGCCGCTGTTCGGTTCTGCGAACCAGCTGCTCTCCGCCCTGGTACTTGTAACGCTGTGCGTATTCCTGAAGGTTACAGGCCGCAGCAACAAGATGCTGTTCCCTCCGCTGGTAATCATGCTTTGCGTAACCGGCACCGCACTGGTACAGCGCACAATCGCTTTGGCAAAGGCGTATGCGGCAGGCTCTGCTACCTTCCTGGTAGAAGGACTGCAGCTGATCATTGCAATCCTGCTGATCGTCCTTGGACTGACCATCGTAATCAACTCCCTGCGTTCCTACTTCGCAGCGTCCAGGAATTCTGAAAAGGCTGCATAAAACAGCTGCTGAAAAAGAATCCTGCGAAGCAGGATTCTCCGCCTGCGGCGGGTCGCGTAAGCGACATTCTACCATTCCGCCGCAGTGCGATCCGCGCGGAGCGTTTTTATTTCATAGGACGCATTTTCCTATGAAATGAAAAAAATACCCGTCGGAATCGAGGTTCCCCTGTGAGCCGATTCCGACGGGTATCTTTTTTGTAACTGTGAGGGTACTGAACAGTTACCATTTTTCTTTATTCTGCCATCTTTTCCTGAAGCACTTCCATCGCTTTATTCAGCTGATTGTCCGTACCGTCTTCCACATATGCCTGAGCATCAAATTCAACCTCCACATCCGGTTCAATACCAATCTTATGGATGTTGTTGCCCTTCGGCGTGTAATACTTGCTGACTGTAAGCTTCACTGCGGAATTATCGGTAAGCTGCATAATCCTCTGTACAATGCCTTTTCCGTAAGTCGTCGTTCCAACCAGAGTTCCAATTCCGTAATCCTTTACTGCGCCGGACATAATCTCCGAAGCGGAAGCGCTGTTTCCGTCTACGAGGACAACGAGCGGAACCTCTAACGGATTCGTACCATCGCAGGAGTATTCTTCCCGGTTTCCGTATTTATCCTCCGTGTATACAATCAGTCCTTTCGGGAGCAGCTCCCGGCAGATATCACATACCGTCGAAAGGTTTCCACCCGGATTTCCTCTCAGATCGATAATCAGACCTTCCATGCCCTCCGAACGGGCATTGTCCAGGGCTTCCGTAAACTGATCCAGCGTCACATCGTCGAACTCCTGAATCTGGATGTAAGCCATGTTGTCGTCCAGCATCTTTGACGTAACCGTTTCGTTTGCGAGCTTACGGCGAACCACATCAAATTCCAGATAATTGCTCTCGCCGCTGCGGATCACCGTCAGGTGCACGGTTGTGCCTTCCTCACCCCGGATCAGCGCGACTGCGGAAGAAAGATCCATTCCCTGCAGCTCCGTGTCATCCGCCTTATACAAAAGGTCGTTTGCCATCAGTCCGGCTTCCTCCGCCGGCGTTCCTGAAATTACGCTTGCAATCTTCGGAAGCTGCGTTTCGGTATCCAACGAAACCCTTGCGCCGATCCCGTAGTAGATGCCCTGCGTCTTTTCCTGCAGCGTTTCCAGCTCATCCGCTGTATAATAGACGGAATACGGATCGCCCAACGCATCCAGAAGTCCTTTGTATACCCCCTGCTCCAAATCCTCTGCGCTGACGTCCTCGAGATAATAATCGTCGATCATTCCTTCCAGCACATTGACCTTTTCCATCGTCGTCTTGTTGCCGACCTCTTCCAGGGAGCTACCGTTCTTTGTTCCCTGATACAGGGTCACGCCGACAAATGCGCATCCACCAACTGCAAGGGTCAGGACTGCTCCGGCAATCAGGCCGCCTGCAAAAACTCTCTTATTCTCCATTGATGTCTTCTCCATATTGATGCTATTTCATTCATTTTATGTTCGCCGTTCCCTCGGCTTATTTCAAATAGTTCCACGGGCTGACGTAGCTGCCGTTGCTTCTCACAGAAAAGTGCAGATGCGGTCCCGTCGAGCGTCCGGTCGAGCCGACCGCAGCGATTGTCGCACCCTTGCTCACGGACTGTCCCGTTGAAACATATAGCTTCGACGCGTGCATATAAATTGTATACAATCCATCGCCGTGGTCGATCATGACATAATTGCCCATCGAACTGTTGTAAGACGCCGCTACTACGTTTCCACTGTATGCCGCCAGAATCGCCGTTCCGCTCGGTGCCGCAAAATCCACGCCGTTATGGAATTTCTGAACCTTCAACGTCGGATGCATCCGGTTGCCGTAATCATCCGAAATCCTGGTATAGCCCGGACACGGCATCTGGAACATACCGCCGTCATATTTTAAGCGGTTTTCCTCTTCGAGCTTTGCTTTATCCGCCGCAACTGCCTTTTCCAGAGCAGCGATCGTCGCATTCTGTGCCGAAATATCCGCCTCGTATTCCTTGATTGCAGCCTCCTTATTGCTGATATCACCCTGATATGCCACAATCTGCTGCTCTTTCTCGGAAATCAGCGTATTGACCGCCTGCTGCTCCTTTTCCAGGCTCGCCTGTGCGGTGTTTAAAACGTCTTCTTCCTCTTCCAGTGTCTGCTTACACAGCTCCAGATATTCCACGCTCTGACGGTACTCTTCCAGCTTGCGGCTGTCGTAGCTGCTTAGCTGTTCCACATAACCTGCCTGGTTTAACATATCTGCAAATGAGCCTGCATTCACCAAAAGCTCGAGGTATCCGTTGCCCTTGCTGTTTCGATACAGATAGCGCAGCCGGGTTTTCATATCCTCATACTGCTGATCTGCAACCGCCTGCGCCTGTTCAATATCCGCTTTCGTTTCTTCAATTTCCGTTTTTTTGGCTGTGATCTCTTCTTTCAGATCTTCGATCTTATTTTCCAGATCATCCAGCTGACCGTCCAGCTGCGCCACATATGTTTCCAGATCCTTCTTCGACTTCTGCAGCTGGCTTACCATCGACTTAATATCGGAAATGTTGGACTGGATCTTCTTTTTTTCCGACTGCGCGTCGCTGATCGCCTGCTGCTTCTGCTTGATGCTCTCCTCAAGCGCAGTGGATGCCTGAACAGGAATCATCGATGTAAAAAGAAGCAGCGCTGCCGATAAAAGGCAGGCTGTGATTCTTTTTTTCCCAATTCTCATGCTGTCTTCCTCATCATACGCGAAGATGCTTGCGCACTGTTATAAAGCTTCCCAGGAAACCGATTCCTGCGCCAAGTCCCAGACAAACCGGAAGAAGCGTCCGATAAATCTCCGAAACCGGCAAAAACTGCATCAGCCCGGAAAGCGACGGGAACTCTATCATGACATAATCAATGACCTTTTTATAAAGGACATAGATCAGACCGAGCGGGAGCAACGAACCGATCAATCCGATCAGAATACCTTCTATTACAAACGGGGAACGTACGAAAAAGTCCGTCGCACCGATGTATTTCATAATTTCAATCTCTGACTTGCGAACAGAAATACCGATCATAACCGTGTTGTTGATCAGGAATACGGAAACTGCCAGCAAAATTGCAATAATGCCGACCGAAGTGTATGCCACGAGCGCATTCACGCCGGTCAACGTCGTCGCCGCTACCTCGGAATGCCGTACTTCATCCACCTGCGGGATGGATTCCAGCCAGCCTACCAGGCTTTCCTGCTTCGAAACATCGTTCATATAAATTTCGTAGTTATCCATGCCCTCCAGCGGGTTCTCGGTATAGATCTCGTTGTAATCTTCTCCGATATTTTCGGGAGCCCACTCTGCCCACGCTTCATCTGCAGAAATAAACTTCGCCTCGGACACCTCGTCGCGCGCCCGGATCTGCGCGCCGATCTGTTCCATTTCTTCCTGGGTCGTCCCGTCCTTAAAAAATACGGTAACAGAAACGCCCTCTTCTGCCGTGCGCACGACGTTCTGGAAGTTTAAAATGACCGCATAAAAAAGTCCGAACAAAAACAGACAGGCAGAAATCGTCGCAATGGAAGCAAGGGAAAACAGCTTGTTCCGGAAAATGTTGATTACGCCCTGTTTCAACGTATAAAAAAATGTACTAATCCTCATCGATATAACCGCCTTTTTCTTCGTCGCTGATAACGACACCCTTCTTCATCGTAATTACGCGTTTCTTCATTTCATTTACAATTTCACGGTTGTGCGTAACGACCAGAATCGTCGTGCCTCTTTCTTCGTTGATGCGTTCCAGCAGCTTCATGATTTCCCAGGAATTCTTCGGATCGAGGTTTCCTGTCGGTTCATCTGCCAGAAGAATCGGCGGTTCATTTACCAGCGCCCTCGCCAGTGCAACTCTCTGCTGTTCACCGCCGGAGAGCTGTTTGGTCTTCGCTTTGTATTTGCCTGCCAGACCTACCTCTGCCAGCGCGTTCGGAACATTTTTACGCATCAGCTTCGTCGGCATCTGGATAACACGCTGTGCAAACGCTACGTTTTCATAAACGTTTCTGTCATTCAGCAGACGGAAATCCTGGAACACGATTCCAAGATTTCTGCGGAATTTCGGCACCTGTCTGCGCTTTAAGCGCGCCACATCGGCACCATTTACGATAACACGGCCGCTCGTGGGCGTCAGCTCCCGCAAAAGCAGCTTGATCAGGGTCGATTTTCCTGAGCCGCTGTCGCCTACGATAAAAACAAATTCCCCCTTTTTGATCGTCAGGCTCACATTATCCAAAGCCGGAGAGCCGCTCGAATACGATTTGCTCACGCGATCCAGCGTGATGACCGCATCTGAGCCTTCCCGCTTCTTCTTTTTTTTCTTATCGTTTTGTACCAAACCTTGTCACCATCCTAATATTCAAAAAATTCCATGTACTTCATGTACTTTACAACCATGAGTGCGATCTTGAATGTAATCGCATCCTCAAATACGCGCAGATCCAGCCCGGTAGACTTCTGAAGCTTATCCAGACGATATACCAGCGTATTTCTGTGGATAAACAGCTGACGGCTCGTTTCCGATACGTTTAAGCTGTTCTCGAAGAATTTGCTGATGGTCGTCAGCGTCTCCTCGTCAAAATCGTCCGGACTCTTTCCACCGAAAATCTCCCGGATAAACATCTTACAAAGCGGAATCGGAAGCTGATAGATCAGACGGCCAATGCCCAGCTCGCTGTATGCGATTACTCTTCTCTCGTCAAAGAAAATCTTGCCGACGTCCATCGCCATCTTGGCTTCTTTGTAGGAACGGCTCACTTCTTTGATTTCCTGTACGATTGTACCGTAGGAAATGCGGCTTTCGGAATAGCCCTCTGTTTCCAGCCATTCTATCAGGTTTGCAGTGTAATGCTCAATCTCCTTCATTTCATCGTTTTCGGTCAGCGTTTTCACGATGATCACGTTATTCTCATCCACTGCCGTGATAAAATCCCGGTTATTATTACCAAATACCGGACGCATCTGCTCCAGGATGTTATCCTCCCGTCCCGCGCTGCATTCGATAATCAGGACAACTCGCTGCGCATCCACCGGAATATAGAGCTTCTTCGCCCTGCTGTAAATGTCCACCAAAAGCAGGTTATCCAGCAACAGGTTTTTGATAAAGTTATCCTTATCGAAGCGCTCTTTATACGCCACAAGCAGGTTCTGAATCTGGAATGCAGCCATCTTGCCGATCATATAAATATTTTCACCGGCGCCGCCTACAATCAGAATATATTCCAGCTGCTGCTCGTCATAGATCTTAAAAAACTGATTTCCCTGAACCTCCTGGCTGTCTGCAGGGGAATCCACAAAGGCTCTCGCCTGCGGCAGATATTCTTCCAGTCCGTCCGCTGTCGTCGCAGCGGTCTTTCCATCCACATCAATCACACATAATTCGACTCTGGCAATCGCCTTCAGGCCATCCAGTGTACTCTGTAAAATCTGATTCGATATCATAAACCCCGTCTCCTTCACTTCGCGCATTCTTCGACAAAAAAACCAGTCTGTCTCCTGCGATTTTTACTATGCCCAACCTATATTCTAAAAGAAAACCACAAAAAAAGCTATAGGAAATCGCAAAAAATTTATGCAAAACCTATAACAGCAGAATTCCAGACGTTCTTTTGTTTGGAACTATAAAAGGCGAAGTACTTATTGCTCCGCCTTTTCCAGATTATATTCATTAACTTTTTTCTGAAAAATCTTTTTCCGCACCTTTCTCCAGAACGTTGTCCTCACCTTTTCTTTTAATTTCGTCTCCGGCAACGCCACCCAAAGCTCCGCGTTTAAAAATTTGCGGCCGCTGTGCATCAGCTCCAGATCCAGCGGATATGTCATCCGGGAAAAAATCACCTTCGGCGCAGCTTCGTTCATCGCGTTCATCAGTCGCTGAGGCTGATACTCAAATTCCTCGTAGCCGCGCACATCCACGATATTTAAATTTTCCTGCGCGTTTAGAAGCATCTCCTGCAGCTCCTGCGCCTGTTTATCTGTGTCGCCCAGCAGATAAACCTTGTCATGCTGTCTTGCCAGTCTTTTCAAAAACTCCCGCAAAAACATCCGGTCCTCGATTTCCCGAACCCTGCCGGGAGATGCGATTCCTGCTGCCTCCAAAATATCTGGCTCCAGACAGAACATCAGATCCGTCTCTTCCAGATACTCCTTGACCTGTTCGTCCCTGGACGCCATCGACAGAGACTGCGCGTTAATATAGCTTGTTGTATTGAGTGCCCCGGTCTGCAAAAAATGCTCCGCTCTGCGCAGGCCCTCTCTTGCGGAAACATCCATTAAGGAAATTCCCAGAACTGAATACCTTCTCATAACCCTCTACTCACTTCTTTTCTCACAACGAAACGCCTTTGAAACGCATCCCCGTTGTATCAGCTTCGTCACTCTCCGCCCCCACGGAGCGTACCCGCCGCCTTATATCCTGCGGATCGCTTTTTCTGTGATCTCAATCCTGCCGTTTTTCAGCAGGTTGCCGACCGCACGCTTGAACTCGTTTTTGCTCATCGCAAGCTCCCTGCGAATGACCTCCGGAGAAGCCTTGTCGGTAAACGGAAGCACGCCGTCGAAGCTGTCGATCAGCTTCATGACCTTCTCTGCATCCGTCTCGATCTGCAGGTACGCCTTTTCCCGCACGCTCAAATCCAGCTTGCCGTCCTCATGTACCCGGACAACCCTGGCTTCCACATGGTCACCGACCTTTAATTCCCCGTACATTTCCTTCGGAGGAATCAGCGCGGAATATTGATTGTCCACTGCCACGAACGCGCCGAACTGGCGGCTGATTTCATACAGACAGCCGCTCACTCTGTCATCCTTATGATAAGGGCTGTCGGTGCGCAGATAATGATATACCTTCATCGTCGCACAGAGCCGCCCGCTCTTGTCCACATACAAAGCAACCGGGAAACGGTCGCCCTCTTTTACCTTTCTGGTCTGCTCCTTGAATGGAAGGAAGAGGTCTTTTTCCAGTCCCCATTCCAGAAATGCTCCCATTTTCGCAGTCTGCGCAACCGTAAGCTCTACAACCTCACCCAGCAAAAGCTTCGGGCGCGCCGTTGTTGAAATCAGCCGGTCGCTCGAATCTTTATATAAGAAAACCTCAATCTGATCCCCGACCGAGGTCTGCGGCGGAACCTGTCTTGCCGGAAGAAGCACTCTTTTATCCTCTGCTCCGGGCTCTGCCAGATAAACACCGAAATCCACTTTTTTTACTACTGTCAAATTCTGAATTGTTCCAATTTCCAGCATATTATTTTCCTTTATCTTCCTGTCAGCTCGACGACCACAAACGGAGCTTCGTCCTCGCTGCACAGGGAAACGGTTACGCGGTCTGCCTCCGTCACAATGATCGGAACCACTATATCGTGAAGCAGTGCGGATTTTTTATACTCCGCCCGCATCTGTCTAATTGCAAAATTTTCCGGCAAATACGCCATCGCCATAGAAATGTACTGTCCATTATTGACGTGGTGGTTGCCATCTAAGTGCTGTCTTTCTACTCGGAAAGGCTCCTGTCTGATGCCGCCCTGGGGCACTGCAATTTTACGCGGCGCATAATCCATCTGCAAACGTTCTTTCACGTCGTATTTTTCGACCATCTCCGGCAGCACCCGCACCGGAACGCCCTTTTTGTGATTGATCAGAGACCAGACCGAATTCGCTTCCGCCAGCCGCTCTCCGTCTTCCGTGTCCATAAAAAAATTACGCAGTCCCATAAAGCCGCGCAGCTCGTATGGAATCGTCCCGATCCTGATTTTTTCTCCGAGCGCCGGATAGCGGTGTACAACCACCTGCCACGCGCTCATCACCCAGAGCAGATCCTTTTCTTTCAGAAAATCAATGCCAATTCCGAGATCCTCCGACTGAAACGTCGAAACATCCTGAAAATAATCCACGATCGCCGGCAGGCTCAGCAATCCTTCTTCCCCGGTTTCGCTGTAGCGCACTCTGCTGTCAAATGTATACATATCCGTCTTTCCTCCGGTACTGGCTGTGCTCTCTTTTGCAATTATTATAGCAGGAATCACTTGGTTCGGCAACCCGACATCCTTTTTGTGCCGTTATAACAAAAACCCCGGAGGAATTTTCCTTCGGGGTTTGTAGCAGGGCTACCAGGATTCGAACCTGGAAAATGACGGAGTCAGAGTCCGTTGCCTTACCGTTTGGCGATAGCCCTAAGTCTTGTTCTCTGTGATTTTGTTTCCCTGTCTCACAGCGCTTATTTAATATACAACACATTCACAGAAAATGCAAGCCTTTTTTTAAATTTTTTATTTTTTATTTTTTCCAGATCCACCTGCCGCTTCGTCAGCGGATTCACGAGGATTTCCTGCGTCGAATCCGCTGACGCGTTTTTACACTTCAAACAGCAAATCCGCATATCCGGGCATCGGCCAGAACGAACGGTCTACCTTCATCTCGAGCGCATCTACCGGTGCGCGCAGGGCTTCCATTGCAGGAACGATCTCGTCCCGATAAAAAAATGCCTGCTTTCTCGCATCTTTCTTCTGCACGTTTCCGTCTGCTTCCTTTTGTTTCAGGTCTTCCAGCGCGGCGGAAGCCTGAGACAGCAGAGCAGAGGTATCCTTCAACAGCGTTTTTGAAACGCTGCTGTCTGCACCGACTGATTCCAGGGAAGCGATGGTATCCGCCAACGTCTTTGTGTACCGAATGACGGCAGGGAGAATATCTTTCGACGCCATATCGATCATCGTCTTTGCCTCAATATGAATCGTCTTGACATAGGTTTCGTAAACAATCTCTTTTCTGGATTCCAGCTCTGCACGGTTGTAGATGCCGAAACGCTCATACAACCGGATCGCCTTATCGGTCGTCAGTGCCTCCACCGAATCGATCATACCCGGGAATACCGGAAGTCCGCGTCGCTGCGCCTCTTTCTCCCATTCCTTCGAATAACCGTCTCCGTTGAAAAGAATGCGCTGATGTGCCGTCATATATTCCTTAATCAGATCGTGCACCGCCATGTCGAAATTTTCTTCCCCGGCAGCTTCCAGTCGGTCAGCAGCTTCGCAGAACGCCTCTGCGACAATTGCGTTGATCGTCGTCGTCGGGCTTCCGATCGAATCCGAAGAGCCGACCATACGGAACTCGAACTTGTTTCCGGTAAAGGCAAACGGAGAAGTACGGTTTCTGTCCGTCGCATCCATCGGCAGATCAGGCACAGTGGAAACGCCGGTATGTAACGTAGACCCCTCCAGGCAGGAACGGGCTTCGCCGGTTTCCACAAGCTGTCTTACCACATCCTCCAGCTGTGTGCCCAGAAATACGGAAACGATTGCCGGAGGCGCTTCGCTTGCGCCGAGACGAAGATCGTTACCGACGTTGGAGGCGCTTCTGCGCAGCAGGTCGGCATGTGTATCCACAGCCTTGATAACGCAGGCAAGCACCAATAAAAACTGAATATTTTCATTGGGCGTCTCACCGGGATCGAGCAGATTCATGCCGGTATCCGTCGTAATCGACCAGTTGTCGTGCTTGCCGGAGCCGTTAACGCCTGCAAACGGCTTTTCGTGCAGCAGGCAGCGCAGGTTATGACGCTCTGCCACCTTTTTCATCGTCTCCATGACAAGCTGGTTGTGATCCATTGCAATGTTCGCAGTTTCATAGACCGGGGCAAGCTCGTGCTGCGCGGGTGCAACCTCATTGTGCTGCGTCTTTGCCGTCACGCCGAGCTTCCACAGCTCCACGTTTAAATCCTTCATAAACGCACCGATCCGCTCGCGGATCACGCCGAAATAATGATCCTCCAGCTCCTGCCCTTTCGGTGCGGGCGCGCCGAACAGCGTTCTGCCGGAAAAAATCAGGTCTTTTCTCTGTAAATATTTTGCCCGGTCAATCAGGAAATACTCCTGCTCCGCGCCGACAGACGGAGTAACTTTTGTCGCCGTCGTGTTTTTGTTGAACAGACGAACGATTCGCATCGCCTGCTCGGAAATTGCTTCCATCGAACGAAGCAGCGGAGTCTTTTTATCGAGTGCCTCACCTGTAAAGGAGCAGAACGCCGTCGGGATACACAGAATCACACCCGTCGCATCTTCTTTTAAAAACGCAGGGGAAGTGATATCCCATACCGTATAACCTCTCGCTTCAAATGTGGAACGCAGACCGCCGGAGGGAAATGACGAAGCGTCCGCCTCGCCCTTAATCAGCTCCTTGCCGGAAAACTCCATCAGCATCTTTCCGTTCTCATCCGGATGTGTCACGAAGGAATCATGCTTCTCCGCCGTGATGCCGGTCAGCGGCTGGAACCAGTGCGTGTAATGGGTCGCGCCATGCTCCACTGCCCAGTCCTTCATCGTCTTTGCCACAACGTCCGCTGTCGCGTTGTCTAACTCACCGCCATGCTCCATGACGCGTTTGACTTCTGCGAACGCTTTTTTAGGAAGACGCTCCTGCATCTTTCCAAGGGTGAATACATTTTCTCCAAACAGCTTTTCCACATTCAGCACTTCACTCATTCGTCCGTCTCCTTTTCGACAATTGTACGAAGTAAATCTCCCGTTTCTGCGGCCTCCGAAAGCGTCAGCCACAGCTCCTGCTTCGGATGGGGCGCACTCTCCATTTTTTCCTCCTGATCATCCTGGATCTGCAGCACCTGACATGCCACATTTCTTCCGTCCGGTTTCATGATCTCGATCATATCGCCCACGCAGAATTTATTGCGCTGTTCGATTCTTGCACGGCCCTTATGATCCGTCTCGTAAACAGTGCCCAGATAAACTGCATCGCTTTGATAGGTATTAGAATCATAAATCTGAGATTCTTCATTCGGCTTTCCGTAATAAAAGCCCGTCGTAAACTGTCGATAGGTACAGCGTGAAATTTCGCGGTGGTACCAGTCCATATTGGCGCGGTATTTTTCTTCGGATTCCAGACAGTCATCAATCGCTTTCCGATATGTCCGCGCCACCGTCGCCACATACAGCGCTGTCTTCATCCGTCCTTCTATTTTAAAGCTGTCAATTCCCGCATCCAGCAGATCCGGAATATGCTCGAGCATACACAGATCCTTGGAATTGAAAATAAACGTTCCTCTTTCGTTTTCATAAACCGGCAGATATTCGCCCGGTCTGGATTCCTCCATCACCGCATATTTCCAGCGGCACGGATGGGTACATGCACCGCGGTTGGCATCCCGTCCGGTAAAATAATTGCTCAGAAGGCAGCGGCCGGAATAGGAAATACACATCGCGCCGTGTACAAAGCTCTCAATTTCCATATCAGACGGAATATGGCTGCGGATTTTCTTCAGCTCTGCCAGGGAAAGCTCCCGGGCGGAAACCACACGCTTTGCGCCCAGATTCCACCAGAACAGCCACGTCTCGTAGTTCGTGCTGTTTGCCTGCGTGGAAATGTGCAGCTCGATCTCCGGGCACACTCGCTTCGCAATCATGAACAGTCCGGGATCGGAAATAATCAGCGCATCCGGCGGAACCGGTCTGCCGTCTTTTGTTTTTAAGTGCTTCAGCTCCATAAAATAATCCGAAGCCGCTTCCAGATCTCCGTTATGCGCTAAAATATTCGCTGTCACATAGACCTTAACGCCCCGATCATGCGCATAGGCGATCCCCTCCGCCATATCCTCCGGGGAAAAATTCTTCGCCTTTGCCCGCAGTCCAAACGCCTCTCCGCCGATATAAACTGCATCCGCTCCAAAATTGACCGCAGTCTTTAACACCTCAAGACTGCCGGCCGGAATCAGCAATTCCGGTTTTTTCATCTGATTTGCTCTCCTCATTCTCCATTTCACGGCTGCGCGTTCTGCTCTTTTTCGGGCAGCTTCACGCTCAGCGTCGCTCCGTCTCCCACCGGAAGCACGACCGTTTCCAGCTCGTCATGGTGGGTCAGTGTGTATAAATATTCCCGCATCCTCGCATGAATCGTCCGATCGCGTCTGCACACCGCATAGCGGGATTCGATGATATTGCCTTCCTGCAGCACATTATCCGAAACCAGCAGACCGCCCGGCGCAAGCAGGCGCAGGACGTCCGGCAAAAAGTGCATATACTGTCCTTTCGCCGCATCCATAAAAATAAAATCAAACGGCTGCGACAGCTCTGCCAGAATTTCTGCTGCATCGCCCTCCAGCAGCGTGATCTTGTCCTCCCGACCGGCTGTTTTGAAGTTCTGTTTTGCGATCGGAATCCGTTTTTCATATTTTTCAATCGTCGTAATATGGCAATTCTCCGGCATGTATTCGCTCATAAAAAGAGCGGAATAACCAACGGCCGTCCCTACCTCAAGGATAGAAGACGGCCGTCTGAGAGTCAATAGAAAACGCAGCAGACTTCCCATCTCCATCCGGATAATCGGCACGTTATCCTGCAGCGCACTGCTGCGAATCTCGTCCAGCCATGCAGGCTCTCCGGGGTCCAGAGAATTGATAAACGTTCGCATTCTCTCTTCTACAATCATTTATCGTCTCCGCCTGCGCCCATCACATCCATCATTTCATCCGGCGTCATCGCAGTGGAAAGCACATAGTCGCCCGCCACAAAGCCGTCCTCTGAATAGTTGGATAAGCGCTCCTGAATATAAAACAGTCTCTCTTCCCGGACCAGGCCCTTTTCGCAGAGCTGCTTCGCAATCCCTTTAAAATCCATTCCGTCCGTAATTGTTACGTTTATTTCGGTTCCGGGTTCCTCCGAAATTGCAGGCTCCCCGTAAATCCGCACACCGTACTTATACGCGGAAACTGCGAAATAGTAGATCAGCATCACAGCGACAATGATCAGAACCACATTAAAAATCGTTCCGACCACACCGCCTGCAATATTTTTTGCCACAGAGTTTTTTTTCGACTGATGCTTTGCTTTTTTCTTGTTACTCAAAGTTCACTGCCTCCACGATTTTTCCGTTGATCTCCTGAATCATCCTGCAAAAATCCAGCTCTGCGTTCAGGAATGCGTCCACCAGCGGGTTTTTGCGGAACTCCTCCAGACGCCTCGAAAATTCATCCGTCCTGTCAAAAAGCTCATCCGACTGAACCGAATTCTGCAGCTCAAAATTTTCCTGCCGGAACCGGTCGATCTGGGCTTTTAATTCCGGTTGCTCCTTCATAATCTGTTTCTGTCTGTCATATTCTCTGTATTCTTCAGAAGCGATTACCGCGGCAATCAGTTCCTCCAAAGCTGTCTCAACTCTGCTCATGTTTCCCCTTACTTTACACTTCCATAATGATCGGTAAAATCATCGGGCGTCTCTTCGTCTTTTTCCAGATAAAGTCGCCTAAATTGTCCTTGATCGCGGTCTTGATTCTGCCCCAGTCGGTACAGCCTCTGCTCACGCAGCCCTCCATAACGTTTTCCATCAGGTCGCGTGCCTCGTCCATCAGTGCATCAGATTCTTTGACGTAAACGAAGCCTCTGGATACGAGATCCGGACCGCTTGCGATCTGTCCGCTGATGCTGTCCAATGCAACAACAACGATCATGATGCCGTCCTCTGCCAGATGCTGTCTGTCACGCAGCACAACGTTTCCGACATCACCGATACCAAGACCATCTACCAGAATTGCGCCAGCCGCAACCTGTCCGGTCACGCCAGCCTTTTCCTCATTTAATTCCAGAACATTGCCGGAGCGCAGGATGAAAATATTTTCCTTCTGGATTCCGAGCTCCTGCGCAATGCCCGCCTGCGCCTTCAGGTGCTTGTATTCGCCGTGCACCGGAATCGCGTATTTGGGATGAACCAGCGTATAAATCAGCTTGATCTCTTCCTGACATGCATGTCCGGAAACATGGACATCCTGGAAAATAACCTCTGCACCCTTCATCTCCAGCTCGTTGATGACTCTCGTTACAGCTTTTTCGTTCCCGGGAATCGGATTCGAGGAGAAAATAATCGTATCGTTGGGTCCGATGGAAACCTTTCTGTGAACGCTCGATGCCATACGGCTCAACGCCGCCATGTTTTCGCCCTGGCTGCCTGTTGTAATAATAACGGTTCTGTCGTCCGGATAATCCTTCAGGCGGTCAATATCCACCAGCGTATTCTCCGGAATGTTGATGCAGCCAAGGTTCATGGCTGTATCAATGATATTTACCATGCTGCGGCCTTCAACCACAACTTTTCGTCCATATTTATGTGCAGTATTGATAATCTGCTGTACCCGGTCCACATTGGATGCAAACGTCGCAATGATCAGCCGAGAGCCCTGATGCTCATGGAAAATCGTATCAAAAGTATGTCCTACCGTCCGCTCAGACTGTGTAAAGCCTTTCCGTTCCGCGTTGGTGGAATCACACATCAGCGCCAGCACGCCTTTTTTGCCAAGCTCCGCGAACCGCTGCAAATCGATTGCTTCACCAAATACCGGAGTATAGTCCACCTTAAAGTCACCGGTATGGACAACTGTTCCCGCAGGAGAATGGATCGCCAGTGCAGCCGCGTCTACGATGCTATGGTTCGTCTTGATAAATTCGATCCTAAACTGTCCCAGATTTACGGACTGTCCGAATTTGATCACCTTACGCTTCGTGTGACCGAGCAGATTGTGCTCGCGCAGCTTGTTTTCGATCAGTCCCATCGTCAGTCTGGTCGCATAGATCGGAATATTCAACTCCCGCAGCACATACGGAAGTGCTCCGATATGATCCTCATGACCGTGCGTAATCACAAAGCCCTTTACCCGATCCGCATTTTCCTTTAAATAAGTCACGTCCGGAATCACCAGATCGATTCCCAGCATATCGTCATCAGGAAAAGAAAGGCCGCAGTCAACTACAACAATACTGTCTTCGTATTCAAAGGCAGTAATGTTCATTCCGATCTGCTCCAGTCCGCCCAATGGTATAATCTTCAGGCTGGGGCCGTCAATATTCACTTTTTTTGTTCTTTTCAAGCAAAATTACCTCCATTTTTATTTTTATAGCAGGGATAAATCACGTTGTGCTGCACGAAAAAGGTGCTTGCATTTATTCCTTTTCAAGCTCAATATCCTCGAGCATATCTGTAAAAATCGCAGCCACTGCATCCATTTCTTTATCGTCATCTACGATGCTGTAAATGGCTTCTTCGTCCTCCGGCGCAGAAACATCCTTTAAAATCAGCGCTTCCGCATCGTCGTCTTCACTGTCTGTTACCAAAATATAATCAACTCCGCCGAGTCTGGTCTGTTCCAGCACAAAAAATTCAACGGCTTCCCCGTCCTCCGGGCAAAATGTAATCTTTTCCAAAGCTTAATTCTCCTGTCCGTTCTCTGTCTGCATCCGCTGTCTGTCCAGATATTCCTGTAAAATCAGCACAGCTGCAATCATATCCACATATTCCTTCCGGTTTTCCCGGCGCACGCCGACTTCCATCATCGTGCGGTCCGCTGCAACCGTCGTCAGTCTCTCATCCATAAATGCCACCGGAAGTCCGGTTCTGCGTGCCAGCTTATCCGCAAATTCCTTCGTCTTCTCCACGCGCTCTCCCTCTGTGGCGTTCATATTTTTCGGAAGACCGAGCACAATCTGCCCGACCTCGTATTCTCCGATCAGTTCTTCAATTCGCTGCAGCGTATGGCGCAGCTTATTCTCTTCTTTTCTTCTGATGATTTCGATTCCCTGGGCAGTCACAAAAAGCGGGTCGCTGATGGCAACTCCCACTGTCTTGGAACCGAAATCAAGCCCCATCACTCGCATCCCGCTTCTCCTTGTTGTTCCTCTGGTCGCTCAGCGCTTCCAGTGATTCTTCTCGATGTACTCCTTGAGCATTTCCTCAACCAGCTCGTCGCGCTCCACCCGTCCGATCAGACCGCGTGCGTTGCGATAGCTGGTAATATAGGTCGGATCTCCGGACATAATATAGCCGACAATCTGACTCACCGGATCATAGCCTTTTTCAGAAAGTGCTTCATACACTTCAGAAAGGATCATTTTTACGCCATTTTCCGGCTCTACTTCTACTTTAAAATACTGTGTATTTTCCAAATCCTGCATATTGTCACGTCCTTTGTTCAAAGCTCTATATCTTATCTTACCCTACTTCTCTTAAAAATTCAATGCAATTTCCAAAACCTCGTCCGACAGGAAAGAAACCGCTCGTCCGTGCACCAGCCGGTTCGAATAATCCATGCATTCTGCACTGTCCGCCGCAAACGCAGCCTTTACATAGGTATCCGTATGACCGAGCCAGTATACCTTTCCGCCGATCTCCTTCTGCTCTTCGATCAGGACTTCCACTTCCTGTCCCAGATAATGCGCACGGAATTCTCTGGACTGTTCCTTTTCCAGCGCCAGCAGCTGTCCGCTGCGTTCCGTCTTCTGAGCGTCCGTCAGCTGTCCGGGCAGTTTGTCTGCAACCGTACCTTTTCTGCGGGAATATTTGAAAATATGCATTTCAAAGAAATGAACCTTTTCCAGAAATGTCTTCGTCACCGCAAATTCCTCCGCAGTTTCTCCAGGGAAACCGACGATTACATCCGTCGTAATCGCAGGATGTTCAAAACACTTGCGGAGAATCTGCACTTTTTCATAGTATTCCTCCGCCGTATAATGTCTATTCATCCGCTTGAGTGTTTCATTGCAGCCACTCTGCAGGGACAGGTGAAAATGCGGACAAAGCTGCGGAATCGCCGCCAGCCGTCCGGCAAACTCTTCTGTGATGATACGGGGCTCCAGCGAACCCAGACGGATTCTGCGGATGCCGTCCACCTTTGCGATTTCCTCCAGCAAAGAAACCAGATAGGCACGTTCAAACGCCGTTCCCCGCAGATCTTTTCCGTTTTTCAGGTAATCTCCGTCCGTCTCTCCGATAAAATCCATGCCGTAGGAGCTCAAATGAATACCGGTGATGACTACCTCCTGAAAGCCTTTTTCCGCCAGCCCTCTCACCTCAGCCAATACATCCTCCTGCTTTCTGCTCCGGACGCGTCCACGCACAAATGGAATAATACAATACGAGCAGAACTGGTTGCAGCCGTCCTGAATCTTGATATACGCGCGCGTGTGCTCCGTGCTCTGCTCCATGCGCATTTCCTCATACTCCCGCACAGCGCCGATGTCTGTCACGGCACTGGCGTCTGCAGTATGCTCCTCCAGATACGCCTCCAAAATCTCCACGATATCCTTTTTATGCTGGTTTCCCACCGCCAGATCAATGCAGTCGTCCATTCTGTTTTCCTCGCCCGCCTGTACAAAGCACCCGACCGCAACGACAACCGCGTCCGGATTTCTGTGCTTTGCCCGGTGCAGCATCTGACGGCTCTTCCGGTCTGCAATGTTGGTTACGGTACAGGTATTTACAATATAAATGTCCGCATCGGAATCAAAAGGCACAATTTTATATCCCCGATCTTGTAACTTTTGTTGCATAACCTCCAGCTCATACGCATTCACTTTGCAACCTAAATTATGTAATGCAACACTTTTCATATTATTCTCCACCATTTTTGTTACGTTTGATAATTGACTTTTGTGACGATAGTTTGCTAATATAAGATCAGAAAGTGTGAACCCAAAGGAGGTAGTTATCATGAAAACAGTTCAGATTTCCTTAAACTCTATCGATAAGGTAAAATCTTTTGTAAACGACATTACCAAATTCGATTACGATTTCGACTTGGTATCCGGCAGATACGTTATCGATGCTAAATCTATCATGGGTATCTTCAGCCTGGATCTTTCCAAGCCGATCGACTTAAACATCCATGCAGAAGACACCAATGTTGATGCTGTACTGGAAGTTCTTAAGCCCTACATGATCTAATTCAAAATGGATCAGAAAGCTCTCCGAGAGATCGGGGGGCTTTTTTAGTTGTTTTCATACTGAAAACAACTAAAAAAGCCTGAATGCGCAGTGCGGCAATTCGGAATTTGTCACTTACGCGACTTGCCGCACGCGCCCCAAAGGTGCCTTACTGCGCCTCGACCACAATCAGTTCTTCCGTATCCAATGCACGCTGCATCATTTCATCGATGCAGTCCTTTAAGTTCTCTTCATGGCGCTTGATCACTGCGAGATTCGGTTTGGTAACAGGATGCTTTGCGACGAAAATCGTACAGCAATCCTCGAACGGCAGGATTGACGTCTCATAGGTACCGATCTTTTCGGAAATCTCCACGATCTCCTGCTTGTCCAGCCCGATACAAGGACGGAATACCGGCAGGGTGCAGACTTCATTCGTTACCGCGAGGGACTGGATCGTCTGGCTCGCAACCTGTCCGATGCTCTCACCGGTAATCAGTCCGAGGCATTCCGTCTTTTTTGCAATATCCTCCGCGATTTTCATCATATAACGGCGCATAATGATCGTCAGCTCATCGTGCGGGCACTTTTCATAAATCGCCAGCTGAATCTCCGTAAAATTGATGACATGCAGATAGATCGGTCCGCTGTAACGTGCTACCAACTTTGCAAGATCTACAACCTTCTGCTTTGCGCGCTCGCTGGTATACGGAGGTGCATGGAAATAAACCGCGTCAATCTTGACGCCTCTCTTTGCAACCATAAATCCGGCAACCGGAGAATCGATACCGCCGGATAACAGCAGCATTGCCTTACCGTTGGTGCCGACCGGCATACCGCCGGGACCGGGAATTTCGATCGAATAAATATAAATATGCTCGCGTACCTCGATATAAAGCATCACGTCAGGATTGTGGACGTCCACGCGGATCTCAGGGAACGCCTGCAGGATCTTTTCACCGACAGATGCATTGATCTCCATCGACTCCACAGGATAGTTTTTGCGGGCACGGCGCGCATTGACCTTGAAGGTGATGTTTTTGTCCGGATAGTGCTCGTCCATATAGGAAACCGCACTCTCGCACAGCTTGTCGAAGCCTTCGTCTTCGAGCTGAACCATCGGACAGATCGCGCTGACGCCGCAGACAGTCTTCAAGTTGTCGATGGTTTCTTCATAGTCATAATCATCCGATAATACATCAATATAGATACGTCCTCTCGTTCGGCGTACCCGGAATTCTCCTTCGCAGCGCTTTAACGCATACTTGATCTGGCGAACCAGCGCTTCCTCAAACAGATCCCTGTTTTTGCCCTTTACGCCGATTTCTGCATATTTAATCAGAAAAGCTTTATACATGCTCATTTCCTTTCTTTATCCGCAGCATTTGCCTACCGTCTGTCCTCCGACCGCAGGCAGGCTGCAGCGTATTGCTCTCCCGCTTTCCCGGTCGTCTGCACCTCAAAAGCGGAGGTATCCTCTTATCTTCTGGTAAACCGGCGCAGCATCGGAACCAGCTCGTGCAGCACCTGTACTGTATAATCAATTTCTTCCTCTGTCGTAAAGACAGAAAGGCTGAAACGGATCGTCGAATTTAACAGTTCCTTCGGCAGACCGATCGCCCGAAGCGTCGCGCTTCCTGACGTATCCGGGTGGTTCGATGCGCACGCGCTTCCTGCGGACACATAGATTTCCCGTTCCTCCAGCGCATGCAGAAGCACCTCGCTGCGCACACCTGCAAACGACACGCTCAACACATGCGGTGCGCTGTCCCGTCCGCAAAGTCCATTGATCCGCACGTTTTCCATCGTGGAAATGCCGTCGGCAAGTCGTTGTTTCAGCGCATACATCCGATCCAGATCGGTATCCAGGTTCTGATACATCTCCTCTGCAGCTTTTCCCATGCCTGCGATTGCCGGAACATTTTCTGTACCGGAGCGCAGTCCCCGCTCCTGTCCGCCGCCGAACACGATGGGACGGATTTTCACGCGATCCCCGACATACAAAAATCCGATTCCCTTCGGTCCGTGGATTTTGTGTCCCGAAACAGACAGCATGTCGATTTTCATCCGTTTCGGCAGAATTTTTGCCTTGCCATAGCCCTGCACCGCGTCCACGTGGAACAGCGTGTTCGGATTGACGCGTTTGATCAGCTCGCCCGCCTCTGCGATCGGCTCAAGGGCTCCGATCTCATTATTCGTGTGCATGATCGAAACCAGAATCGTATCCGGACGGATCGCCGCTTCCAGATCGGACAAACGGATTTTTCCGTTTTCATCGACCGGCAGATACGTCACCTCAAAGCCCTGCTGCTCCAGATACTGCATCGTATTGAGGATCGCCGGATGCTCAATCGATGTCGTAATCAGATGCTTGCCCTGCCGTGCATTTGCATACGCTGCACCGCGCAGCGCCAGATTATCCGACTCCGTCCCGCCGGAGGTAAAGAAGATCTCCTTGGGCGTAACCTTTAACGTCTTTGCAATCACTTCCCGCGCATGGCGGACATATTCCTCCGCCTGCACCCCTTTATGATGCAAACTGGACGGATTTCCGTAGTCCGTACATAAAATCCCGGCCATCAGCGCTGCCGCGCTGTCCAGACACCGCGTTGTAGCCGAGTTGTCCAGATAACATTCCATAACCTTTCACCTGCTTTTTCCAAAATCTCGAAAAAATCCGTTTGAACCCGGTCGCCACAGGGCAAACCGTTTCCTGCTTTATGATATGCCGGAGTCTTCCAACTGGTACATCAGCCACGCCATCACGGTCAGCCCCGCTGTCTCCGTCCGCAAAATCCGTTTGCCCAGTGTTACCGGCATAAATCCGGACTGCATCGCAAGCTCTACCTCTGCCTCTTCAAAGCCGCCCTCCGGACCGATAAACACACCGATTTCCTGACCGGGCGCTGCGCTTTCGATCAGCTTCCTCGTCCGCATCATTCCTTCGGAAAGCTCGTAGGGAATCAGTTTTAAATCCATCTGCTTCGTCTGTTCCAGCGCTTCCTTTAAAGTGCAGACTGCCCCAACCTCCGGCACAATCCGGCGCTTGCTCTGCTTCGCTGCTGCTTCTGCGATCGACTGCCAGCGCGCCTGCCGCGCTTTCGCCTTTTTTTCATCCAGATGAACGACACTGCGTTTCAACGCCACCGGCACAATCCGGTATGCGCCGAGTTCCACCAGCTTCTGCACGATAAATTCCATCTTGTCCGCCTTGGGCAGCCCCTGGAAAAAAGTCACCCGCGCAGGCAGCTCCAGCCCGTCTTCTTTGATAAACCGCAGCGTACAGATAATTTCCTCCTCCAGAAGCTCTTCGATCCCGCAGCGGTATTCCTTGCCGTCTGTACCGTTGGATACTGCAATTTCTTCGCCCGGCTTCATCCGAAGCACATTTTTAATATGGTTGACATCGCTTCCCGTTATCACAATCCGATTGCCCTGGATCTGGGAAGGCTCCACAAAAAACTGATACATTTGATTTCCGACGCCCCTTTTGGTTTCTTTTCGTCTGTACGACGCGCTTCAACCTGTGTTGTGTTGCATTTCATTTCATCCTGCGCACTGCGTTTCCTTCTTCCGTGCGGTCACGCTGACCCATTCGCCCTGATATGTTACCTCGAGCAGTTCCAGGCCTGCTGCCTTTACCGCCTCCGTTACGACCGTTTCCTTATCATCGATGATACCGGATGTGATGTAAATGCCGCCTTCTTTCAGCTGATTTACGATCACGGGTGTCAAAGGAACCAGAACGTCCGCTAAAATATTCGCAACGACGATATCGTATTTTTCATAGCCCACCTGATCCTGGACTGCCTTGTCATTGATGATATTTCCGATCATCATTTCAAACTGCTCCGGTGCAATGCCGTTGTTTGCCATATTGTCCGCAACCGCATCCACCGCGCAGGGATCGAGGTCTGTTCCGACCGCATGCTTTGCGCCGTACATCAGAGATAGAATTGCCAGAATACCGCTGCCGGTTCCCACATCCAAAAGCTCTGTCTCCGGTGTGATAAATTTTTTCAGCTGACGAATGCACAGCTGCGTTGTCTCATGCATACCGGTTCCGAACGCCGTGCCCGGATCAATGTGCAGGATCATCTTGCCCTGATCCTCCGGTTTGACTTCCTCCCAGGACGGAATTACCAGAAGATCGTCGATGTAAAACTGATGGAAATACTGCTTCCAATTGTTGATCCAGTCGATATCCTCGGTTTCATCTACCGCAATGCTGCCTTCCCCGATCTCACAGAACATGCGCAGACCGTCCAGCTCTTCCTTCACCTTTTCGCAGATCTGCGCTTCGGTCACAGGCTCGCCGTTTAATTCCAGACTGCCGTCCTCTTTTTCTTCCACAAAAAAGCTCAGATATGCGATGCCGTCGTCCGCAGGGCCGTCCGGCAGAATGTCTACAAACATCTGCTCCTTTTCCAGCGCTGTCAACGGAACCTTGTCCTCGATCTGCGCACCCTCCAGCCCGATATCGTACAGGGTGCTGATAATAATATCTTCTGCATCTGTCACGGTTTTTATTTTAAATTTTTTCCACTTCATCTGAAACACCTCCCGAAAACACACTAACTCAGTTTTTTACTATAACACAAAAACAGGCGCTTGTGCATCCGCAAAATGCACAAAACGCCTGCCACTTCCTGAATTACATGTTACAGTCCACTCGCGTTATTTGTCTTTATTGAAAAATCCGCGCTTTTTCTTTTCTTTATGCGGAGCTTCGCCGCTGTTGATGCGTTCTGCCGCATGTAAGCTGTCTTCTGTCGCTTCGTCGAACTTGCGCAGCAGCTCTTTTGCTTCTGCAGAAAGATGTTCGGGAGTCTGTACAACCAGAGTTACATAATGATCGCCGCGCAGATCCTTGTTGCGCAGAGACGGTACGCCCTTGCCTTTTAAACGAACTCTCGTATCAGTCTGGGTGCCTGCCTTGACGTCATAAATCACCTTACCATCCACGGTATCGATGACAACTTCGCCGCCCAGTGCCGCCACTGCAAAGGAAACCGGAACAGTGGAGTAGATGTTGGTATCCTGACGCTGGAAAATCGGATGCTGTCCAACGATAACTTCTACCAGGACATCACCTCTCGGACCGCCATTGATACCGGGCTCGCCCTGTCCTGCCAGTCTCTTGCACTGACCGTTGTCGATACCTGCCGGAATCGTGACTGCAAACCGTTTCTTCATCGGAACAAAACCGCTTCCGTGACAATCGGTACACTTTTCTTTGATAATCTTACCGGTACCGCCGCAGTCCGGGCACGCCTGAACGTTGCGGACTGTTCCAAAGAAGGACTGCTGCGTAAATACAACCTGACCCTTGCCGCCGCACTTCGGACAGGTTTCCGGGCTGGTTCCCGGCTTCGCGCCTGTGCCGTGACAGGTCTTACACTCTTCCTTCACCGTCAGCTCGATTTCTTTTTCTGTACCGAATACAGCCTCTTCAAAGGTGATTCTGACGCTGGTGCGCAGGTTTGCTCCCTTCATGGGACCGCTTCTTGCGCCGGCAGAGCCTCTGCGTCCGCCAAAGAGATCTCCGAAAATATCCCCAAAAATGTCTCCAAAATCTGCGCCGTTAAAATCAAAACCGCCGAAGCCGCCAGCTCCGCCGGCGCCACCGTCAAATGCCGCATGTCCGAACTGATCGTACTGACGTCTCTTTTCGGGATCACTCAAAACAGCATATGCTTCGGATGCTTCCTTAAACTTCTTTTCTGCTTCTTTATCTCCAGGGTTCATATCCGGATGATATTTCTTGGCAAGAGCACGATATGCCTTTTTGAGAGCGGCGTCATCGGCATTTTTGTCAACACCGAGGACTTCGTAATAATCTCTTTTCTGTTCCGCCATAATTCAAACTCCTCTATTAAAGCTTATCTTCATATAACGCATATCTGCAGCATATGCAAAAATACCGCAAAGCATCCGTCCTGCATAGGTTGCAGATATGCGTTTACACACGGATAGGGGCCTGAAAGAATCCGGCCCCCATTGTACATTCTTCCGGTCCGACACAGCGTCATCTGGCACTGTGCCGATTTACCGGGTATTATTTTATACTTCTCTGAAGTCTCCGTCAATAACATCATCATCCGGATTGCTGCCTGCACCTGCATTGCTGCCTGCACCTGCTGCATTACCCATATCAGGACCTGCCTGACCAGCTGCGCCCTGCGCCTGCTCATAAACCTTTGCAAATACTGCCTGAGCGGACTGCATCAGTTTCTCCTGAGCTGCCTTGATGTCAGCTACCTGACTGTCTGTCAGCTCCTGATCCTTGGTGGACTCCAGCAGGGATTTCAGTGCATTCAGATCTGCTTCAACGCCTGCCTTTGCGCTTGCGTCTACTTTATCGCCAACCTCATTCAGAGCCTTCTCGGTCTGGAATACGAAGGAGTCTGCGCTGTTTCTGGTGTCGATTGCGTCTTTCTTCTTCTTATCCTGTGCTTCGAACTCAGCAGCTTCCTTCACTGCCTTGTTGATATCATCTTCGGACATGTTGGAACCAGCAGTGATGGTGATGTGCTGTTCCTTGCCTGTGCCCAGATCCTTAGCGGATACATTTACGATACCGTTTGCATCGATATCGAAGGTAACCTCGATCTGCGGTACACCACGCATTGCAGGCGGAATACCATCCAGACGGAACTGTCCAAGGGACTTGTTGTCCTTTGCGAACTGTCTCTCGCCCTGCAGAACGTTGATATCAACGGCTGTCTGGTTATCAGCTGCAGTAGAGAAGATCTGGCTCTTCTTAGTAGGAATGGTTGTATTTCTCTCAATCAGTCTGGTTGCGATACCACCCATTGTCTCAATGGACAGAGACAGAGGAGTTACATCCAGCAGCAGGATATCACCTGCGCCTGCATCGCCTGCCAGCTTACCACCCTGGATGGAAGCACCCAGTGCAACGCACTCGTCAGGGTTTAAGGACTTGCTGGGTTCATGACCGGTCAGCTGTTTTACCTTATCCTGTACAGCCGGGATACGGGTAGAACCACCGACCAACAGTACCTTGCCAAGCTCGGAAGCGGTAATGCCTGCATCCTTTAATGCGTTCTGAACCGGAATTGCAGTACGCTCTACCAGATCGCTTGTCAGTTCATCAAATTTTGCTCTGGACAGATCCATATCAAAGTGCAGAGGTCCGTTTGCATTCATGCTGATGAAAGGCAGGTTGATGTTGGTTGTTGTCGCACTGGACAGCTCCTTCTTCGCCTTTTCAGCTGCTTCTTTCAGTCTCTGCATTGCCATCTTGTCTTTAGACAGGTCTACGCCCTGCTGAGCCTTAAATTCGGAAACCATCCAATCAATGATCTTGTTATCGAAATCATCGCCGCCCAGATGAGTATCACCATTGGTTGCCAGAACTTCGATAACGCCGTCGCCGATTTCGATGATGGAAACATCGAATGTACCGCCGCCTAAGTCGTATACCATGATCTTCTGTTCTTTTTCGTTGTCAAGTCCGTATGCCAGAGCTGCTGCGGTAGGCTCGTTGATGATACGCTTTACATCGAGGCCTGCGATCTTGCCGGCATCCTTGGTTGCCTGACGCTGAGCATCGTTGAAGTATGCAGGAACAGTGATAACTGCTTCGGATACCTTCTCGCCCAGATAGTTCTCTGCGTCAGCTTTCAGCTTCTGCAGGATCATAGCGGAAATTTCCTGAGGGGAATATTTCTTTCCGTCGATGTCTACCTTGTAGTCCGTACCCATATGTCTCTTAATAGAAGCGATGGTGCGGTCTGCATTGGTAACTGCCTGACGTTTTGCAGGCTCGCCGACCAGTCTCTCACCGGTCTTTGTGAATGCAACTACGGAAGGTGTTGTTCTTGCTCCTTCTGCATTTGCGATAACGGTAGGCTTGCCGCCTTCCATAACTGCTACGCAGCTGTTTGTTGTACCAAGGTCGATACCAATAATCTTACTCATAACTTTTCTCCTTCTGCCTTATCGGCTATCTCAAGCAATGTCTTATGTTCTGTTCAAATCTATGAAAAGCTGCCTGCAGGCTTTTATTCCTGCACAACAGCGACCATGCTGTGACGTACCACGGTGTCCCTGTACATGTAGCCCTTTAAAAGCTCCTGTGCTACAGTTCCGGGTTCCAGCTCATCGTTTTCCACCTGCATCACTGCGTTGTGGAAGTTGGGATCGAACTCTTTGCCGACCGCTTCGATCGGTTTTACACCGAGGTTTTCAAGCTCTGTTAGCAGCTGCCTGTAAACCTTGTTCATACCGTCTACAAAAGGAGCATCCTTTTCGTCTTCCGGTACGGTTGCAAGTCCTCTTTCAAAATTATCTACAACAGGAAGGATCTTTTCGATCACGCTCTTTGCGCCTGTCTCGAACATCGCAGACTTTTCCTTTTCGGAGCGCTTGCGGAAGTTCTCGAACTCAGCCATCTGCCGCATTACCTTATCCTGCAGCTCGTTGATCTGTGCCTTTACGGCATCTTCCTTTTTCTCTTTTTTTCTTCCGGAAAAGAAGCCTTTTTTATCTTTTTCCTCAGAAGCTTCCCCATCTTCCGGAGTTTCTGTATTTTCTGCGGAAGCCTCCGCAGTTTCTTCACATTCTTCCGTATTCCGTTTTTCCTGCGTTTCGGTTTCCGATGTGTCCTGCTTTACTTCCTCTTCCATTCTCTCTTCTGCCACGCCTGTCACCCTTTCTACTTCTTATATAAAGTATCCAACTCGTTCATCAGTGTCTTTAAGGTACCGATGACCTTGTCATAATCCATTCGTTTGGGACCGATGATTCCGATCGTACCTCTCATGCCCTCTCCAAGCTCATAGGTTGCAGTTACGACGCTGCAGTCCTTCATGGACGAAACCGGCGTCTCATTGCCGATATAAACCTGAATGCCGGTGTTATTCTCTTCGGAAAGGGAATCCTGAACCAGCTCTCCCAGCGCTTTCTTTTCTTCAAATACATTGATCAGCTCGCTGGTCTTTTCCCGATTGTCCGTCAGCTCCGGATATTTCAGGATGTTATTGGTTCCGCTGGTATAGATCTTTAAATCCTCATCCGACCGGATCGCTTCGGCAACTGCATCAATCACTCCGCTTACAATGCCGCTGTGAACGCCTGCCTGCTGCTTCATCTCCGAAATCATCGCAAGATTGATTTCATCAATCGACAGCCCGTTTAAATGGGTGTTTAACAGGATGTTCAGTTTCAGGAGTGTCGCATCATCCAGATCCTCTTCGACCTGAAGCATCGTGTTCTTGATCACATTGCCTTCTACTACAACAACTGCCAGAAGCTGATGCTCATCTACTTTTGAAAGCTGGATGAATTTCAGCTTATTGCGCTGATACTGGGGTGTGGTGATCATCGCCGCATAGTTGGTGTTGGTCGCCAGCACTCTCGCCACTCTCTTTAAGAGAGTGTCCATCTTTTCATCCTTTTCCAGAAGCAGACCTTTTAACTCTTCCACTTCACGTTCCCGCTCACCCAGCATGGTGTCTACATAAAAGCGGTAACCCTTATCAGAAGGAATCCGTCCTGCAGAGGTATGGGGCTGTAAAATGTAGCCCATTTCTTCCAGATCGGACATCTCATTGCGGATGGTCGCGGAACTTAAATTCAAATCGGTATACTTGGAAATTGTCCTGCTGCCCACCGGCTCTCCTGTCTCCAGATAGTTCCGAATAACTGCCTGCAGAATTTTCTTTTTCCTTTCATCGAGTTCCACGTTCTCACCTGCTTTCTGATTTGTTAGCACTCAATCACTTGGAGTGCTAACACCTTCTGATGATTACATTACCACTCCCCTACTCTATTGTCAACAGATTTTCCCAAAATACTTGTGAAGATAGTGTGAAAAATAAGCGTGATCGCTTATTTTTCGCACAGCTATTTGTGCCACAGGCGTCACAAAGTAGTTAGGATCGCAGAGCCGAACTGGACGTTCGCCTCGCGATTCCTTCGGCGCAAAGCGCCTGCGGAATGGAGAATTTATGAAAAAAGCAGCCGCACCGGGAAGGATTCGTCCCCGATACGGCTGTTCTTATTTCTGTGTATTATGTACGTTCTGACTCTGCAGCGCCCGCTCAGATTATGGCGACGCCTGCTTTCGATTGCGGTGTCTGCTCAGACACTTAGATTCCGAAGCTTCCGCTCGTTGTACCGTTGATCACATAGTATACTGCGCTCTCTTCCGGCTTTACATACAGCTCAACGCTCTTGAACTCTTCCGGTGCGTTGCCCAGGTCATACTGCCATACATCTTTGGCAATCTCAACCAGTCTCTCAGTTGTGTATTCCTTGCCTGCAAACTGAACGCTTACCTCAGTCTTTACAGCTGCTGCTTTTGTTGCGCGCTTTGCCGGCGCTTTCTTTTCAGCGGTTGCCTTTGCTGTTGTGGTTTTCTTTGCAGCTGTTTTCTTTGCTGCGGGCTTTTCCTCTGCTTTAGCTGCAGCTGTTGCTTCTGCTTCAACTGCTTTTTCTTCTGCCTTTGCTTCAACAGCCTCTGTCTTGGGTTCCTCGGTCTTTACTGCCGCAACAGTCTCAGCTTTTACGGTTTCTTTTTTATTAACGGGTGCCTTTGTTACAGTTTTCTTCACTGTGCTTTTTCTCATAATGATCTCCTCCTTAACACCCAGGTATCCATTCTCCTTGTCATATCATTATCTAGCAATTACCTGAATTTAGTGATTAGTTTACTTCTAAAACCAGATATTGTCAACCTTTCCTCTGTTTTCGCCGAAAAAATTAACGCTTTTTAGAAAATATTTTTACATTTTATTTATTCCGGACATCGGAATTTCGACAAAAAATGTACTTCCGGCTCCAGGCTCACTGGTAAGCCTTACACTGCCCCCATAATACGCCGTGATATGCTTCACAATCGACAGTCCCAGGCCGGTTCCGCCCATTTTTCGGCTTCTTCCCTTGTCCACCCTGAAAAAGCGTTCAAAGACACGTTTCTGATCCTCCGGATCGATTCCTACGCCATCATCCTTTACTTCTATATATACTGCCTCTGGCTCCTGCCAGATTTTTGTCCAGACATGTCCGCCCGGATGGTTGTATTTGATGCCATTGCTGATCAGATTTGATAAAAGCTCCCGCATCTGCTGCAGACTTGCCTGGAGGATCACATTTCCACATGAGCCCGAAATTTCCACCTTACAGGATGCCGCCTGTGGTGTCAGGGATTCCAGGACCTCATCCATCACACTTTTTAAATTTACCTTACTCAGCGTTACCTCCGCATCCTTGCTTTCCAGCCGCGAGATCATCAGGATATCATCGATCAGACTTGTCATATGCTCTGTTTCCTTTAAAATCCTCGCAAGGAAATCCTTCCTGGTCGCCTCATCCTTGACAAAATCCTGACTCAACAGCTCCGCATAGCCCCGCACGGACGTAATCGGCGTTTTAAGCTCATGGGAGGCATTACTGAAAAATTCCTGGCGAATTTTACGGTCCCGCTCCATCTGCACCATCTGCCGTTTGATTTCATCAGAGCGGATATATCCGGAATATCTCGCTGCAACTGCAACGCTTACAACAAACGCAACCATCATTCCGACAAGCAGAAGCGGAAGCACTACGATCATATACCGGAAAAGGCCGGTGTAGGGAATCGACATACGAATAATAGCCTTTCCATCCTCTGAAAGCTTTGCTACATACAGCATCTCCTGACCAAGACTTTCAGAATAACGGGTCGAACTGCCCTCACCCTTTTCAAGTGCCTCCTTTACCTCCTGCCTGTCAAGATGATTTTCCATACCGTCCACATTTTTCAGATCAGAATCAGCAAGCACTGTCCCGTCTTTTGCGATTATCGTAACCCGGACATTCGCATCCAGTGCAGAGGCATGAACCTTCTGCAGCTGCTCCTGCAACGGTTTATCCGTATCGAGTGTGTATTCGACTACGGAAATCGTCTTTTCCATCATCTCCACATTTTCCTGCCGCATCCGGCTTCCAAGAAAAAAAGACGAAACAATACTGCTGATCGCCAGCGCCAATACTAAGATCATGCCAAAGCGGACCAGTACCGGATTTTTTATCATAATTTTTTTCATTTCCCCATTTTTCCTTTTGCTTTCCTATTCCTGAGGCTTCATAAAACGGTAGCCGACACTGCGCACCGTTTTAATGTAGTGTCCCGCCTCTTCCCCCAGCTTCTGGCGAAGGGTCTTGATATGGATATCGAGCGTTCTCGTCTCCACGTCCGCCCGCCAGTCCCAGAGCTTATCCAAAAGCTCATCCCGCGATACCACACGGTTCTGATTTTCTGCCAGATAAACAAGCAGCTCATATTCTTTGTAGGTTAAAAGAACCTCACTTCCATTTACCTTTACCTCCCGCGTTTCCAGATCCAGATGCAGGGCACCGCAGTCGAAAAGCTTCGGCTGTTCCGGTTCCTCCTCTTTAGTACGGCGCAGCAGGGAACGCACCCGTGCCAGCAGCTCCAGCACGCTGAAGGGCTTGGTCATATAGTCGTCTGCGCCCCCATCCAGTCCTGCTACCTTGTCGTATTCCTTATCCTTCGCCGTCAGCACCAGCACCGGAAGCTTTTTCCATGCATCGTTTGCGCGAATTTTACGGATTGCTTCCAGTCCGTCCATTCCCGGCAGCATCAGATCAAAAATCGCCAGCTGGGGAGCCTTTACTTTAAATGCGCCAAGTGCTTCCTCCGCAGTTTCAAATGCCGCAGTCTCATAGCCGGAACCGTTCAGTGCCACCTGAACCAGATTTCTGATATTTTCATCGTCCTCTATAATATAGATCATTCCGGATTCTCCTTTTCTTATAAACGCGTTGCTACGCGTTTTGCGCTGCCGTGCGTTTTATACCCTGCCGCGCCGCACGATTACATCTTCATCCGACACGCCATGCAACAATAGAATGCACGCTCTGCGAGCATTCTATTGTCATGAATTACACTGCCGCGCGCTACGTCAGCTTTAGATCCTGATCGCCGGGATTCCAGCCTCCGACTCCGCTTTTACATAATCTGCGATATTCACCGCATGGTCGGAGATCCGCTCCAGATTGCTGATGATATCCAAAAAGATTACGCCGCTCTCCGGGTCACATTTTCCTTTGGAAAGTCTGCGGATATGTTTTTCCCGCATCTCCCCTTCCAGCTGATCCACGCTCTGTTCCAGCACACGGACTGCATTTGCAGACTTAACAGAACCTGTTTCCCTCGATTCTACCGCAATCTGCAAGGACTGCATTGTCTGGGCGGAAATCAGTTCCAGATCCGCTTTTCCCTTTTTGGAAAAACTGCCGGAATTTTTCGATAGCGTCTCCGCCAGCTCTGCGATGTTTTCCGCATGATCGCCCGCCCGTTCGATGTCGCTGACCGTATAAAACAGGTTTTTCACCTGCTCCTGCTGCCCCTCTGTCAAGGAAAGATTATCTACCTCTACCAAAAACTCCGTCAGGATTTTTTCCATACTGTTGATATCTTTTTCCCGCTCGTATACCTTCTGCGCCTTCTGCGGATTTTCTTCTGACACGGCTGCAAGCGCAAGCTCCAGGTTCTGGCAGGTCGCATGCCCCATCACAGAAACTTCACGCACTACGGTTGCCAGCGCAAAGAGCGGATTCCCAAGCACTCTGCTGTCTAAGCGCTTCGCCATCTTTCTTGCTTCGCTGCCCTCCAGCTCGTCCTCTGTTTCCTCTGTCCCGGGCACAAGCTTGCCAGAAACCCAGACGAGCTTTTCTGCAAACGGAAGCAGCACCACGGTACAGGTGATATTGAATACCGTATGGAAAATGGAAATGTCCACGCTGCTCATCGTAGACGCGCCCCATGCCGGGAAAATCAAAAACAGCACATACATGATTATGCCGAACAGTACCGCGCCAATGACATTAAAGGAAAGATGGATGACAGACGCGCGTTTTCCGTTTCTGCCGGAACCAACGCCGGATAAAAGCGCGGTCACACAGGTACCGATATTCTGTCCGAGCGTGATAAACACTGCGGATTTCCAGTTGACGATGCCGTTCATTGCCAGCGTCTGCAAAATGCCGACCGAGGCAGAAGAGCTCTGGATAATCGCCGTTACAACTGTACCTGTCAGGATCGCGAGCAGCGGATTTTTGCCGAGCATGGTAAACGCATTGGAAAAGATCGGCGAATCCCGATAGGGCTTAATCGCGTCGGACATAAAGGAAAGGCCGATAAACAGCACGGCAAATCCGATCAGGATTTCACCGATCTGTTTCTTTTTGTCTGATTTTGCAAATAAAATGACAAACGCACCGATTCCCAGCAGCAGGGGTGCATAAAATTCCGGGTTCAAAAAACTGCCGAACTCGCTCAGGGATACCAGCCACGCGGTGATCGTCGTACCGATGTTTGCACCCATAATGACGCCGACCGCCTGCGACAGATTCAGCATCCCGGCATTGACAAAGCCGACCACCATAACTGTCGTCGCAGAAGAGCTCTGAATCACTGCCGTGACGAGGGTTCCTACCAGGATTGCCATCAGCCTGTTCTGTGTCAGAAAGCTCATCAGCCGCTGCATCTTTCCGCCCGCAAAATGCTGCAGGCCGTTCGCCATTACATGCATGCCGTACAGAAACATCCCCAGGCCGCCGATAAATGAAAACAATACCGAAATTCCTTCCAGTTGCATAACTCTCTCCTTTTTGATCTGATCTTCATTTCCAGCCCATTGTAACAGGCGTCCGTAAAATCTGCCCACCGTTTTTGTAAAATTCATGTAAAATTTTTTACATTTCCCGGCAAGATGTGACTCTTACGAGCATGTATTCTATTATCAGGAACAAAAAAAGGGACTGTCGCACCGGACAGTCCACAATTCAGATCAGTTTCTACCAATTGCCCGCCGCAAAGCAGCTTTTGCAATCTTTTATTCATGACAATAGAATGTTCGCAGAGCGTGCGTTCTATTATTCATGATAATAGAATGTTCGCAGAGCGTGCATTCTATTATTCATGACAATAGAATGTTCGCAGAGCGTGCATTCTATTGTCTAATTACAAAGAAATACAGCAGCACCAGGATACCGAGCACGATTCGATACCAGCCAAACACCTTGAAGTCATGTTTTTTGATGTAGCCCATCAGGAAGCGAATCACAAGCACGGATACAATAAAAGCAATTGCCATGCCAACCAGCAGAATCACTGCCTCCGCCATTGAAAAAGCAAAGCCGAAGCGGATCACCTTTAACAGGCTCGCCCCCAGCATAACCGGGATCGCCAGAAAGAACGTGAACTCCGCTGCAACGGTTCTGGAAACGCCGATCATCAGGCCGCCCAGAATGGTTGCTCCGGAACGGGAGGTTCCGGGAAAGATTGCCGCAATCAGCTGGAACAGACCGATGATAATCGCATCCTTATAGGTAAGCTGTGCCAGACTGCGAACTCTTGCACGTTTTCCTTTATGACCATTTTCTACAAGGATAAATCCGATACCGAACAGGATCAGCATCACTGCAACCGTAATCGGGTTGTAAAGATATTTTTCAAGGATATCGTCGAACAGCAGACCGACTACTGCCGCCGGAATGCAGGCAACAATGATCTTGAACCACATTTTCATGATGTCCTTTTTCACAATGCCGTTTGTTTTGGACCTTCCGGTAAAATTAAACGGCCAGATCTGTTTCCAGAACAGCAGCACAACCGCTAAAATCGCGCCCAACTGGATGACAACCAGGAACATATCCCAGAATTCCTCTGAAACGTTCATATGAACGAACTCATTTAACAGAATCATATGACCTGTGCTGCTGACGGGCAGCCACTCGGTGATGCCCTCTACGATTCCGAACAGAATCGCCTTTAAAATTTCAATAAATGATAACATTTTCTGCCTCCTTTATTTTTCCAGAAAAGCGATCAGCTCTTCCTTGCGGCGCGCTGCTTCCTGATATCCTTCTTCATAAAGCGCGCGCAGCTTTTTCCTGTTTTTTTCGATGCGTCCCACTTCATTTGGGTGGGATGGCTGAATCAAAAACGCAGTGCCATTTTTTACCTCCGCTTCCAGATAATCCAGCTGCTGGTTATAGGCTGCTGCGCGGTTTGCCATCAGCTCGTATACCTTCGGATATTTCGCATATCTGGCTTTGATCAGTTCCAGATGCTTTGGCTGGACACGACGATAGCCCGTCTCTTTTGTCATCACAACGACATTTTTGCGGCATCCGTCCGTCACGGCATGCAGCAGTGGGATAGAATCCGCAAGTCCGCCATCTAAGTACAGCTTTCCGTTAATCTCTACCGGCCTTGACACAAGCGGCATCGATGCCGATGCGCGCACTGCATCGATATTCCTGTGCATATTCTTCATCGGAAGATACTCGGCCAGTCCGGTTTCAATGTTGGTTACGACCGCGTATCCTTTACTCGGATTTTTATCAAACGTCTCGTAGTCGAACGGATTTAAGCGCTCCGGGATATCGTGATAACACATCTGGACATTGAAATAATCGCCGGTCCTTAACAGGCTCGAAAGTCCCCAATAGTTTTTATCCTCAAGATAGTCAGTAAAAACGCTGTACTGTCTGCCTTTTTGTCTGGAAAGATAACTGCACAGGCAGCACGCTCCCGCCGAAACGCCGTAGCATTTGGCAAAGTCGATTCCTGCATCCAGAAAAAAATCCAGCACGCCGGCGGTGTAAACGCCCTTCATCGCGCCGCCCTCCAGCACCAGTCCCGCCTGATACATCATAGATATGCGCCTCCTTGCTGCAAAACTCCTGCTGTCTCATTTGTCGTTTCACTCATTTTATGATATCAGGGCTTTCCATTCAACCATAGATTTCTTTCATCATTTTGCGCAGCACCGGCAGGGAACGCTCCACCTTCTCCGTATCGATGCAATATGCCATGCGGAAATATCCGGGACAGCCGAAGGAATCCGCCGGAACGAGCACCAGATCGTACTGCAGCGCTTTCTGACAAAATGCCGCCGCGTCTGCTTCCGGGGCTTTCGGGAAAATGTAAAAGGTTCCTTCCGGCTTCACAACCTCGAAGCCACAGTCCGTCAGGCATTCGTAGAGCAGGTTGCGGTTCTTTTCATAGACGGAGAAATCGGAGGTCAGGTCGAGCACCTTCGATACCGCCAGCTGCATCAGGGACGTCGGGCAGTTATGGCCGATTCCCCTCGAAATCTGTCCGCACATATTTACGATCTCCGCCGCATACGGACACGCCGGATTGACCGCCAGATAGCCGATTCTCTCGCCCGGCAGCGACAGCGCCTTGGAAAAAGAGTAGCAGCTGATCGTATTGGCATAAAATTTCGATACATACGGCTGCTGTTTGCCGTCAAATACGATTTCCCGATACGGTTCATCCGAAATCAGGAAAATATCATGCCCGTATTGTTCTGCTTTTCTCGTCAGAACCTGCGCCAGCTTCGTCAACGTCTCCGCCGAATAAACTGCGCCGGACGGATTGTTCGGTGTATTCACCAACACTGCCGCAACCCTCGGTCCCAACATTTCTTCAAACGCTTCGAAATTGATCTGGAAGCTCTTCGTGTCCGCCGGAACAACCTTTAAAACGGCTCCGGTCAGATCTACATATGGATGATATTCCGGAAAAAACGGAGCAAAGGTCAGCACTTCATCCCCCGGCACAGTCACTGCACGCAGCGCATGCGCGATTGCCGCCGCTGCTGCGGAAACCGGGAAAATATGCTCCGGTCCGTAGTTCATGTCAAATCTGCAGTTTAAGGACTCCGCAATCGCCGTCTTTACAGACGGGATACCGAGCGTCGGGCTGTAGCCGTGCAGGGTCATCGGATCTTCCTTCTCAATCAGGTCCAGCAGTGCCTGCTTAAACTCTGCCGGTGCCGGTACGGACGGATTTCCCAGGCTGTAATCGAATACATTCTCTGCACCAATTATCTGCGCCCGCTTCGTCGCCTTCTCGGACAACTGCCGGATCACTGACTTTGCATCCAGCATTTTTCGATATTGTTCTGCAATCATAGTATTATCCTTCTTTTCTGCATCTTTGTGAGTTTGAAATCTGTCCATATTCTATCACACTATTTTTGACAGTTCCACTTTTTCTTCCACAGGGCATATGTTATACTGAAAAAAGAATGGATATAAACGTTTTTCAGCTGTCAAAACCACGGTGCAGTTCCTGCTTTCCGGCAAACGCACCTGTAAATAGGAGGATTTTATGGCAACCTATATCGGGCTTGATCTCGGTGGAACCAATATCAAAATTTCTGTTTTCGATGATTTTTTTCATAAGCTCGGGGAAAAACGCACCCCCACCGAGGTTCGTTTCGGCTCGGAGCACGTCCTCAATCGCATTTATGATGCTGTTCTGGCACTTCTCGATGAGCTGCACCTGACCTGTCAGGATATCACCTGCATGGGCATCGGCGTCCCCGGCATCCTCGATATCAAAAACGGTATTTCCCGTTTTTCCCCGAATTTTCCGAAATGGGAGGAGGTTCCAATCGTCGCCTGGATGGAGAGCCATCTTCATATCCCGACCTATATCGATAATGATGCGCGTGTCAATCTCTATGGGGAATGGAAATTCGGCGCCGGCAAAAACCGCAATAACGTCCTGATGATCACCCTCGGAACCGGGCTTGGCGGCGCTGCGGTCATCGACGGACGCGTGATCTACGGCGCTACAGGTTCCGCAGGCGAAATCGGGCATATCAATATGTTCCGTGAAGGACGGGAATGCCGCTGCGGAAGCTCCGGCTGCCTTGGGCGCTATGTTTCTGCCCTCGGTATTTTGCGCACCTTCCGGGAGAAAGTCCAACTGGGACAGCACAGCATCATCTGTGACTGGGTAAATAATGACCTTGATAAGGCCACTGCAGACATGCTTTCCCGTGCCTACGATGACGGGGATGCTGTTGCTATTGAGACCATGAGAGAAACCGGAGAGCTGCTCGGCTACGGTCTGTGCGCCGTTTTCAGCCTGTACAATCCGGAAATCATCATCGTCGGCGGCGGCATGTCCCGTATGGGCGATCGCCTGCTTCAGTACACCCGTGAAATTCTGGATACCCATGCATTGCGGATTCCCTATGGCTGCTGTACGATCGTCACTGCAGTTCTCGGAGACGCTGCCGGAATGCTGGGCGCAGCGGTCTATGCGAAGGAGCAGTTTAGGCTGAGCGCGGCGAACAACGGACAAAACTAAAAAAATGAAAGGCAGGTGCGATACACTGCGGCAATCTGCGGTGCAGGCACGCTCTACAACATAAACGAGCCGGTACAGATTAAAACATCTGCACCGGCTCGTAACGGTTTTTAATTCATGACAATAGAATGCTCTCAGAGCGTGCATTCTATTGTTTACAGTTCCCCTGCAATATCCAGTCTCGTCGCAATGCTGGTCAGCAGTACAACGAGCGGCATCATAATTTCACACACCTGAACAAAGAAGCATGCGATATCCTCTGTAATTCCTCCGAAATGATGGAACGCCACATAGCAATAGTACAAAAATGCGAGCAGTGCACCGACCAGACACGGAATCGCTACCTGAATGTCGCACATCAGCATGCCCACTACAGAGATCACGATATAAGCGATCATAAATGCGATCACAATTCCTCTGCTTTTGCCTTTTCCGACATACAGGGAGCATTTGCTTTCCTGCGAATGCGGGAAGCATTCGATCGAAAGACCATAGAGCGCTCTGGAAAGTATGAAGCCATATGCAAGAACCGGCCAGCTGTCCAGCGGCATTTCGCTCCAAAGACCGACGATCAGGAAGAAATAGCAGACACAGATAATAATTGCGAAGTATCCGCTGTGGGAATCCCGCAGAATTTCCAGCTTGACTTCCCTCGGCTGATGGGAACTGAGCGCATCTACTGTCCGGAAGAAACCATCCAGAAACGCGCCGCCCGATAAAAAGATCGGAAGCATCGCACAGATAACCGCGCCCAGCAGATCTTTATCGATCAGATACGGGCTGATCACCTGCCACTGTTTTAGAATGAACCCGATAATCGCGCCGACTAGCGGTACGAAAATCAAAATATACTTCATATTTCTACGGGTTTTTTTGATCTGCCTGGCAGGAAAAATCGAATACATCGAAAAAGCCAGACGAAAACTTGCCCAAACTTCTTTCATACTATCGTGTACCTCTCAGATTTTCGGATTACTTCAGTACAACGTCATCCGCATGTTCGTTCCAGATCAGGCAAACCCATGTTTTTCCGCGATTTAGCCGGATCGGGTTACCGTCTGCATCCACATACAGCGCCGGATCGGTATCCGAATATCTTGACCAGGTTCCTTCTACCATCTTACCTCCGGTAAATACCTGAACCTTGTAATTGTTCAGATCTGCACCAGGCTCCCAGCCGCCGTGCACATCAAATGCCATATAGCCTTTGGAATCCCGGAACTCGCCGTGACAATACTGGAAAATAACGTTATCGACTGTCAGCTGTTCGCCGGTTGTCTCGTCAATATGCTTGTCACCGTACTGATAACGGTAATATTTTCCGTCTTCATCGTTATATTCAAAATAAGCCTGCACATTGGAATAGCCGTTTCCAACACCGGTCTTTTCACCGCCGGGATACATCAGGACAACGGTATCGTTATCCGGATAGTCTGCCTTTTCGCCCAGAGGTGCAAAGGCAAATTTCTGCTTATGCGTATCGTGATAAGTCAGGCTGTATTCAAATTTCTCTGCCGCTTCTGCCAGCGCTTCACCGGTTGTATACACATTGTGGGGTGCTTTCCGCTTATCCGTCCGCATGAACGCTTTGGAAGCCGGACGGTCAATTCCTGCAACCGCGCCGCTGATGTTGTCCACCAGATCGCTGTTTAACAGATCGCCGACATAAGGGGTAGCCTGTCCGAAATGCGCATAAATCGCATCGAATTCCAGTGCGCTGTATACAAAATAATCGCGGCTGCTTCTGATATAGCCGATCGTATCCAGATTCTGCCAGTTTTCAAACAACGGCATCAGACGGGTCACATCCGCGCCTTCCATCGGCGCTTCATAAATCACGGATGCCTGTCCGATTCCTGCCTGCGGGGTTCCTGCCTTAATATTGTTCAGCATAACTGCCATCGGGCGCTGTTCGCGTTCCTCTTCGGTGCATTCCAGACCGGTCAGGTAGCTGGTCGGAACTGCGTCTTCTGTAACAACGCTTTCCGTCTCCGCTGCTGCATTTTCTGTTCCGGTTGTATCGTTGCTTTCCGTTGCTGCAACAGCTGAATCCGTTTCAGGTACAGGGGTTGTTTCTGTCGCTGCAGAGCCACATGCACATAATGCTGCAGATAATCCCAGCGCCAGACAGAACAAACTGGTTTTTTTCATATATCATTCTCCTGAATATTTTTCTTTTTTGAAAAGGTTAAACCAACCTAGTTTAAATATTGTACTCCCGCAGGCGGTAAAAATCCAGCCTTTTTCTGCATTTATTACAATTCTATTACAAATTTACGGCCTAATTCTTCAGCAAATGCAATTTTACCGCAAATTTCACAATCATACTGCCTCCGGGAATTCCGAGCAGTTCTTTTTTCGACATGACGCCAAGCTTTAACGCCGCCGCAAAATACGTCAGTCCGCCGATTGCCACCGAAAGCAGCAGTGCAACCGCATTGCCGAGATATCCTTTCAGCACTGTCAGCGTCAGCCCATAATAAATACCTGCAACCACAAGCCCCATGATCGCAGAGGATACCAGCGGCAGGACAAACGTCTTCTCGATTTCCTGATGATAGCCGGTCGCTTTTTTCACCGCGATGCCATTTAACAGGCACATCATAAAAGAATATACCGTAACGGCGATCGGCAAACTGTAAATACCAATATCTGTAAAGATCAGGAGGGCTGCCGCCACCACAGTCTGCACCGCCAGCGCAATCACCGCGTTTGTAACCGGCTTCGACGCCTTGCCGACTGCCTGCAGAATCGAATTGCTCAGTGTGGAAAGGGAATAGAACACGATGCTCGCACCAAGCGCCGCCAGAAGGCATCCGCCCAGACGGATGCTGTCCGTATTCGTATTATACAACAGCCATACGATCGGTCTGGATAATACCGTCATGCCGACTGCAGACGGAATCGCGATAAACATGATCGTCTTGATTGCCACGCTGATTTTGTGCCGGACGTCTTTTTTCTTCTTTGTCTCAAAGCTTCCTGCAATGCTCGGCAGGATCGCGGAAGCCATCGCAGACGCGATTGCAATCGGAATATTGGAAAGTCCGACCGCTTCCGTATCGTAAATACCGTTAATAATCGTAATATCATCATAAGAAGCGTTGTGTACCGATTGCATCAGATTCAGATACAGGGTCTGATTGATCAGTGCGCTCGCATTATATGCAAACGTACTCAGCAGAACCGGCGTTACCATAAACAGAATGATCTTGAAAATCTCGCCGGTTTCCAGCAAATCTCTGGAACGATCCCGCTCTATCCTGCGGCGGATTATTTTCCGGTTCATATGGTAAATCATCAGCATAAACGCCAATGCTATCAGCACGCCGACACCGGTTCCGACTGCACTTCCGACTGCCCCCCACGCAGCACGGGTCAGCTCGTCTTCCCCAGCAAATATCTGCATCAGCCCCCATGCCGCCAGCATGCTGACCGCCGCATTTAAAATCTGCTCCAGAATCTGTGAAACGGACGTCTGCACCATGCTTCGGTTTGCCTGAAAATATCCTCTCAAAACGCCGAGAAGACCGGAAAAGAAAATTGTCGGTGCAAGCGTCCGAAGCACCATCGCCGCCCGTCCCGGAATCAGAAAATCTGCTCCAAAAAACGCAAACAGACTGGCGATTCCGCCCACGACAACAACATAAATAATCGAGCAGTGAAAAATCCGCTGCGCATTTTTGTACTGGTGGGTTGCCAGTCTCTGTGAAATTACTTTGGATACCGCCGACGGAATGCTATAGGAAGAGATCAGCAAAATCATCTGATAATAGCGATACGCCGGCGCATAATAGCCGTTTCCTGTCTCTCCGATAATTCCCGTCAGGGGGCTTCTGTACAATAGGCCGATAATTCGACAGATAATGCCGGCAGCAGCCAGAATGCCGGCCTGTTTTACAAAGGAACTGCCTTCTCCCTTATTTTTTGTTCCCATCCGTTACCTTTCTGCTCAGTCTGTCAGGCAGAAAGAAAGCAGATAATCCAGCCGTCTCTCTACCAGCTCCAGAACAAAAACATCCGGCTTTTGTTCTTCTACCATAGATTGCGTAAAAAATCCGTTCCAATGAGCCATATAGCAGTCTGAAAGGCTGCTCGCCACCGGTCCCGCCATTCCTCCGGCGAAGGAATCCCTCACCATGAACAGCTTTCTCGTATCCGGCGCATCTGAATGATACACCAGAGCCGTCGCATCGTCAATAGAGACTGCCTGCAAATTGTTGCCGTTGTAACCAGTCACGATATAATTTTCTTCCGCAGGCATATTTTTTTCGTAGTAGCTCTGCAGATTCATCATTCTTGCAAGATCATATCCGGAAAAGGTATCCGGAGTAAAGGTAATGTCCTCCACCTCTGGGAGCTCGTCTCCCAACTCCTTTAACAGCGCTTTCGCCCCAATATAGCCGCCTGCAGCGTTCCAATGCGTGTCATAGTGCCAGTACAGGGAATATTCCTTCTTATATTTCAGCATTTCCTCTTTCGGATATACAATACGGATATCTGTATTCTTCTTCAGATAAGCGATCAGCTGATCTGTCCGCGTTTCTTCCGCCTTTTTATAATAGGAAGGAAGATGCTCTTCTCCGTAAATCGTCTCCTTATTCGGTGCAATCATCAGGACAAATTCACTGCCCCGGTTGGAAAGCCACTGCTCCGATGTCGTGAGCTGCGATGCGATCTGTGCAAGCTGTCCTTCTGTAAACAGGTTCGTTCCCTTATAATCATCAATGTCCGATTCCATGCTGTAAAACAGCCAGTTGTCCGAACCGATCACAACCTTGTCGTTGATGGATTTTTCACAAAACAGCTTTAAATCTGTCAGGCTGGAAAAGGAAATCAGCTGACTCCGAAACGGAACCGCCGCGTTAAACGCGCTCTCCACCAATCCCGGATAATCTCTGTAATTGTCCTTCGTCAGCTTCGGAATCTCTGTTGAAACCGTATTTTCCGTCGCATCCGTCTGGAAACGATCCTTTGTTACCGCCCACACAGCTCCCGGCATCAAAAGCAAAAGCGCAAAGCAAATCAGCCATGCCGCCGCCATTTTTTTATTCATATGCATTCTCCACTCAGAAATTCAGATAAATTGCAGGGCTGTAGGTTCCGTTGACCAAAAGCAGCATCGACGCTGCGATCAGGAACATGCAGTAAACCAGTTCCAATACGCCGCCCTTTAATTTCTCCGCTGTCGGGCAGAACCTTTTGATTCCGACCTGCAACAGCCCCATACCAAGGACACCGACAACCGCCATTACGATACAACGGTTTCCGATCAGCTCCCGCAGTGCATAGGTGCTCTGCGTATACTGCCACGGCGTCAGCATCCTGCGGATGTACTGCAGCGCCGGCTGCAGATTTGCCACCCGGAAAATCACCCAGCCGAACAACACCACAAGCCCCGTGTATACATAACGCAAAAAGCCGATTTTGTCCAGAATTTTCTTAAAGCCGATCCGCTCCACAATGATGAAAAATCCGTGCAGCGCGCCCCATGCGATAAACGCTGTCGTCGCGCCATGCCATAACCCGGTCGCAAAAAAGACGATCGCCAGATTCAAATATGTCCGAGCCTTTCCTTTCCGGTTTCCGCCAAGCGGTATGTAGAGGTAATCCCTAAACCAGCTGCTCAGGGAAATATGCCATCTGCGCCAGAACTCCTGAATCGAACCGGACAGGTATGGATAATTAAAGTTTTCACAAATATCGAATCCGAACATTTTGCCCAGACCGATGGCCATATCCGTGAAACCGGAAAAATCATAGTAAATCTGAATCGCATACAGAATCGCCGCGCACCACACCATAACGCCCGTAACATTTGTAATGTCCTGCGCATAGATCTTATCTACACTTGCGCCGACAATGTTTGCGACCAGCACCTTTTTACCAAGTCCATAGGCAAAGCGCCGGATTCCCTCCGCTGTCTTTTCCACGGTTTCCTGTCTGTTTGTCAGCTGCGGGGCAAAATCGCGATACCGCGCAATCGGTCCGACTGAAATTTTTGGAAAAAAGGACAGATACAGTGCCATATTGAGCGGATTTTTCTCCGCCTCATAATGACCGCGGTATAAATCCATCAGATACGAAATCGCTCCGAACGTAAAAAACGAAATACCAATCGGAAGCGGGATATTGCGCATCTCATGCTCGCTTCCCGTCAGCCGGTTCACAATCCGCAAAAAGAAGTCAAAATATTTATAATACCCAAGAATCCCCAGGTTTACCAAAATGCCCGCCGCCAGAACGGCTTTCGCCGCCACGCTTTCATCCCGCTGACATCCAAGCAGCAGTCCGATACCGTAATTTGCCGCAATCGAAACAAGTAAAAGGACAATATAAACCGGATCGCCCCACGCATAAAACACAAGACTTGCCAAAAGCAGCAGGATATTTTTCAGCGCTGTTTTGCGCACGCACAGCCTGTCCAACACAAATACAACCGGCAAAAAAGCCGTCAGAAAAATCATGGAATTGATACTCATTCAAAAACTCCGATCTTATTCGCTGCCCGCAGCACCCTTGGAACAGCAATCTGATAATCAGTCATCCCGCGACGGATACTGTTGTCCTGATATCAGAGGCAAAAGAGTTTTTGATCCTGATATCTTTTTTATTGTAGCATACATTTCCTTAAATAGGTAGGGGAATCTGAGGTTCTCTTTCCTGAAGCATCTGCAAAGTTACAGTTCACACACGCCATTCGCAGAAACGAATCTGCGATACTTTCCGCTGCTTCGCAGTCATTTTTGTTCATTTGAAACTCTCCAGGAATGCTTCGCAGCCCTCCACGATGTCCCGGTACGCGGTTTCGAAATCCCCGGAGTACCACGGATCGTCAATATCGCGCGGATGCTTTGAGTAATCCAGCAGCCGATGGATTTTATGCTCCGGGTCTCCGCCAACGATTCGAAGCATATTTTGAATATTATACTGCTCCGCTGCCAGCAGATAATCATAATATTCGTAATCCTGCTTCGTCATCTGGCGTGCCCGCTTCCCGGACGGGTCAATGCCATGCTCCCGCAGCTTCCGCACCGCCGGCGGATAGACCGGATTGCCGATTTCCTCCCGACTTGTCGCAGCCGATGCGATTTCAAACTGATCCGCTATGCCGCGTTTTGCAACCATGTCCCGGAGGATGAACTCGGACATAGGGGAACGGCAGATATTGCCGTGGCAGATGAAAAGTATTTTTATCATCTTTTTATATCTCCATTTAAGTCTTGTATTTCTTCTCAAATGCCCAATATTGCAGGTTTTTTCGGCATTTTCCTGTTTCTGTGTTTCCGGGGTATCTTCTCAAATCTTCCCGTATTTTCTCGTGCTTTTCCCTGCAATATTGGTAAATCTGTTGGTAAATAAATGCTCTGTACCAACGGGGTATTTTAGGCTTTTGCTACTCGAAGCAGCTCTGCCTGTGCGTCATCGAACTGCACATGGGTGTAAACATTCAGCGTTACGCTGATGTCCGAATGACCCATGATATACTGCAACGTCTTTGGATTCATTCCGGATTTCGCCATATTGGAACAAAAAGTGTGTCTGCATACATGAGGAGTTACTTTGGGCATCTGAATACGGTAAATCTTGTTATATTTCTCAATAATATGTTCCAGGTACTTCTCCCAATGAAGGGCGACCATTGGCTTATCGTTCTTGTCGAGAAACAAAAATCCAGCATATCCGTCTACCATCGGTTCTATTTTCGGTGCTACTCGATTGGCAAGAATACGACGGAAACACGCCACAACTTCCTCGCTCATCGGCACATAGCGGATACCGCTTTCCGTTTTAGGAGCCTGAATTACATACTGCATCTGCGATGTTCTCTGCAACTGGTGGTCTACCTTGATACGCTTCTGGTCGAACTCAAGATCGGAGATCGTCAGCCCGCAGAACTCCGAGATTCGCAGCCCCGTGTTAAGGAGAATATAGATCGCATCGTAGTATCGGCAGAAATGCTTATCTTCCTTGATGAATTTCAGAAGATCACGCTCCTGCTTACGGGTAATTGCTTCTCTGGTGACGGAATCGTTTACGATCACCGATGCCAGTTCAAATCCAAAAGGATTTTTACGGATCAGATCATCATCTACCGCCAACTGAAAAGCCGGTCTCAGAACACCTCTGATGGAGTGAATAGAGCTGTACCCTCTGCCATCCACCTGCTGAAGCTTGATCAGCCACGCCTTTGCATCAGACAGGCGAACCTTGTCAATGCGCTGCTTTCCAAACGCTTCTCTGTTCAGGATATTGATTACGGTCTTATATCCCGCCTTGGTGTTATGACCGACACCGGTTTTCAGAGAAGTATATTTCTCTACCAATTCAACTACCGTGTAATTGCCGCCACGGGTAACGATATGGTCAAACAGATCCGCCTGAATCTGCTTTTCCTTCTCTCTCAGCGAAAGCTCTCGCTTTTTACCCCTGGGAGTCGGGTCATTCTTGTCCAAACGCCAACTGTACACATTCTTCTCCTTACCATCCTCGTCAATATATCGGTAACGATACCTCCCATCTGTACGCTGGTATTCACCTTCACGCAAAATCCGATTTCTATTGTCTCGTCTTTTTTCACTCATCGAAATCTCTCCTTTCAGAATAAGGAGAGCCAGACTTGCAGTTTTATACTATCACAAATCCGGCTCTCCGTATAGTTATGCCATGTGATTTCGGAATTTCTGTTAAGCATTTCTAATGCCAGTTATACAGCCGTTGCCTGATCCAGATAGCGTTCAAATTTTTCACGCTTAATCAAGGCTCGATTGCCATTCATAACATAAAAATCTTCATTCGGATGCTCTTCAATCAGCATTCTCAGTTTCCCTTCGCCGATATGATAATATCGGGCTGCTTCTTCGATGGTAAGCGTATATCTACGCCATACCGGAATATCCGAGTAATTTTTTCCTTCAACATTCATCTTATTATTCGCCATAGGCAGTTATCCTCCATAATTATCGTTGTCGCAGCATTCGCCACATAGATATGCAAGAATATCCACTTGGCTCATTGCCTGCGCACATAAAAATAGCCAGACAGAGGGTGTCGGCAACGAAGTCCGGCAACGGGCTTCAAAAGA